>NZ_JALHBK010000031.1:0-117290 GCF_031570565.1 Nonomuraea sp. 3-1Str
CGCTGTCGCCCGGAGTCGCGTCGGTGCCGGGCGCGTCGGTGCCGGGCGCGTCGGTGCCGGGCGCGTCGGTGCCGGGCGCGTCGGTGCCGGGCGCGTCCGCCCCGCGGGCCGCGTCCCCCACCTGGCCGTCGTTCGTCACATGATCCCCCTACGCCAGCTTCTCACGCACGTACGCGCGCCACCCCGCCGTCAGCCGCGCGGCCGGGAGTCCGGCGGCGGCCAGCGCGCGGGCGGCGCCCCGCGTCCTGGCATCACGGTAGAGCCTCACCAGCGTGTCCTCCCCACGCCGCTCGGCGACGTACCGGCAGGCGAGCCACGCCTCCTGGTAGACCGCCGCCAGCCGGGCCGAGCCGGGCGCGAAATCGCCGGGCTCGGGCAGCCGGCGCGGCGGCCGCGACGCCCGGACCTCCGCGGCCAGCTCGGCGGCGGCCACCGGCACGCTCAGGCCGGCGTCGCGGTAGGCGACGTAGTCGGCGAATCCCTCGTACAGCCACGGCGGCAGCCCGCCGGTGCCGGCGGCGACGTGGGTGAGCTCGTGGGTGAGCACGACGTCGCGGCCGGTGGGGGTGAGGCGGTCGAACGCGCCGGGGACCACGATGACGCGGCTCCCGTCGGCCACGGCGGCCAGCCCCTCGACGTCCGCCACGCCGGCCAGGCGCGCGGCCTCGGCGGCGGAGGCGGGCACGAGCACGAGGGGTCGCACGGACACGCGGAGAACGCCGGAGACGCGCTCCGCCGCGGTGTCGGCCCGGCGCGCGAGATCCTGGAGCAGGCTCGGATCGGCCCGGTGTCCCAGCACGAGTGATCGGGCGCCCCGTGCCGCCCGCGTCTCGCCGGGCCACGGCTCGCCCCCCGTCCCGCCGAGCCTGACGTCCCGATCGGGCCGATCGGCCCGATCCGCCTGAAGGGCCTCACGGGCCGGCGAGGACGCGGCGGCCAGCGCGAGCAGCGGCGCCACCCCCGCCAGCACGGCTCGACGACTCACCCGGGCGGACACGCTGTCCGATCGTACCCGGACACCCGCCCGCTGTTCTTTCCCGAACGCGCGAAGACCCCGTCCCCAACCCGGGACGGGGTCTTCGTGCGTGCTCACAGGCCGGGACGTACCGCCCCCACGAACGACGACTTGCGCCATCCGCTGATCTTCTCGACGCGTACCGTCAGACCTGTCCGCGGCGAATGGACCATCTTGCCGTGGCCGACGTACATGCCCACGTGACCGAGCCCCCGGAAGAACATCAGGTCACCCGGCTGGAGGTTCTTCCAGGAGACCTTCTTCTTGATGCGTGCGTACTGGCTGTTCGTCACGCGGGGAATGCTCACGCCGGCCTTCTTCCAGGCGTACTGGACCAGTCCGGAGCAGTCGAACGCGCCAGGGCCGGTGCCGCCGTAACGGTACGGGTCACCGATCTGCGCCTTGGCGACGGCGACGGCCGTATGGGCCTTCGCCTGCTGCCGGACGGCCTTGGAGGCCTTCGCCGTCTTGCCGGCCGCCGTCTTCACGGACGCGGCGGCCGTGCCCGCCGAAACCGTGGAAAGACCGGCCGTGGTGCTCGTCGTCCCTGCCGCCTGGGCCGCCGGAGCATGGAGGACCAGACCTCCGGCCGTCACGGTCATGGTGAGAGCGACGCCGCTCAGGGCGATTCGGGACAGACGGGGGTTGTGCGAGTGGGTAGACAGGATTTCTCCTTGGATCTTCCACGAACGCCTACCGGGTTAGCTGACGGATTCGGGCCTGGAAGTCGCCCTACGGCGCGCGTTACGCGCCGATTCACCCCTGATCCCGCTCGGGATCGCTGGGTCCCCGGCTCCGTGCCTCCTGGCTGCACGGACTCGGCAGGCCACCACCGCAACAAGTACGGATATTTACGGCGGCGACCGATGGATTGCTATCTCGTCCACATCGGGGGGACCGATGTTGGTTCGCGGCGCCATGGCTTGTTCGCCGCGACGCCAGAAGTTACGCGGAGATGTCATGGAACGGCAAAGCGCGGGTCAAGCTGTAAAGATCGCCATAAGGTGTCAGTAAAGTGACGACTCGCAGCTAGCCACCATGATTCGTTACGCAAATGTGACTCTGCTCACAATTGACGAATCAGGCGTCTGTCAGGACTCTTTCGTCACATTTGTCAGGTTTGTCCCCGGCGGGACAACAGGCCACGTGACCATGACCGGTCACGGCCTGCTTCAGTTCTTCACTCGCGTTCCCGTCACGAGACGCGCGCGCGGCCGCTACACTGCCTCGCCACAGCGAGGCAGTGCCTTCGGTTCAGGGTGAGAGGACCCGCCGCGTGGCGCGCTACGGGCGGATGGCGCCGACGAGGGCGCCGCCGTACGAGGAGAGGGTGGCGACCTTGACGACGTCGCCCGTCTGCGGCGCGTGAACGATCTGGCCGTTGCCCGCGTAGATGCTCACGTGGCCGAGTCCCGAGCTGAAGATGAGGTCCCCAGGCTGGAGCGCGTTCAGCGCCACCCTGCGCGAGGCGCCCCACGCCCACTGCTGCCAGGTGGTGCGCGGCAGCGAGACGCCGGCCGCGCGCCACGACGCCTGCGTCAGCCCCGAGCAGTCCCAGCCGCCGGGGCCCGTGCCGCCGAACACGTACGGCTTGCCCACCTGCGAGTACGCGAACCGGAGCACGGCCGCCGCGTTGCCCGAGGCCGCGCCGGTGTACTTGATGCCGGTGCTGTTCGGGTCGCCCACCCGGTAGGCGCCGAGCCGGTCGAGCAGCTTCTTCTGCTGGGCGATGAGCTTGAGGACCTCGGCGCGTTCCTTGCGGACCGCGTCGCGCTCCTTGTCGGCGGCGGCCAGGGCCTCCTCGGCCTTGTCACGCTCGGCGTTGAGGCCGCGGTTCTCCCGGTCGAAGGCGGTGAGCTTGTCAGCGCGCTCCCGGGTCACCTGGTCGGCCAGGGCGAGGCTGCCCAGGGTGTTCATGGGATCGTCGGAGCCGATCACGCCGGGCATGGAGGTGACGTCGCGGCCCAGCTTGTAGCTGTTGACGGCCATCGAGATCACCTGCTCGCGCAGGTCGGCCACGGTCGCGAGCTTGCGCTTGTAGCTGTCGTTGAGCTCGGTGTAGGCGGACTGGGCCTTCTTGTGGTTCTCGGTCGCCGTGTTGTAGCGGTCGACGACCTTGTCGGCCTTGTCGTTGAGCTTGGCGAGCTTCGCCTTGGCCTGCTTGATCGTGGGCTTCGGCGCGGCCTGGGCTCCACCTGTCGGCGAAAGCAGCAACCCGATCGCGAGACACGCGACCATCGGCACCCGGCCCAAACTCACAGCGTCGCCTCCAAGGGATCATACCTGGGGCGAAATAGTACAGAAGTTAAGGTGTTGATCTCACCTAAACGCCAGATTCCTTATACCGTCGCTTTGCCGTCCGGCCGCTACGTCCGGATCGCGCCCTACACAAGGTCCGGCCCGCGGGCTACGCGCGGCCCAGCCTGCGGTCTACGCGCGGCCCAGCCTGCGGAGCAGCAGTGCCGACGGTACGGGGCGGGCGCCCATCCTGCGGACGGATTCGGCCACCTCGCGGTCGGAGGACACCACGGCGATGGCCCGGCCGGGCGGCTCGGCGCGGACGAGCTGGCGGATGAGGTCGTCGGCGATCTCCCCCGGCGCGCTGAACAGCACGCGCACCCCGCGCGGCGCCACCACCTGGACCGGCGCGTTCAGCTCGGCCCCGTCGAAGACCACGGTCACCTCGACGCGGGTCTGCGCGACGAGCCCGCCGAGCCCGGTCATGAGCCGGTTGCGCTGGTCGGCCAGCGTGAGGGTGCCGTAGCCGGCCTTGGTCACGTTGTAGCCGTCGATGATCAGGTGGACCTGGGGCAGCGCGAGGAGCTGGTCGAGGAGCTGCGGGTCGTCGTCGGCCAGCGCGCGGGCCGGCACTCCGCGCACGCTGGGACGCTCGCCGGTGACGGCCGCCACCGAGTCGGCGGGCCTGCTGATCATGGTGGGCAGGGCCAGCTCCCTGCGCAGCCCGGCGGAGGCGTCCTGAAGGGCGTCGAGCAGCACCCGGATGCGGGCGTCCTCGATGCTGCGGCCCTCGCGGGCGGCCCGGCGCGAGGCTTCGAGCTGTTTCTCGGCGTCGGCCAGCCGCTCGCGCAACCGCCGCAGCTCGGCCTCGCCCGCGCTGCCCGCCGCCGAGGCCGTCGACCGCGCCTCCTCGGCGAGCTGCTCCATCTCCTCGGCGCGCCGCTGCGCCTCCCTGGACTTCTCCCGGGCCTCATGGAGGCGGCGGCGCAGGTCGGAGTTCTCCGTGCGGGCGGCCTTGAGCTGCTCGCGCAGCCGGTCGGTCTCCTCCTTGGCGGCGCTCTTCTGGGCGGCGAGCTGCTCGCGCAGCCGGGACACGACCTCCTCGCGCTCGGACCCCTCGGCGGCCACGGCGGAGCGTTCGAGGTCGGCGCGGGCCGCCTCAACCATGTCGGCCCAGCCGGGCGGGCGGGTGAGGTAGGCGGCGGCCGCCACGAGCACGGGGTCGGCGGCGGGCGGCACGTGGCCGTCCACCAGCGAGGCGGCCAGCTCCGGCCAGCCCGCCGCGACCGACTCGGCGACCAGCTCGCGGAACTCCTTGTCGTTCTCCAGCTGCGCGGCGATGGGGGCGCTGCCCAGACGGGCGCGCTTGCGCGGGTCGAACTTGGCGATGCCCCGCAACGGGGCCGGCACGGACGCAGCGGGCATCGAGCCGAGGACCTGGGCTGCCAGGTCGACGACGTTCAGCCGCACCGGCTCGGGAAGCGGGCGAGACAGGCCTTCACCCGCTGAGCTCATCCCACTGTCCCTTCGTGACATGCCCTTTCAGACAAGGGTACGGCTGCCCCGTACCTGACCGTAACGCTCGCCCCACGTGGACAAGCGCTTGCTAGGGGTATACCACTGGGGCGGGACCGGAACTCACCCGAGGAGGCCGCCGTGACGGAGGAGATGCGGACGTCCACCCGTGACCTGGGCCGGCTCCGCGACCGGATGGCGTCCTGGCTGGCCGGCCGCACCGGCGGCCCGGTTGACGTGTCGGAGCTGTCGCGGCCCGCGGCCAACGGCATGTCCAGCGAGACGGTCTTCTTCACCGCCTCCTGGCCGGGCCGGCGACACGCACGGTGCGTGGCCCGGCTGGCGCCGGCGGCCGAGGCGGTACCCGTCTTCCCCCGTTATGACCTGGGGGCCCAGTTCGAGGTGATGCGGCTGGCCCGGGACCGGGCCGGGATCCCGGCGCCGAGGGCGCTGTGGTTCGAGCCGGACCCGGCGCCGCTGGGCACGCCGTTCTTCGTCATGGAGCGGGAGGACGGTGACGTGCCGCCGGACGTCATGCCGTACACGTTCGAGGGGTGGCTGCTCGACGCGCCGCCAGGACGGCGGCGCGTCCTGCAGGACGCGACGATACGGCTCCTCGCCGCGCTGCACGACGCGCCGTTCACCCGCGAGGACCTCTCGGTCCTGTCCCCCACCGGCGCACGGCCCACACGCGCGGACGAGCGGCCCTCGTACGGCGACGAGCGGGCCCCGGGCGACGGGGAGCGGCCCTCGTACGGCGGGGAGGGCTTCGCCGGCGACGAGGGGGGAGGCGGCGTGCGGGGCGGCGGGCTGCGGGCGCATGTGGACGCGCAGCGCGCCTACTACGCGTGGGCGCACGGTGACCACCCGATCCCGCTGCTGGAGCGCGCCTTCGGCTGGCTGGAGGCGCACTGGCCGGACGACCCGGGCCCCGACGTCCTCACCTGGGGCGACGCCCGCATCGGGAACGTGATGTACCGGGACTTCCGGCCGGTCGCCGTGCTCGACTGGGAGATGGCCGCCGTGGGGCCGCGCGAGCTGGACCTGGCCTGGATGATCTTCCTGCACCGGTTCTTCCAGGACCTCACGGAGGCGATCGGCCTGCCGGGGCTGCCGGACTTCATGCGCGGGGACGACGTGTGCCGCACGTACCAGGCGCTGACGGGTCACACGCCGGCGAACATGGACTTCCACCTGACGTACGCGGCGCTCAGGCACGGGGTGATCATGGCCCGGGTGTGGCGACGCCGCGTCCACTTCGGCGAGCAGCCCATGCCGGACGACCCGGACGACCTGGTCATGCACCGCGGCACACTGGAACGCATGCTGGAAGCCTGACCCACCCTGGACGGCCGGCCCCGCACCACTCCCCAGGCGCGGTCACGTCCGGCTACCCGCCCCGGTGCTCCCCCGACCCGGCGTCGTGGACCAGCAGGGCGATCTGCACCCGGTTGTTGAGCCCCAGCTTGGTGAGGATGCGCGAGACGTGCGCCTTGACCGTGGCGACGCTCATGTACAGCTCGGCCCCGATCTCGGCGTTGGACCGGCCCTGACCGACGGCCGTCGCCACCTCCCCCTCGCGCTCGCTCAACCGGTCGAGCAGCGCCCGGGCCCGTCCGGCGCGGCTCTCGGCGCCGCCGCCCGACACGTGGGTGATGAGCTGCCGGGTCACCGCCGGCGACAGGATCGGCTCCCCCGCCGACACCTTCCGGATCGCCCCGACCAGCTCGGCGGGCGCGATGTCCTTCAGCAGGAATCCCGCCGCCCCGGCCCGCAACGCCCGCAGCACCTGGGCGTCGGCGTGGAACGTCGTCAGGACCACGACCTCGGGCGGCTCCCTGGTGGCGCGCAGCGCCTCGGTGGCGGCGAGGCCGTCGACGTCCGGCATGCGGATGTCCATGAGGACCACGTCGGGACGGTGCTCGGCGACCAGAGGCGGCACCTGGGACCCGTCACCGGCCTCACCGACGATGCGGATGTCGTCCGCGCCGCCGAGGATCATCGCCAGTCCCGCCCGGACGAGCGGATCGTCGTCCACGATGAGCACCTTGATCGTCATGGGGTCCATCATGACCGGCCCCCGCCACCCGTCCGAACGCCCACCACGGCCACCGATTCCACCCTCACACCAGCCCCTTCCTCCCTCACGGCCGCGACCCAAACGGCACGTCGTCACGATCCCGGACGACGGTCACGACGCCCACGGCAGCCACGCGTGCAGGCGGAAGTCGCCCCCTGCCACCGACCCGAACTCCAGCCGGCCACCCGCCAGCCCGACCCGCTCGGTGAGCCCGATGAGCCCCGCTCCCGCTCCCGGGAGGCGCGGGCTCTGCCGGGCCCACACCGCGTTGCGCACCTCGACCGTCACCCCGTCGCCGGGCCGACCTGCGACGGTCACGCCCACCGGCGCGCCGCCCGCGTGCTTGCGCGCGTTGGTGAGCGCCTCCTGGACGACCCGGTAGACGGTACGGCCGAGCGCGTCCGGCACCGCGCCCCCTCCCCCGCCGGCGGCCCGGGTCGCGTCCCCGTCGAACCCGTTCATCGTGAAGGACACCTTCATGCCCGCCTGCCGGCACTCCTCGACCAGGGAACGCAGGTCGGCCAGCGTGGGCTGGGGCGGAAGGGGCACGGGACCGTTCTCGTCGCCGGAGGAGGACGGGTGGCGCAGCACGCCGATCACCTCGCGCAGATCCTGGAGCGCCTGGTGGGCGCTGTCGCGGATGGCGCCGGCGGCTCGGGAGATCTCCTCGGGCGGCGCGCCGGGCCGGAACTCCAGCGCGCCCGCGTGCAGGCTCAGCATGGAGATGCGGTGGGCCAGCACGTCGTGCATCTCGCGGGCGATCCGCTCGCGTTCGAGCCGTTTGGCCTCGCCGGCCGCGATGACCGCGCGCTGCCGTAACGACCAGACGAGCTGCCGCCGGGCCCGTACGACCACGCCCCAGGCGAACACCGTCAGCAGGATCGCCACGCTCAGCGTCGCCGTCCCGGCCGGCCCCAGCTCGGGATCGGGCCGGAGCAGCGCGTACGGGGCGGTCGTCACCAAGCCGAGCACGGCGACCAGCCCCGACACCTTGAACGGCCGGTGCACCGCCACCGTGAACAACCCCACCACGGACGCGCCGCCGACCATCAGCAGGTACGTCGACAGCACCCCGGTCACCACGGCCAATCCCACCGGCCACCGGCGGCGCAGCCACACCGCCACGCACGACAGCACCCCGGCGACCTGCTCGGTCACCACCAGCGCCCGCGGTATGCCCTCCAGCTCGGGCGCCGTCATCAGCGTGATGCCGCACGCGGCCAGGAACATGAGGATGTCCACGATCCAGTCGCGGGTGGAGCGTCGCACGGGCCGCCCGGCGGAGCCGTCGCCCAGGAGGACGGACGGCAGGGCCCAGCGGTATTCGTGGTGGTCGCTCACATGTCCCGAGGTTAGGGGGTCGGGGGGCGGTCGGACAGCGACCAAAGTCGATACACCGCGCGACCTCCGGCGGACGCGCCGAGCTCGCCGGCCGCGCCATGGTCGGTGGCATGGAACGTCACGACGAGCATCCGGTGCCACGGCCGGACACCTTCCCTGACCCGCGCCCGCCCCTTCGGCGAGCGGCGCGGGCGGGGGCGCAGGCGGGGATCGGGGCCGAGGCGGGGACGGGGGCGGCCGGGGTGGCGTTGAGGCCGCCGCGTCACCAGGCCGATCCGCGTGCCGTCAGGTGGTGGACGGCGCAGGCGCTCATGCTGGCCGTCCCGGTGGCGGGCGGGACCGTGGCGGCGTACTGGCTGTTCACCGGGCATCCGGTCGTGCTGGGCGTGCTGGTGGCCGGGTTCGCCGGCTGCTGCCTGGCGCTGGCCGTGGCCGGGCCGCGCGCGTCGTACCGGAGGGAGCGCTGGGAGGTGACCGCCGAGGCGGTGTACACGCGCAAGGGCTGGATCACCCACACCTGGCGGGTGGCGCCGATGTCGCGCATCCAGACGGTCGACACCGCGCGGGGGCCGGTGCAGCGGCTGTTCGGGCTGGCGGACGTGACGGTGACCACGGCGTCGGCCGCGGGACCGATCACGATCGAGGGGCTGGACCACGAGCTGGCCGCCGAGCTCGCGGCCCGGCTGACCGCGATCACGCAGGCCACGCCGGGGGACGCGACATGACCTGGCGTCGTCTGCCCGGGCGGAGCGTGGGGGTCTCGGCGGTGCTGTCCCTCGGCGCCGTGGTGGCCGTGGACGTGGTCGTGGTGCGGGTGCTGCACGGAGCCGACCTGCCGTGGGGCGCGGTCGCGGCCGTGGCGGGGGGGGCCGCCGTCCTCATCGTGGCGGCTGTCGTCGCGTACGACGTGACGCGGCTGCGCGTGACGCGCTGGCGGCTCACGCGGGACCGCCTGGAGCTGCGCTCCGGCGTGCTGTCGCGCCGGCACCGGTCGGTGCCGCGCGACCGGGTCCGCAGCGTGGACCTGCGCGCCGATCCGGTACGGCGGGCGTTCGGGCTGACCGTCGTCAGGATCGGCGCGGGCGGCCATGGGGACGAGCGCACCGAGCTGACCCTGGACCCGCTGACGAGGGCCGAGGCCGAGGCGCTGCGCCGGGCCCTCCTGTCGGGCGCCCCCGCCGGCCCCTTCCTCCCGGCCACGGGCTGGGAGGACCTGCCGTCGGCGAGCACGTCCACCGGCCCGGGGGGCGGTCGGGCGGCCGGAGACCGGGACGCCGGGCGCATCGGGGGGACGGGCGTCACCGGGGGCGCCGCCCAGGACGTTCCGGGTGCAGCCGGGTGGCCGGGCGAGGGCCGGGCGGCCCAGGGCGGGCCGGACGGCCGGGAGGCGGGCGCCGTGCGGGCGGAGGCCGTGGGGGCGGGCGCCGTCGGGGTGGAGGCCGTCGAGGTGGTGGCGCGGTTGCGGTGGTCGTGGGTCCGGTACGCGCCGCTGACCGTGTGGTCGTTCGCCGGGGCCGCGATCGTGCTCGGGGTGCTGTACAAGCCGCTCGACGCGCTCGGGGTGGAGGTGTTCTCCGGCGAGACGGCGGGCGTCGTGTGGGACTGGCTGACGGAGCGGCCCTGGGTGACGGTCCCGCTGGTGGTCGCGGGCAACGTGGTGGCCGGCGTGACGGGGGCGCTGCTGATCTTCGTGGAGTCGTGGGGCGGCTACCGCCTGGAACGCGAGCCCGGCCGCCCTGGGTCGGCCACGGCCGCCGTCCCGGACCTGGTGCGAAGCCCGGCTGCTGACCCGGCGCGGCGGGACGGGCGGTGGCGGGTGCGGCGGGGGCTGCTGACCAGCCGGTCCCTCACGCTGGACGAGGAGCGGCTGCGGGGCGTGGAGATCCGCGAGCCGCTGCTGCTCAGGCTCGGAGGCGGGGCCCGTGTCAAGGCGGTGGCCACCGGCCTGGGCAAGGCCGAGGAGGGCGAGACGGAGGACGTGGCGGCGCTCACTCCGCCCCTGCCCCGCGGCGAGGCCGCGCGCGTGGCGGCCCGGATCGCGGGCGCACCTCTTCCGGAGCTTCTTCCGCACCCGGTGGCCGCCCGGCGCAGGCGGGTGCGGAGGGCGCCGGCCGCCGTCGTCGCACCGGTCGCGGCGCTCGCGATCGCCGTGGCGGTGCTCTTCCGCTCCGGCTGGTCCTGGGCGTCGGAGGCGGGGGCGTGGGCGCGGGCCGCGTCCACGGAGGCGTGGGTCTGGGGTGTGGCGGCCTCCGTCACGGCGACGGCTCTGGCGGCCGCGCTCTGGCTGGCCGTGGCCGGTTACCGGGGGCTGGGGCACGCGCTCGGCGGGCGCCACCTCGTCGCCCGGTCGGGTGCGGTGGTGCGCCGGACCGTCGCGCTCGACCGCGGCGGCATCGTGGGCTGGACGATCACTCAGTCGTACGTCCAGCGCCGCGCCGGGCTGCTGACGGTCTCGGCCACGACGGCCGCGGGCGACGGCCACTACGACGTCGTCGACGTGGGCTGTGCCGCCGGACTGGAGCTCGCGGCAGGGGCCGTGCCCGGCCTCCTCGACCCGTTCCTGGTCCGCACCGGAGGCCCCGAGGGGTGAGCGGGCGCATGCCCCCGGACGGAGGGTGCCTCGCGCGCGCGGGCCCGGCTCCCGACGGACGGGCGCGCGCGAGGCGGTGTGAGTCGCGGGATCCCCCACGGCTTGCCCGCGCCCCTGTCACGGTCAAGCGAGATCACGCGGCTCACGCTGTGACGCGATCAACGCTATTTGCCCCGCTTGCAGATCAGTTGCAGGCTCGTAAACCCTTCGCGTCAAGCGTCCAGGTGTATGCCGGTTCGCCGTCTCCGGAAGGCGCGCGGTCATGGCGTGTCGCGCCGGGTGGACGCCGGTCACCTGCTCGTCGGGTACGCCGCGCTCGGGTCGGGGCCGCTGCCGAGCGCCCGGCCCGGCGGCGTGGTGCCGGGCCCGTCCGAACCGGGAGGTGCAGGGGCGGGGCAGGTCAGCCGCCGCCGGGCCCGCCTTCTAGTCCCGCCAGGTAGGCGCGGGACACCGAGAGCGCGCCCGCGACCGCCTCCTTGCTCGGCATGAGGCGCACCTTGGGGGAGTTGGTCGGCTCGCTGTCGGGCCGTTGCTGCCCCGCGTAGTCCACCGTCACGACCAGCGCCCCCTTCTGGATCGTCACCGTCGCGCTGCCCGCGAAGATCGCCCCGCGCCGGTAACTGATGTACTGGCTGTAGGCGGCGTCCCCCATGCCCTTGATGTCGCTCAGCTTGGCCCAGTCGACGTCGCGCGAGTCGAGGTCCTCCACGGACTTGGCCCCGCCGCGCCGGCTCGCGTAGAAGGTCTTGGCGGCGCCGGCGTCGGGGGCGCCCGCGCGGTTCGTGAACCGGTGCGTGGTGATCAGCACGCTGCGGGTCTTCGTGACATCGCCACCGGCGTCGATCTTGCGGTTGAGCCAGCGGCACTCGTTCTGGGCATCCGCCCCCGTGCCACCGCCCGTCGCCCTGGTCTCCGCGCCCGGCACCAGCTTGGTCGCGGCCTTCCCCGCCGCCACGCAGTCGGCGGGCATCGCCGCGAGCTGCGTCGGCGAGGGCGTGGGCGTGGGCGTCGCCGACGCCGAGGGGGCCGTGGGCGTGGCGGAGGGCGCCTTGAGCGGCTGGGCCAGCACGTCGGGGTGCTGCGCCTTCCACGCGGCCACGCCCTTGGCGATCTGCCCGGCGAGTCCGGTGACCTCGCGGATGGCGTTGTCCTCGGTGACGGACTGGACGGTGTCGCTGCTGAAGATCTGGGCGTCCTTGCGCTGCTGGTTCGCCTGGTACTTGACCTGGATGGTCATGTCGGCGACCCGGGCGTGGGCCTCGCCGTACGAGTACCACAACACGTTGCCCGAGCGGCGCCACACGTACTGGGCGAAAGCGCCGTCACCCACCCCCTGGATGTCCCTGACCTTGGAGGTGTAGTCCTTCTCGCCCTTCTTGAGGGTCGGCTTGGCGGTCTCGCCGTACTTGGCGCTGCTGTAGTCGATGTCGAACGAGTTCTGGGCCATGGAACGGCCGGTCTTCGCGCCGTCGCCGCGGTGCTGGTCGACCTTGACCTCGACCTGGCGGCTGCGCCAGTACTCGCCGAAGGAGATCCGCTGGTTCGCCCAGGTGCAGTTGAAGGTGATCGTGTACTCGCCGGACCTGGAGTCGGCGGTGACCGTCGCCTGCGGCACGAGCCGGTCGACCGTCTCCTTGGGCAGCATGGCGCACACGTCGGGGCCGGTCACGGCGGCCGCCTTCTGGGCGGAGGCCTTGGCGGCGGGCTGCTCCGAGGCGGACGTCCTGCCGAACACGAGGTAGGCGCCGCCTGCCCCGCCCGCCAGCAGGACCGCGACGCCGGCGGCCACGGCGGGCATCACCCAGGGGCGGCGCGCCTTCGGACGGCCCTCCGGACGGCCTCCCGGGCGGTTCTCGGGGCGGTTCGCCGAGCTGGGGGACGCGCCGGTGGGGACGTCCACGCCCACGAAGGACGGCGCGGTGTCCGACGCGCCGCCCCCGGGCTGACCGTACGCGGCGCCGGGAGCCCCCGGCGCGGGCGGACCGTACTGACCGTACTGACCGGGCGGGCCGGGCGGGCCGTACTGGCCCGGTGGTGGATCCTGGCCCGCCGGAACGCTCTGCGGCGGGCCGCCGTACGGAGAGCCGGGCGCGCCCGGGTCCCCGTACGGGCCGGCGGGCGGGACGGCGGGGGCACCGGGGGCGGGCCAGAGGGGCGGACCGGGCTGCGGCCCGGCCTGAGGACCCGAAGGCGGCCCGGCCTGAGGACCCGAAGGCGGCCCGGCCTGAGGACCTGAAGGCGGCCCGGCCTGAGGACCTGAAGGCGGCTGGCCCGACGGGCCTGCCGGAGGGCCAGGAGGGGGCGTGGCGGGAGGCCAGACCGGCGTCCCAGCGGGTGGCCTCGCCGACGGACCGCCGTGGGCACCACTGTGAGGACCTGAGGGCGGACCGGCGTGAGGGCCCGAGGGCGGACCGGCTTGCGGCGTGGCGGGCGGGCCCGGCGGGGGCGGGGTGGCCGGGCGGCCCTCGTACGGTCCCGCCTGCGGCTCCCAGGGCGTGAACGGCGGCCCCACCGGTGACCAGCCTGGAGGCTCGGACGGCCCGCCCGGCCCCGGGTGGGGCTTGGGCGGCGGCTCATTCCGGTTACCGGCATTCACGAGGCACTCCTGGGGATTCGCCATGACATGCGACTGAACATGTTAGTGAAACCCGTGATGCGACACTTCCTGATCCGCCGAGAGGGGCGCCGCCGCGACCCGAGGCCGTCATCCCTTGAGAGACGCCACCAGCTCCCGCGCCACGGCGAGCGCCGGCTCCTTGCCGCCCGTGGCGTCCTTCATCGGCACCTCCTCGCGGTGCAGGATCACCTCGCCCATGAGGTTGCTCAGACGGAACAGCAGGACGTCGTTCGTCCGCCCCTCCCGGTCGGTGGGGAAGAGCTCGAACGAGGTCTGCCCGAACGCCGCCTCGCCCACCCCTGCCACGTCCTGGCCCTTCCCGGTGACGGTGCGGAACGTCGTGCCCATCGCAGCCCCCCTGCTGGCACGCTCGCTGGCGTACCTGCGCGCGGCCACCGCGGGGCCGCTGAGGTCGCCGGTCGGCTGCTCGGCCCAGAGCCGGACGGTCAGCTTGCGCGCCGGGCCGGAGACCCCGTTGAGCCGCCACTCGCACCAGCCGGGCAGCGGCACCTGGCGCTTCACCGGCCCGTCCAGCAGCTCGGCGGCCCGGGCGTCGCTGATCGCCCCGCACGGGTCGGGCGCCTTCGCGAACCTTCCCACCTCGGGCGTCCCCTTGAGCGCCGCGAAGCCGTACCAGCCGCCCACGGCCAGCAGCAGAGCCGACACGACCGCCACGGGAGCCCGCCACCAGCGGCGACGGCGCCGGGCGGGCTCGGCCACGGCGCTCAGCCGCTCCCGGACCTCGCCCGCCGACGGCCGCGCCGCCGGGTCCTTGGCGAGCATCGCCATGAGCAGCGCCCCGAGCTCCGGGCCCGCCCGCTCCGGGAACGGCGGGGCGTGCAGCAGCACCGCCGCCGCCACGGCGGCCGGCATGGCCCGCTCGAACGGCGCCCTGCCCTCGGCTGCCGTGTAGAGAGCCGCGCCCAGTGACCACAGGTCGGAGGAGGAGCCGGCGGCCCGCTGGTTCAGCCGTTCGGGCGCCATGTAGCCGAGCGAGCCGGCGCCCGAGACCGCACCCGGACCCGCGCCGTCCTGGCCGTACAGGGGCACGGCGATGCCGAAGTCGGTGAGCATCGCGGAGCCGTCGGAGTCCAGCAGGATGTTGGCCGGTTTGACGTCGTGGTGCAGCATGCCGTTCAGGTGCGCGGTCTCCAGCGCCGACAGCACCCGCAGCCCGACGCGCGCCACCTCTCCGGACGGGAGCGGTCCGAGCTCCTTGACGACCTTGTCCAGCGACCGTCCCACGACCAGGTCCATGATGATCCACGGCTGGTCGCCGTCGAGCACCACGTCGTGGACCATCACGATCGCCGGGTCACGCAGCCGTCCGGCGGACCTCGCCTCGTGGATGGCGCGGTCGGCGAACGCGGCCCGCTCCTGAGGGGTGAGACCCCCCGGGACGCGCACCTGCTTGACCGCGACCTGCCGGTCCAGCGTCTCGTCGATGGCCCGCCAGACCGTGCCGGCGCCGCCCTCGCCGAGCCGCTCCACCAGGCGGTAGCGGCCGGCCAGCCGGTAGGGCTCAGCCCGCACGGCGCAACGCCTGCTCGGTGACCCGCGCCGCGTCGAGCGCGGTGTTCCTGATGTCCGCGTCGGTGGGCCGGTTGCCCAGATCGGAGTACTCGACCCGGACCACGAGGTTGGCCAGCCGGTAGTAGATGTGGGCGGAGTGCACCCGGCCCGTCGATCCCGTCAGCTCGTAGCCGAACGCCTCCTCGCCGACCCCGCTGACCGCGTGGACCGGGGTGAGGGTCGCCTTGTTGAAGCCCTTGGCGCCGATTTCGGGCCAGGTCCAGTCGATCTGCTGGTGTGTGTACCTGCCCCAGTAGACCCGCTGGTTCTCGAACAGGGTGTGAGCCGACGTCCGGGTCATCGACCACGGGTCGGCCGTGTCGGAGTCCTTCTGGAGCTGAAGCCCGAGGCCGCGGCCCTGAATGGCCCAGCCGCAGGTGGGGCCTTCCTGGTTCGAACTCCGCTTGCCGTCCGGGGGTTTCTGCAGGCGCAGGAGACGGCTCACGTCCTCACGCGGCAGCAGCGCGCACGCGTCCATGGGAACGGCGAACGCCTCGGGGAGGCCGTCGGCCTGCTGGCGTACGAGGAAGAAGACACCCGTGCCCACGGCGGCGAGCAGGACCGCCACGGCCGCGGCGCCCCACAGGAGCCCCTTGCGGCGGCCCGGCAGCCGGCGGGGCGCCGTGATCTCCTGCGTGGACGTGAGACGGGGGGCCTGGCCGGCCATGACCTGCCGCAGCGCGTCGCGGGCGGTCCGCGCGTCGGGCCTGGTGAACGGGTGACGCGCGGTCAGCGCGGCGATCACCGGCCCGATGGGACCGGCCGTCTCGGGCGGCGGCGTGGTGAGCGTGGCCGTGATCCGCTCGCTCACCGTGCCGCCGTACATCGGCCGGCCCTCGACCGCGTAGAACAGGGTGGCCCCGACCGACCACAGGTCGCTGGCCGGGCCGCCCGGGTCGCCGTCCAGCCGCTCCGGCGCGATGAACCCCGGCGAGCCGATCGTCAGCCCCTGCTCGGTGAGGGCGGCCTGGCCCTCCTGACGGGCGATGCCGAAGTCGGTGAGCACCACCCGGCCGCCGTCGGTGATGAACACGTTGCCCGGCTTGACGTCGCGGTGCTGCAGCCCCTGCGCGTGGGCGGCGGCCAGCGCCTCCAGCAGGTCGGCGCCGATCCGCGCCGCGTGCTCCTGCGGCATCGGGCCGTGCCGCTTGACGACGTCGGCCAGGGTGCCGCCGCGCAGCAGCTCCATCACCAGCCACGGGCGGCCGTACTCGACGATGACGTCGTGCAGCGCCACGATTCCGGGGTGGCGCAGCCGCGCGGTGGCCTGCGCCTCCCGCACGGCGCGCGTGACGAGTTCGTTCCGCTCCCCGTCGGGCAGGCCCTCGGGCAGCGTCAGCTCCTTGACCGCCACCTCGCGGTCGAGCATCTCGTCCCTGGCCAGCCACACCTTCCCCATGCCGCCGGAGCCGAGCGGGCGGATCAGGGAGTAGCGACCGGCGAGTCTTCCGCCAGACATAACCGGAAGACTAACTAATGATCATGATGAAGGGTTATTCGTCCGGTCCTTCTCAGGGGGTCCTTCTGAGCGGGTCCTTGTCGGGGCGGGCGCGCAACTGTCGGTGGCCGACTCTATGGTCTTGGATCGTGGACGCGGTACAAGGCACACTCGACGAGCTCGGCACCCCGCTGAGTGACGTCACGTTCGTGGTGTTCGACCTGGAGACGACCGGCGGCTCGCCCGCCGAGCACGCGATCACCGAGATCGGCGCGGTCAAGGTGCGGGCCGGCGAGGTGCTGGGCGAGTTCTCCACGCTGGTCGACCCGGGCGGCCCGATCCCGCCGTTCATCTCGGTGCTCACCGGGATCACCGACGCCATGGTCGTAGCCGCGCCCCGCATCGAGGCGGTGCTGCCGAGCTTCCTCGAGTTCATCCGGGGCACGACGCTGGTCGCGCACAACGCGGGCTTCGACACCCGCTTCATCAAGGCGGCCTGCGCCGACCACGGCTACCCCCCTCCGGCCAACCCGGTGGTCGACACCGTCGACCTGGCCCGTCGGGTGCTGACCCGCGACGAGACGCCCAACGCCAAGCTGGGCACGCTGGCCAAGTTCTTCCGCAGCCCCGCCGAGCCGTGCCACCGCGCCCTGCAGGACGCCAGGGCCACCGTGCACGTGCTCCACGGGCTGATCGAGCGGGCGGGATCGTTCCAGGTCCACACGCTGGAGGAGCTCAAGTCGTTCGTCCGCGCGCCCACCCCCGAGCAGCAGCGCAAGCGTCACCTCGCCGAGTCGGTGCCCCACTCCCCCGGCGTCTACCTGTTCGAGGACGAGCGCGGCGAGGTCCTCTACATCGGCAAGAGCACCAACCTGCGCAACCGCGTGCGCTCCTACTTCACCGCCAGCGAGACCCGGCCGCGCATCCGCGAGATGATCGGCATCGCCGAGCGGGTCCGCCACATCGTGTGCGCCACGGCATTAGAGGCCGAGGTACGCGAGCTGCGCCTGATCGGCGGCGCCAAGCCCCGCTACAACCGCCGCTCCCGGTTCCCCGAGAAGGTCGTCTGGCTCAAGCTCACCCAGGAGCCGTTCCCCCGGCTGTCGATCGTGCGCGAGGTGCGCGACGACGGCGCCGCCTACCTCGGCCCGTTCGGCAGCAGCCGCTCCGCCGACGACGCCCGCCTCGCCCTGCACGAGGCGGTGCCGCTACGCCAGTGCACCCAGCCCGTCACGCTGCGCACCCGCCGGGCGGCCTGCGTGCTGCTGGAGATGGGCCGCTGCGGCGCGCCCTGCGAGGGCAGGCAGAGCCAGGCCGAGTACGCCGTCCACGCCGAGACGGCCCGCCGGGCCATGACGCTCGACGCCTCGCCCGTCCTCGCCGCGGTGACCGCCCGCATGGAGCGGCTCTCGGCCGAGCAGCGCTACGAGGAGGCGTCGGTCGACCGCGACCGGCTGGCCGCGTTCGTCCGCACGGCGGCCCGCATGCAGCGCCTGTCCTCGATCACGCGGATCCCGCAGCTCATCGCGGCCAGTCCGGCGTTCGACGGCGGCTGGGACATCCACGTCGTCCGGTACGGCCGGCTGGCGGCGGCCGGGGTCATGCCGCGCGGCGCCCACCCCACCCCGTACGTGGAGTCGCTGGCGGCCCACGCCGAGACCGTCCTGCCCGGCCCCGGCCCCGTCCACGCGGCGAGCGCCGAGGAGACCGAGTGCATCCTGCGCTGGCTGGAGTCACCGGGGGTCCGGCTGGTGGAGGTCGACGGGGACTGGGCGCTGCCCGTCCACGGGGCGGCCCGTCACAAGGCCCGCATCGAGCTCGCCTACCGCCCCCTCACCGCCCAGCGCTCCCGCGAGGGCCGCCCCCTGCGCTGACCCGATAGAGTTGGGCCATGGTCACGGCTATCGTTCACATCAACGCCGAGGTGGACCGGATCCCGGAGGTCGCCCAGACGATCGCCGAGATCGACGGCGTCAGCGAGGTCTACTCCATCACCGGCGAGTACGACCTGCTGGCCATGGTGCGGGTGGCCGCCTACGAAGAGATCGCCGAGGTGGTCCCGGGCCGCCTCAACAAGGTCCCGGGCGTCCTGCACACCGAGACCCACATCGCCTTCCGGGCGTACTCCAAGCACGACCTGGACTCCGCCTTCTCGATCGGCTTCACCGAGTCCGACTGACCGCCCCCGCCTCTGCGCCGGCCACGGCGGAGCTTCGCCTGGCACGGCGGGACACCACCGGACGCGGCAGCACACCACCGGGCACGGCGGAACGCGACCCGGCACGCCGGTGACGGCGACCTGCCGGCCACCCCGAGCACGCCGGTGACGGCCGACCTCCCGGACGCCTCCGAGCACGCCAGGCCCGGCCGGCCGCATGGACCGACTCCCCGACCGGCCACCCGACCTTTGCAGGCCCGCGCCGCGACACCGCGCGCGAGCGAGGACGGCGCGAAGCGAGGACAGCCCGAGAACCGGGCGCGAATTCCACGGGACGCCTCCGCCAAGGACACCTCAGGCCGCCACCCCCCAGACCCAACGCGAGCCCGGGACGGCAGCAGCCGCCCGGGCCCGGGTCGGGCCGCCGGTCCCCGGAAGGGCCGGCGGCGCGGGTGGTCAGTGAGTCAGCGAGCGGTCCTCGCCGGACTCGACCGCGGCGTGCTCCTCGTCGTGGCCGTGACCGTGGCCCTCGTCGAGGGCGATCTTCTCGCCGCCGTACGCGCGGGACATGCGGGCCCGGAGCTTGCCGAGCGGACCGCGCATGCCCTTGGGCGGGATGCCGGCGCCGTCCGCCTCGACGGGCAGCATGGGCACCGCCTCCTTGCCGCGCACGTGAGCCTCGATGTCGTCCGCCGCGGGCGTGTGGACCTCGATGAACTCACCGTGCGGCAGCCGCTTGATGACGCCCGACTCGACGCCGTGCGAGACGACGCCCGCGTCGTGGCGCTGCAGGCCGAGGCAGATGCGGTAGGTGATGACGTACGCCAGCGCCGGCAGCAGGAACACCAGCACGCGACCGGCGTACGTCGTCCAGTTCAGCGAGATCTGGAAGTTCGCCGAGAGCTCGTCGTTGGCGCCGAGCAGCCACAGCACGCCGTAGAACACGATGGCGGCCATGCCGATCGAGGTGCGGTGCGGGTTGTTGCGCGGGCGGTCGGCGATGTGGTGCTCGCGGTGGTCGCCCGTGACCCAGCGTTCCAGGAACGGGTACAGCGCGAGCCCCGTCATGACCAGGCCCAGCGGCACGAGCGCCGGGATGATCACACTGAGCGGCAGCGTGCCCGCGTGGGCGGTGCCGAACATGTTGATCTCCCACGACGGCATGAGCCGCAGCGAGCCTTCGAGGAAGCCCATGTACCAGTCGGGCTGGGAGCCCGCCGAGATGTCCGCCGGCGTGTACGGGCCGAACAGCCAGATCGGGTTGATCTGGGTGAAGGTCGCCAGCCCCGCGACCACCGCGAACGTGAACAGCGTGTACGCGCCGGCCTTGGCCATGAAGGCCGGGTAGAACGGCGCGCCCACCACGTTCTTGTTGGTGCGGGCCTTGCCGGGCATCTGGGTGTGCTTCTGCACCCACATGAGCACCAGGTGGGCCGACACGAGAGCCAGGATGAGGCCCGGGATGAGCAGGATGTGCAGCGAGTAGAACCGGGAGATGATGTCCTCGCCGGGATACTCGCCACCGAACAGGAAGAACGTGATGTACGTGCCGACCAGCGGCAGCGAGATCGCCACGCCCTCGGTGATCCGCAGACCGGCGCCGGACAGCAGGTCGTCGGGCAGGGAGTAGCCGGTGAGGCCCTCGACCAGCGCCAGCGTCAGCAGCAGGACGCCGATCAGCCAGTTGAGCTCGCGGGGCTTGCGGTAGGCGCCGGTGAAGAACACCCGGAGCATGTGCACCATCATGCCGGACACGAACAGCAGGGCCGCCCAGTGGTGCATCTGCCGCATGAGCAGACCGCCGCGCACGTCGAAGCTGATCTCCAGCGACGACGCGTACGCCTCGGACATCATGACGCCCTTGAGCGGGGCGTAGGAGCCGTCGTAGGCGATCTCCCCCATGCTGGGCTTGAACCAGAACGTCAGGAACGTGCCGGTCAGCAGCAGCAGGATGAAGGCGTAGAGCGCGATCTCACCGAGCAAGAACGACCAGTGGTCGGGAAAGACCTTCCGCAGGTTGCGCTTGAGGAAGTTGGCCGCGCCGATGCGCTCGTCGATGAAGTTCGACGGACCGGCGATGCCCTTGGGAACCGTTGTCAGGTCGCTGCTCATGCGTGACCTCCCTTGGACCTGGCCTCGGCCTCGGCGTCGCCGCGCTCCCAGTAGCTGGGGCCGACGGGCACCGCGAAGTCGCCCTTGGCGATGAGGTAGCCCTGGTCGTCGACCGTGATCGGCAGCTGCGGCAGCGGCCGGGCGGCCGGGCCGAAGATGACCTTGGCGCCGTCGGCGGCGTCGAAGGTCGACTGGTGGCAGGGGCACAGGATGTGGTGGGTGGTCTGCTCGTACAGGGCCGCCGGGCAGCCCACATGCGTGCAGATCTTGGAGTAGGCCACGATGCCGTCGTGCGTCCAGTTGCTGTTGACGCCCGACTTGATCTCTTCCGGCCGGAACTTGATCAGGATCAGCGTGGCCTTGGCGAGGGCGTTGAGGTCATGCTGGTAGCCCTCGGGGACGACCGAGAGGATGCCGCCCGGCGAGTTGAAGTCCGCCGCGCGGATCGGCTGGCCGGTGCCCTCGACGACGAGGCGCAGCGGCTTGCCCTCCTTGGTCTTCTCGCCCCAGACGGTGTGGCGCAGGGTCTCGTTGAACTTCGCGCCGGGCATCTTCGAGTTGTCCAGGTCGCGCAGGAGCACCAGCGGGACCAGGCCCAGCGGAGCCGCCGCCAGCAGCAGGGTGCGGCGCAGCAGCGGGCGCTTGACGAACCCGCTCTCGTTGGCGCCCTGGATGAAGGTCTCGGCGACCACCTCACGGCTGTCCTCGTCGGAGGCCATCGTGTGGCGCTCCTGGACGAGGGAGTACTTCGGCATGATCTGGCGGACCCAGACCACGATGCCGACGGCCAGCCCCAGCAGCGCGAGCGTGAGAGTTCCGCCCAGCGCGAGGTTGGAGACCGCGGTGGCCTCCGGGCTGCCCACCTGGAAGACCACGTACGAGATGATGAACGCGATCGCCGCGAGGAACGTGATCGTGAAGCAGAGCGCCACGATCTTCTCGGCCTTGCGGGCCTTGTCCTGGTCCTGGTACGTGACGCCGGGGACCTCGGTGTCGCCCCGGCCGGGCTCCACTCCGTCGCCGAGCATCGAGGTGCCCGGGGCGGGGGTGCCGATGACGCGCTTGGGCACGCGGTCGTCGGGCTGCTCGGTCTCGTGCTCGATGTCTGTCATGACTTCTGTCGCTTCTTCGCGGTGATCCAGATGGATGCGAGGATGAGGGCCACGATGCCCACCACCCAACCTACGAGACCCTCGGTCACGGGGCCGATCCGGCCCAGGCCGAAGCCTCCCGGGTCCTTCTGCTCGCGCACCTGGGTGATGTAGGCGATCATGCTGCGCTTCTCTTCGGGCGTGATCGTGGTGTCGTTGAACACCGGCATGGCCTGCGGCCCGGTGACCATCGCCTCGTAGATCTGCGCCGGAGTGGCCTGGTTGAGGTTCGGCGCGTACTTGCCCTGCGTGAGCGCGCCGCCCGCGCCTGCCCAGTTGTGGCACTGGATGCAGTTGGCGCGGAAGAGCTCGCCGCCCTTGCCGGCGTCACCGAGCGCGGGGTCGACCTGCTCCTTGCCGGGCACCTGCGGGCCGCCGCCGAGCGACTGCACGTAGGCGCCGATCTGGCGGATCTTGTCCGGCGTCACCCAGCCGGCGAGCGGCTTGCGCGGCACCTGCGCGCCCGGGTTGGACGCCGGCATGCGGCCGGTGCTCATCTGGAAGTCGACGGCCGCGGCGCCCACGCCGATCAGCGTCGGCCCGGTCGACGTGCCCTGCGCGTTCATGCCGTGGCAGCTCGCGCAGTGGACCTCGAAGAGGCTCTTGCCCTCCGCGACGTCGTCCAGCTTGCCCGAGGCGAGAGCCGCGTCGGCGGGCCGGCCGGCCTGCACGAAGGCGGTATAAACCATCCCGACCAGCGCCAACGCCAAAATCAGGACGGCGTATCTCGCGAGGGGATGCCGCCGCCAAGCGGTGATCCTAGTCACAGAGATCCCGTTCCTTAACGAATGATGTAGATGGTCGCGAAAAGACCGATCCAGACGACGTCGACGAAGTGCCAGTAGTAGGACACGACGATCGCGCTGGTGGCCTGCTCATGCGTGAAGCGCTTCGCGGCGTACGTGCGTCCCAGCATGAACAGGAACGCGATCAGGCCACCGGTCACGTGCAGGCCGTGGAAGCCCGTCGTGAGGTAGAACACCGACGTGAATGCGTTGGCGGACAGGGTGGCGCCCTCGCTCGCCAGCTCGCCGTACTCGTACAGCTGACCGCCGACGAACACGGCGCCCATCAGGAAGCTGACGAGGTACCAGAAGCGGAGCTTGCCGACCTGTCCCTTCTCAGCGGCCCACACGCCCAGCTGGCACGTCACACTCGACAGCACCAGGATGATCGTGTTGACCGTCGCGAACGGGATGTTCAGGTGAGCGCCTTCGGCGGTCGCGCCCTTCGGCAGCAGCGCAGGCCCCCATTCGAGGCCGTGGCCCTCGCTCACCGACCGGATGGTGAAGTACATCGCGAACAGCGCCGCGAAGAACATGAGCTCAGAGGACAGCCACACGATCGTCCCGACGCTGACCAGGTTGGGTCTGCGGGACGGATGTGCTGTCGTCGTCGAAGTTATTGCGGATGCTGTCGCCACGGGCAGCATTATTGCGGCTCCGGGTGTCGGTCCGGCGCACGACCCCCCGTTAGCGGGGGTCCGGAGACCACCAAGCTGGGATGATTCCTGCAAATCACGCGCCTGGGACGGCTCCCTGGGATTGCACGCCGTCGCACCGGTACGATCCCAGGTGACCATATACCGCTTCGACCGATAGTGAGCGCGACCGTGAGCACCGACGACACCATGAAGGTCCTCGTCTACAGCGACGACGCCACCACCCGCGAGGAGGTGCGGCTGGCGCTCGGCCGCCGTCCGGCCGCCGACGTGCCGTTCGTGGAGGTCGTCGAGTGCGCCACCGAGCCCAAGGTCCACCAGTGGCTCGCCTCCGGCGAGATCGACGTCGCCGTGCTCGACGGCGAGACCCAGCCGGCCGGCGGCATGGGCGTGAGCCGGCAGGCCAAGGACGAGGTCTACGACTGCCCGCCGATCTGCCTGATCATCGCCAGGCGCGACGACCGCTGGCTGGCCGAGTGGTCCAAGGCCGACGCCGTCGTCCCGCAGCCGCTGGAGCCCCTGGTGGTCGCCGAAACCGTCGCCGACCTCATGCGCCGCCGTTCCTCGACCCGACTCAACGCTAAGTAGGTGCCCTCCGTGGATGCCCGGACCACCTGGCCGGCCCTGCTGTCGGCGCTCCTCTCCGGGGAGCACCTCACCGCCGACGAGACCGCGTGGGCGATGAGAGAGATCATGTCCGGCTCCGCGACGTCCGCGCAGATCGCCGGCTTCGCCGTGGCGCTGCGGGCCAAGGGCGAGACCGTGGCGGAGGTGGCCGGGCTGGCCCGCACCATGCTGGAGCTGGCCACGCCGCTGAGCGTGGAGGGCCCGGTGGTCGACGTCGTCGGCACCGGCGGCGACCGCGCCCACACGGTCAACGTCTCCACGATGGCGGCGATCGTGGCCGCCGCCGCGGGCGCGCGCGTGGTCAAGCACGGCAACCGCGCCGCCAGCTCCTCGTGCGGCGCCGCCGACGTCCTGGAGCACCTGGGCATCCGTCTCGACCTCACGCCCGAGCAGACCGCCCGGGTGGCGCGGGAGGCGGGCATCGCTTTCTGCTTCGCGCCCGTCTACCACCCGGCGCTGCGCTTCGCCGGTCCGCCGCGCAAGGAGATCGGCGTCCCGACGGTCTTCAACTTCCTCGGCCCGCTCACCAACCCGGCCCGGCCGGCGGCCCAGGCGATCGGCGTCTACGACGCGGGCATGCTGCCGGTGCTGGCGGGCGTCTTCGCCGAGCGGGGCGTGTCGGCGCTGGTGTTCCGCGGCGACGACGGCCTCGACGAGCTGACGATCTCCACCACCTCGACGGTGTGGACGGTCCGCGACGGCGCCGCCACGCAGACGGTGTTCGACCCGGCGGTGCTGGGCATCCCGCGCGCCGACGCGGCCGCGCTGCGGGGCGGCGACGTGACGTTCAACGCCCAGGCGGTGCGCGACCTGGTCCACGGCGTGACGGGGCCGGTGCGCGACGCGGTGCTGCTCAACGCCGCCGCCGCGCTGGTCGCCCTCGACGGGCCCGGCGACGACCTCGACTCGGCCATGATCGACGCGTACGCGCGGGCGACGCAGGCGGTCGACTCCGGCCGGGCCGCCGCGACCCTCGACCGCTGGGTCGAGGTGAGCCGCGCCGCCTGACGGCGCGCCCACGCGACCGGACGCGGCCCGGGACGCCCACGGCTTCACCAGCCGGCACGCCCCGGGCCGCGTTCGCGTCTGTACGGCCCGTACACGGCCGATGGCCTGCCCTTACGCCCTCTGGGCCATCCGCGGCACACCGGGCGCGAGGAAGCCCTCACAGCGCCGCGCGGAGCCTCTGCGCGGCGCCGCCGGAGCGCTCGTCAGAACCCCACGGTGGGGCCGTCCTTGATCGAGCTCCACTTGAGCCATTCCTTCCAGTTCTCCTGCCAGTGCCCCCAGCCGTTGGTGGGCTCCAGCACGCGCGGCGATCCCGTGATGATGATCGGGTCGCCGATCAGGGTGTTGTCGACGAACCACTTGGCGTTCTCCGGGCTGACGTTCACGCAGCCGTGGCTGACGTTGGAGTTGCCCTGCGCCCCCACCGACCAGGGCGCGCTGTGCACGTACTCGCCGCTGTTGGAGATCCGGACCGTGTCGTAGACCGTGAGCTGGTAGTAGCCGGACTCGCCGGGGCCGATGCCGGGCGAGGTCATGACCGTCACGGCCTCCCGGGACATGGCCAGGTGGATGCCGGAGGTCGTGTAGAACTTCCACGCGCCGCCCTGTCCCGCGCTCATCGGCATGGTGCGGATCACCTTGCCGTCGCGCCTGACGGTCAGGACGTGGTTCTGGGTGGTGCCGCGGGTGATCTGCTCGCGGCCGATGCGGAAGTCGAGCCGCACGTCGCGCTTGCCGTACATGCCCTCGCCGCCGCGCACGCCGGCCAGCCGGGCGTCCAGGCGGACCTTGGTGTAGGCGGGCCAGTACTCGGTCGGCCGGAAGTCGACGTGCCGGTCGTCGAACCAGTGCCACGCGCCCTGGACGGGCTTGGAGCTCTGCACGGTGAGGTTGCGCTCGATCGCGACCCGGTCGGTGATCGGCTTGTCGAAGGTGATCATGATGGGCATGCCGACGCCCACCGTGGTGCCGGTGTCGTTGCTGTTCGGGGTGATGTACTCGATGTCGAAGGTCTGGGCCGCCTTGACCGTGGTGAAGGTGCTGGTGGACTCCTTGCGCCTGCCGTCGGCGTTGACGGCGACGGTCCGCACCGTGTACTTCGTGCCCGGTCTGGCGGTCTGGTTGCTGCGCCAGCGGGTGCCGTCCGCGCTGATGACGCCGGGCAGGGGGCCCTGGTCGCTGCTGACGTGGACGCTGGTGAGCCGGCCGGCGTCGGCGGCCACGACGACGGGCTCCTCGGTCGGCACGTCCCTGGCCCGGTCGCCGGGGATGACGGCCACCGAGACGGCCGGGGCGGCGGCGGGTTTGACGGCTTGTCTGGTTGCGGTGGTGGCGGTGCACGCCGTCAGCAGTGACAGAGCGAGCAGACCGGCCGATCCATACGTGAAGCGCCCCACGAGTACTCCCCCGTCCCGTTCGGTCCCTTCGCCTCCCGTTGTACCCTGAGTGATGGATTCGCCACTTTGTGTGGCGGTAAAGATCATCAAAAAGCGGGCGCCCTCCCTCAAGGAGGACACCCGCTTCGACGGCTCGCGTCAGTGCGAGAAGTTGCCCCGGTAGTACTGGAACACGAAGCCGATCATCGCCATGATGACCAGGAAGATCCCGATCATGAACATCCAGAGGCCGACGACGAACCCGGCGAAGGCGAAGGCCGCCGCCAGGCAGAGGAACAGCGGCCACCAGCTGCTCGGGCTGAAGAAGCCGATCTCACCCGCGCCGTCGCTGATGTCGGCCTGCTTGTTGTCCTCCGGCTGGGCGCCGATGCGCCGCGCGGTGAACATCAGGTAGTAGCCGATCATGAACGCGAAGCCCACCGAGATGGCCATGGCGGTGGTGCCGACCGGCTCACCGTGGCCCGTCGCGGCCTTCGTCCAGAACCAGTAGGCGACGTCGACTCCGGCGAAGAAGACGCCGCACAGCAGGAACAGCCAACCCTGGACCTTCATCAGGCCTCGACCTCCTGGGCGGACTTGGCGGACGTGTGCGGGTAGTGCAGGTCGAACGCCGGGCGCTCCGAGCGGATGCGCGGCAGCGACGTGAAGTTGTGCCGCGGCGGCGGGCAGGAGGTCGCCCATTCGAGCGAGCCTCCGAAGCCCCACGGGTCGTCCACGGTGACCTTCGGAGCGCTGCGCCAGGTCTTCCACACGTTGTAGAAGAACGGGAGCGTGGACGCGCCGAGCACGAAGGCGCCCACCGACGAGATCATGTTGAGGTCGGTGAAGCCGTCGAGCGGGCTGTAGTCGGCGTAGCGGCGCGGGAAGCCCGCCACGCCCAGCCAGTGCTGGATGAGGAAGGTCGTGTGGAAGCCGATGAACAGCAGCCAGAAGTGGACCTTGCCGAGGCGGTCGTTGAGCATCTTGCCGGTGAACTTCGGCCACCAGAAGTAGAAGCCGGCGAACATCGCGAACACCACCGTGCCGAACACCACGTAGTGGAAGTGCGCGACCACGAAGTAGGTGTCACTGATGTGGAAGTCCAGCGGCGGGGAGGCCAGGATGACGCCGGTCAGGCCGCCGAGCAGGAAGGTGATGAGGAAGCCGATCGAGAACAGCATCGGCGCCTCGAAGCTCAGATGGCCTCGCCACATGGTGCCGATCCAGTTGAAGAACTTCACGCCCGTCGGCACCGCGATGAGGAACGTCATGAACGAGAAGAACGGCAATAGCACCTGTCCGGTGGGGAACATGTGGTGCGCCCACACCGTGATCGACAGACCGGCGATCGCGATGGTCGCCCCGACCAGGCTGATGTAACCGAAGATCGGCTTGCGGCTGAAGACCGGCAGGATCTCCGTCACGATGCCGAAGAACGGCAGCGCGATGATGTACACCTCGGGATGGCCGAAGAACCAGAACAGGTGCTGCCACAGGATCGGCCCGGCGTTGGCCGAGTCGAAGATGTGGGTGCCGAGCTTGCGGTCGGCCTCCAGGGCGAGCAGCGCGGCGGCCAGCACCGGGAACGCCATGAGCACGAGCATGCTGGTCAGCAGGATGTTCCAGGTGAAGATCGGCATGCGGAACATCGTCATGCCCGGAGCGCGCATGCAGATGATCGTGGTGATGAAGTTGACCGCGCCGAGGATGGTGCCGAGGCCCGACAGCGCCAGACCCATGATCCACAGGTCGCCGCCCATGCCGGGCGAGTAGACCACGCTGGACAGCGGGGTGTAGGCGAACCAGCCGAAGGAGGCGGCGCCGTTGGGGGTGAAGAAGCCCGACACGGCGATGGTGCTGCCGAACAGGTAGAGCCAGTAGCTCACCATGTTGAGGCGCGGGAAGGCGACGTCGGGGGCGCCGATCTGCAGCGGCATCAGCTCGTTGGCGAAGCCGGCGAACAGCGGCGTCGCGAACATCAGCAGCATGATCGTGCCGTGCATGGTGAACAGCTGGTTGAACTGCTCGTTGCTGGTGAACTGCAGACCCGGCTGCGCCAGCTCCGCCCGCATCACCAGCGCCATGACGCCGCCGATGAGGAAGAAGATGAACGACGTGATCAGGTACAGGTGACCGATGATCTTGTGGTCGGTGGAGGACAGCCACTTGGCGATGATCCGGCCCTTGGGTGTGGGCCTTGCCGTCGTCCGGAGGGGCTCTTGGATGGCGGTCACTGGGCGCTCCCAGTCTGGGTCGCGATGTACTGGTCGTACTCGGCCTGCGGAACGAGCTTGACGTTGAACAGCATGCGGCTGTGGTCCACACCGCACAGCTCGGCGCAGCGGCCGGCGTAGACGCCGGGCTTGTTCAGCGTGGTGATCTCGAACTTCCGGCCCTTGTCGTTCTCCAGGAGGCCGGGGATCACGTCACGCTTGAACAGGAACGCCGGCACCCAGAAGGAGTGGATGACGTCCGGGGAGTTCAGGTCGAACTCCACGCGCTTGTTCACGGGCAGGACGAGCTGGGGACCCTGGTGGTAGTCGCTGACCGGCTGGCCGGTGACGGGCTTGAGCGTCTTGCCGCCGACCGTCGTGGTGAAGCGCCAGCTCCACTGGAACGCCTCGACCTTGACCTGGACGTCCGGATTGCCCGGCAGGGCCTGCAGGTCGCGGGTGTCACGGGCGGTGAAGAAGAAGAACACCGACACCATGACGAGCGGCACCAGGGTGTAGAAGATCTCGATCGGCAGGTTGTAGCGAACCTGCGGAGGCAGCTCTGCCTTGGCCCGTCGCCGGGTGTGGAAGATGCACGCCCACACGATCAGGACGATGACGACGACACCCGTGGCGAGCGCGGCGATCCAGGCGCCGTTCCACAGATTGGTGATGGTGTCACCCTGGGTGGTGATGCTCGTCGGAAGGAGGCCACGAGACCAGTCGGCCTTGGGAACGTCATTAGCACACGCCGTCACGGTGGCCAGCAGCAACGCCAAAGCGGCGGCGCGCGGCACCCCGCGCCGGGCCAACGAACGCCGTGTCGAACGGCGAGTCGGACTCACGGATCGCCTACCCCACAGATGAAGCCCAAGAGTCACTCTTGGGCGCTCGTATTTCCAAATGCACAGCTGATTGCAGACACATTAGCGTGCAAGGGCCCCGCCCTCCCGCGCGCCCCCTCGGATGGCGCGCCCCTGATGGGGCCCGGTGTCTCCTGCCGGAGACGGCCGGGCGGCCGGGAGCCGGCCGCGAGCGGGTCGGCGCGGGTGGGACGATGGTCACGTGGCGTACTTCGACGCGGCCTCGACCGAGCCGCTGCACCCCCGGGGGCGCGAGGCGCTCCTGGCGGCGATCGACGTCGGCTGGGCCGACCCCGCGAGGCCGTACACCCAGGCCCGCCGGGCGCATCTGCTGCTGGAGCAGGCACGCTCGGAGGTGGCCGAGGTGCTGGGCGCGCGTCCCGACGAGGTGTCGTTCACCTCTTCGGGCACGCAGGCCGTGCATCTCGGCGTCCTCGGCACCCTACACGGCAGGCGCAGGGCCGGACGCCACCTCGTCACGGCCGCGGTGGAGCACTCCAGCGTGCTCCACGCCGCCCAGCTGCACGAACGCGACGGCGGCACGGTGGAGACGGTCGGCGTGAGCCTGACCGGCCGGGTCGACCCGGCCGCCTTCGAGGCCGCCGTGGCGCGGGAGGGCACCGCGCTGGCGTGCCTGCAGACCGCCAACCACGAGGTGGGCACGCTGCAGCCGGTGGCCGAGGCCGCCGAGGCGTGCCGGCGGTTCGGGGTCCCGCTGCTGGTCGACGCGGCGCAGACCGCCGGCCGGCTGCCGGTTCCCGCGGGGTGGTCGGTGCTGACGGCCAGCGCCCACAAGTGGGGCGGCCCGGCCGGGGTGGGCGTGCTGGCCGTGCGCAAGGGCACGAGGTTCCGCTCGTTCCTGCCGGAGGACGAGCGGGAGCGCCGCCGCGTGCCGGGCTTCGAGAACGTGCCGGCGGCCGTGGCCGCCGCGGCGGCGCTGCGCGCCATGGCCGAGGAGGCCGCCGTGGAGCAGCGGCGCCTGTCGGAGCTGGTCGGGCGGATCAGGGAGACGGTCCCGAAGATCGTCCCGGACGTCGAGGTGATCGGCGAGCCGGTCGAGCGGGCGCCGCACATCGTGACGTTCTCCTGCCTGTACGTGGACGGCGAGGTGCTCCTCGGCGAGCTCGACAAGGCGGGGTTCGCCGTCTCGTCCGGCAGCTCCTGCACCGCTAGTACGCTTCGTCCATCGCACGTCCTGGAAGCGATGGGCGTGCTCACCCATGGCAACGTGCGGGTCTCCCTGCCCAGGGGCGCAACCGCGGACGAGGTCGACAGGTTCCTCGCCGTGCTGCCCGAGCTGGTGCGCCGGATCCGCCACGACGCAGGAGTCGCATGACCGAGGTCACCACGCCGGCACTGACGATCGACGCACTCGGGAAGAAGTGCCCGATCCCGATCATCATGCTCGCCGAGCAGATCAACCATGTGCCGCTGAACTCCGTGGTGGCCGTCCTGGCCGACGACCCGGCCGCCTACGCGGACGTGCCGGCCTGGTGCCGCCTCAAGTCGCACCGCCACGTCGGCTCGTACGAGCTGCCGGGCGGCGGCTGGTCGATCCACGTCCGGCGCAACTACTGACCCCCGGCCCCCGTGGTCGTTGCATGTGGCTTGTGACCCGATATGGGTAGGGCCAGTGCGGGCCGGAGACGGCTCACCGACCGCTCAAGGGGGAGAGATGACCGAAGGACACCCGCACGAGACCGCACGCGACGTGATGAACCCGGGCGCCGAGTGCCTGCCGGCCCACGAGTCACTCGACCGGGCCGCGCAGCTCATGCGCAACGGCAACATCGGGGCGCTGCCCGTCTGCGACTCCGACGGGCGGGTCATCGGGATCATCACCGACCGCGACATCGTGATCAAGTGCGTGGCCGAGGGCCGCGACCCCGCGCAGGTGCGGGCCGGCGACCTGACGGCGGACCTGGTGGCGGTGACGCCCGACGCCCCGCTGGCGGAGGCGCTGTCGCGCATGGAGGAGCACCGGATCAAGCGGCTGCCGGTGGTCGAGGACGACCACGTGGTGGGCATGATCAGCGAGGCCGACCTGGCCAGGCACCTGCCGGACGCCCAGCTCGCGGAGTTCGTCCACCGCGTCTACGCGCACGGCTGACACCAGGACCGGGGACCCGCGAGCCGGCGGTGTGCTCGGCTTCGCGGGTCCGTCCGCGCGGCATCGACCTCGGACCGGGGCGCCTAGGGGTGATGGCAGCGCACGTGGGCGCCGACCTCGTCGGCGGCCTCGGCACCGTAGGCGGCGGCGAAGCGCTCCAGGAAGACCTTCTGGCCCAGCTCGTACTCCTGGCCGCCGACGTTCTCCAGCACGTGGGTGGCCGTCAGGTTGCCGATCTGGCCGCAGCGCTCCAGCGACACGCCCCAGGCCAGGCCGGCCAGGAAGCCGGCGCGGAAGGCGTCCCCGACGCCCGTCGGGTCGGCCTTGCCCCGCTCCGGGGCCGGTGCGATGTGGATGGGCGGCTCGCCGTGGCGGTCGATGACCGCGCCCTTGGGGCCGAGCGTGGTGACGCGGACGCCGACGCGGGACAGGATCTCCTCGTCGGACCAGCCGGTCTTCTGCTCGATGAGCCCCTTCTCGTAGTCGTTGGAGAACAGGTAGGCGGCGCCGTCGACGAGGTCGCGGATCTGGTCGTCGGCCATGCGCGCGAGCTGCTGGGACGGGTCGGCGGCGAACGGGATCCCGCGCTGGCGGCACTCGTCGGTGTGGCGCAGCATCGCGTCGGGGTCGTTGGGGCTGACCAGCACGAGGTCGAGGCCGCCCACCCGGGCGGCGACCGGCTGCAGCTCGATGAGCCGCGCCTCGGCCATCGCCCCGGTGTAGAAGGAGGCGATCTGGTTGTGGTGCTCGTCGGTGGTGCACAGGAAACGGGCCGTGTGGCGGGTCTCGGAGACGTGCACCGAGCCGCAGTCGACGCCGTGGCGCTCCAGCCAGGAGTGGTAGTCGGCGAAGTCGTTGCCGACAGCGCCCACCAGGACCGGCTTCAGGCCCAGGCAGCCCATGCCGAAGGCGATGTTCGCCGCGCATCCGCCGCGACGGATCTGCAGGTCGTCGACCAGGAACGAGAGTGACACCCGGTCGAGCTGCTCGGCGATGAGCTGGTCGCCGAAGCTTCCGGGGAACGTCATCAGTTGGTCGGTCGCGATGGAGCCGGTGACGGCGATGCGCACGGGATTCTTCTTCCTCGTTGTCAGCAAGCCAAATGAGCCCCCCGAGAATACGCGAAGGTCCCGCACGCACAAAGGCGAGCGGGACCGTGTCGGTGACTACCCGTCAGACGACTAGTTGAAGGAGTCGCCGCACGCGCACGAACCGGTGGCGTTGGGGTTGTCGATGGTGAAGCCCTGCTTCTCGATCGTGTCGACGAAGTCGATGGACGCGCCCATGAGGTACGGGGCGCTCATCCTGTCGGTCACGACGCTCACGCCGCCGAAGTCGGTGACCACGTCGCCGTCCATCGAGCGGTCGTCGAAGAAGAGCTGGTAGCGCAGGCCGGAGCAGCCGCCCGGCTGCACGGCCACGCGCAGCTGCAGGCCTTCCTCGCCCTGCTGCTCGAGCAGGCTCTTGACCTTGGCGGCGGCCGCGTCAGTCAGGATCAGGCCCTGCGTCGTGGTCTCGCTGCTCTCAACCGTCATCTGCTGACTCCCTAACCCGGCTGTCTCTTTCTGACGTCCTACTCAGACGCTACCAACACCTGGGGCATGCCCGGCATTCCCCTGCCTCCCCCTGGTTCCTTCCACTCCCTACCCACCCGGGACGCGACCATCGCGGGCCGTGTGCCATCATCAGTATCGTCAGTCCGACGATAAGGGGGTGTGGCCATGGCCACCCAGACTGGTCTGCCGCTCTTCGTCCTCGGCAGGGACGCCGATCCGCACTCCGAGCGGGGGGTGGACTGCCCGGGCGAGCTCCCGCCCGCCTCCGACCCCGGCCTGGTGGAGCGGGCGCGCAAGGCCAAGGAGGCGCTGGGCGACCGGCTGTTCGTGCTGGGCCACCACTACCAGCGCGACGAGGTCATCCAGTTCGCCGACGTGACGGGTGACTCCTTCAAGCTGGCGCAGCAGGCCGCCGCCCGGCCTGAGGCCGAGTACATCGTCTTCTGCGGCGTGCACTTCATGGCCGAGTCGGCCGACATCCTCACCGGAGACGCCCAGAAGGTGATCCTCCCGGACCTCGCCGCCGGGTGCTCGATGGCCGACATGGCCACGTTCGACCAGGTCGAGGAGTGCTGGGAGGCGCTGGAGGACGCGGGCCTGGCCGGCGAGGTGATCCCCGTCACGTACATGAACTCCAGCGCGGACATCAAGGCGTTCTGCGGGCGCAACGGCGGCGCGGTCTGCACCTCCTCCAACGCGCGCCGCGCGCTGGAGTGGGCGTTCGGGCAGCGCGGCAAGGTGCTGTTCCTGCCCGACCAGCACCTCGGCCGCAACACGGCCGTGCTGGAGATGGGCATGTCGCTGGACGACTGCGTGGTGTGGAACCCGCACCGCCCCAACGGGGGCCTGACGCGCGAGCAGCTCCAGCGCGCCAGGATGATCCTCTGGAAGGGCCACTGCTCGGTGCACGGCCGCTTCACGGCCGACTCCGTCGACGACGTACGGCGGCGCGTGCCGGGCGTGAACGTGCTCGTCCACCCGGAGTGCCGGCACGAGGTGGTGCTCAAGGCCGACCACGTCGGCTCCACCGAGCACATCATCAGGACGCTGGAGGCGGCGCCCGCCGGGTCGAGCTGGGCGATCGGCACCGAGCTGAACCTCGTCAAGCGGCTCGCCGGGATGTTCCCGGACAAGAACGTCTCGTTCCTGGACCGGACGGTCTGCTACTGCTCCACCATGAACCGCATCGACCTGCCGCACCTGGTGTGGGCGCTGGAGTCGCTGGCGCTGGGCGAGGTGGTCAACCAGATCACGGTGGACGCGGACACCGCGCACTGGGCACGGGTCGCCCTCGACCGCATGCTGGCCCTGCCCTAGCGGCCGCCGGAACCCGGGGTGACGGGGACGGCGTCGCCGAACGCGTAGACCACCCGGACGCCGACCGACAAGGTCTGGCGCCCGGGGCTGACCGACGAGCGGTCCTCGGCCGCCATGGCGGCGAACGCCATCGGCTGGGGGCCGCCCCTCGTCTCCTCGGTGACCGACACGACCCGGCCGAGGGGCCTCCCGGCCAGCCGGGCGTACTCGGCCGCCTTGGCGGCGGCGTCGCGGAACGCCCGCTCCCGGGCCTGCGCCAGCGCCCCGGACGGGTCGGACAGCTCGAAGGACACGCCGCCGAGCCGCGCCTCCTCCCCCACCCCCGCGACGGCGTCGACGACCCGGTCGGCAACGGCCAGGTCGCGCACCACCGCCTCGACCCCCTGGGCCGCCCGGTACCCGGACACCCTGGGGTAGGCCTCGTACTCGGGGCCGAGAGACAGCTCGCTCGTCCGCAGGTCCTCCCCGGCGACGCCGGCCCCGCGCAGGGCGGCCTCCAGCCGGGCGGCGGCGGACCGGACGGCGGCGAACGCCTGCGCGGCCGAGGCGCCGCGCACCTCGACGCCGGCGCTCAGCCGCATGACGTCGGGCGCGGCGGCCGCGGATCCCTCACCGGCGACCGCGATCTGCTCGTGTTCGGTGGTCACCCGCACCCCTTCGTGGACGTGTTACGCGGACGGGCCTTCGTGGACGTGTTCCTCTTCGCGTGGACGTGTTCGTCCTGCGTGGACGTGTTCTTCCTGCGTGGACGTGCGCGGTTCCGGGTGTGCCGTCCTTCCCGCCATTCTGCTGGCCGCCCGGGAGTCATGCCAGGGTCGTCAGCGCGGCCGGGTCCCGGAGCAGGACCCGCCGCGGGACGCGGACCAGCTCGGCCCGCAGCGGGGCGGCCACCCGCTCGCCGCGGGAGCGCCGCCGGCTCGTGCTGACCACGACGACCGGGACGGCCGGCATGGGTCGCCCGGCGCGCAGGCGGCGCAGCCCGGCGGCCATGTCGCGGCGGGCCAGCCACTCCCCCGCCACCGCGGCCGCCGTCCTCCCCAGCCCGCCGGCCCCCGGCCGGACGGGCGAGACCGGGGCGTACAGGCGGGCCAGGACCGGGGCGGCCAGCTCGGCGAGGGCCTCGGCGCCCCACGTGCCGCCCAGGGCGGGCAGCCAGCGGGCCGCCTCCCGGACCGGCTCCGACGGGCCCCGCGCGCCCGGCGCCACGGGGGCCGGGTCCACGAGGACCAGCCCGGCCACCCGCAGCGGGTGCAGCCGGGCGAACGCCTCCGCGTGCCAGGCTGCCTGTCCCTGGGCGACGACCGTGACGCGCTCGGGGTGCGCGGGGGCGAGCGCCGCCAGGCGGGCCGCCTCGCCGTACAGGGTGGGCGGCACCGGGGAGGCGGGGGCGGCACCCAGTCCGGGGCGGTCGAAGCGGATCACCCTGCGCCCGCGCGCCGGCGCGCCCGCCAGCCGCTCCCATGACAGCCACGCGCCGCCGAGACCGGAGGTGAGGATCACGGCGGGCCCCGCGCCGGTCCCGTACCCCGGTGCGGGTCCGGCCTCCGGCGCCTGGCCCGGCGGGGCGGACAGGAGCAGCCTGAGCCCCGCGTACACGAGCCAGCCCGCGAGGAGCGCGACCTGGACGCGCTGCACGACCCCCGCGCCGGGCGGAAGCCCCAGGACTGCCGGAGCCGCGCCGGGGGCGAGCGTGAGGGCGCTCGCGGCGCCGGAGGCGAGCGTGAGGGCGGCCGGGGCCGCGCCGGGGGCCAGAACGAGGAACGGGACGACCAGGACGCCGGCGGCGGCCGTGAGGACGGAGGCCCCCAGGGACGCGCCCGCCAGCAGCGCGGCCGGCCAGGTGTGCCAGCGCAGGCTCAGCAGCACCATGGCGGCCACCCCGCACGCCGCGGACGGCACCCCGGCCACGGCGTGGACGTGATGGGCCAGCGACCGCGCCCGGTGCGCGCACGACGGGTCGCTCAGCACCGCGCAGTCCAGCGGCAACGCGGCACCGGCGATCGTCAGCACGGCGAAGACGGCCAGCAGCAGCCAGCCCGCCCCCTCACCGTCCGTCCGGGGCGCGAGGGCCACGCCGAGCAGGCAGGCCAGGCCCGCCAGCGCGTCGGTGGCCCGGAACAGGCGCGTCCACGGCTGGTCGCGGGCGGCCAGCTCGCTCACGTAGCCGGCGGCGCCGCCCAGGGCCGGGGTGGTGAACTGCCCGGTCACCCAGGCGCTGGCGAGCACGGCGGCCACGATGAAGGCAGAAGCCGCAAATACCGACAATTGTCGCTCCACGCGACAATTAGACCACTCTCCGTGTTCAGAGCCCCGGGGCGCCCCATACCGGGAACCAGCGGGCGAGGTCGGACTCCAGCGGGAGGTCGGTCGCGAGCACCCCCCGCGCCTGGAGTTCGAGCGCGTTGTCGCGCCGCTGACCGGGCAGGGGCGCGAACGGGTAGAAGGTGCCGCGTTTGTACAGGTACACGACCGCCAGCCGCCGCCCGTCCGGCCCGGCGAACGACACGAGCGAGCACAGCAGCGACGGGCCGAACCCGGCGCCCTCCAGCGTGGAGTTGACCGCGTGCAGCTCCGTCACCAGGTCACCGGACGCCTCGGGCGGGCGGCGCACCAGGAGCCACGTGTAGCCGTAGCCGTCGTCCGACTCCTCGACCCGCTCGCCGAGCAGCGCCTTGGCGTCCCGCTCCGCCTCCGCGAACGCGCCTCCCTCCGCGGCGCGGAACGCCACCGAGCCCAGCCCGGTCGGCGTCAGCCCGGTGGCGGCCTCCAGGGTCACGGCGGCGGACGGCAGCGCGAACAGCGCGTCGAGGTTCGGTCTGACCGGTTTCGAGCGGCCCAGGAGGGCGTCCAGCCAGCCCACGCTCATCCCCGCCCGAGCTGGTCGGAGATCTCCGAGAGCTGCCGGAGGCGACGGTCGAGCGACGGGTGGGTGGAGAAGATGTTCGCCAGCGTCGCGCCCGGCGCGGCGGCCGGGGCGAAGTAGAAGGCGTTGAACGGCGCCGCCTCACGCAGGTCGCGCGTGGGGATCCTGGCCATCTCCCCGCTGATCTTCACAAGGGCGCTGGCCAGCACCGAGGGCCGCTGCGTGAGCAGGGCGCCGGCCCGGTCCGCGGACAGCTCGCGGTAGCGCGACAGGGCCCGGGTCAGCAGGAAGCTCACGGCGTACACGAGGATGGAGACCAGCATGACGATCAGCCCGATCGGCAGGCCGCCCTGGTTGTCGGAGCGGCGCGTGCCCAGCCCGCTGTAGAGGGCGAAGCGCGTCATGAGCCCCGCGACGACTCCGAGGAACGAGGCGATCGTCATGACGGCGACGTCGCGGTGGGCGACGTGCGAGAGCTCGTGGGCCAGCACTCCCTCGAGCTCCCGCGCGTCCAGGCGGCGCAGGATGCCCGTCGTCACGCAGACGACGGCGTGCTTCTGGTTGCGGCCGGTGGCGAACGCGTTGGGGACGTCCGAATCCGCGATGGCCACCCTGGGCTTGGGCATGTCCGCCATGGCGCACAACCGGTCGATCAGGCCGTGCAGCTCGGGAGCCTCCCGCGGCGACACCTCGCGCCCGCCCATCCCGTACAACGCGATGCGGTCGGACAGGAAGTACTGCACCAGCAGCAGGCCGCCCGCGACCAGCAGCACCGTCAGCGCCCGCACCCCCAGGGCAACCAGGGCGCCGACGAATACCACGTAGAGCAGCCCGAGCAGGAACATCGTCACGACCATCCGGCCGGTCAGGCCACGATCGGACGCGAACCGCGTGCGCACGGGGTCAGCCCGGGATCAGGCCCTGATCGCCCAGCATCTCCCGGACCTCCTCGATCGAGGCATCCGCGGGGGGAAGGATCAGCTCTGACGGCTCAAGGCTGTCGTCGGGAAGCGCCTTGCCCACGTGGCGCACCTTGTCGAGGAGCGCGTGGAGCTTGACGCGGAAAGCGGCCTCGTCGCCGGACTCGATCGCCGACTCAAGCTCGCTGTCCAGCTCGTTGAGCAGGGTGATGTCGGACGGCGAGATCTCGATCTGGCCCTCGCCCATGATTCTGACGATCATGCGCCCTCCCCCGGCTGACGCAGCTGCTGCGTGTGCTGCTGGGGCTGGCCCTGCTGCTGCGGCTGGGGCTGCGCCTGCTGCTGCTGGCGTCCCTGCTCGATCGCGCTCTGCGGCGCGGGGCCCTGGCCGAGCTCGGCCTTCATGCGGGCCAGCTCCAGCTCCACGTCCATGCCGCCGCCCATGCGGTCGAGCTCGGCCTGGATGTCGTCGCCGCGGGTGCCGCTGAAGTCGTCGAGCGCGCCGCTGGCCAGCAGCTCGTCGATGGCGCCGGCGCGAGCCTGCATCTGCGCGGTCTTGTCCTCGGCCCGCTGGATCGCCAGGCCGACGTCGCCCATCTCCTCGGAGATGCCGGAGAACGCCTCGTTGATGCGCGTCTGCGCCTCGGCGGCGGTGTAGGTCGCCTTGATGGTCTCCTTCTTGGTGCGGAAGGAGTCCACCTTGGCCTGCAGCCGCTGGGAGGCCAGCGTGAGCTTCTCCTCCTCGGCCTGCAGGTTGTCGTGCTGGACCTTCAGGTCCGCCATCTGCGTCTGCAGGCCGGCCCGGCGCTCCAGCGCCGTGCGGGCGAGGTCCTCGCGGCCGACGGACAGCGCCTTGCGGCCCTGCTCCTCATACCGCCTGGCCTGCTGCTCCAGACCGTTGATCTGCAGCTCGACCCGCTTGCGGGAGGTGGCGACGTCGGCCACGCCCCTGCGCACCTTCTGCAGCAGCTCCAGCTGCCGCTGGTAGGAGTAGTCGAGGGTCTCGCGCGGATCCTCCATCTTGTCCAGGGCCTTGTTGGCCTTGGACTTGAAGATCATCGAAAGTCTCTTCATCACGCTCATGCGCGTCGGCCGTCCCCTTCTTAGGTCGTGCTGGTGGTCACCCAGTGCAGCGCAGCCGCCCTGGGATTACCCTACGCATAACGCACGAGGGCGTCACTAAGTTGCAGTCCAGGTAGGGTTGACGTCGTGTTGCGACGCCGTTCCCAAACCTCCGTGGACGACACTCCCGTCCCCGTTGACGATCCTAAGCCTCAGGGCAAGGGTCGTCCCACACCCAAGCGCCGAGACGCCGAAGGCAGGCGGCGCCAGCCGGTCAGCGCTCCGAAGGATCGCAAGGAGGCCTACCGGCAGATGCGGGCCAAGCAGGCCGCGGAGCGCGAGCGGGCCCGTAAGGGCATGCTGGCGGGAGAGGAGCGTTTCCTCCCGGCGCGTGACAAGGGCCCGGCCCGCAAGTTCGCCCGCGACTGGGTCGACGCGCGGCGGCTGCCGAGCCAGTACTTCCTGCCGTTCTCGCTGGTGATCCTGCTGGCGACGTGGATCCCGTGGCCGCCCGACGTCCGGGGCCTGATCCTGGGCTACGTCATCACGATCGGCTGGCCGGTCATGATGATCGGCGTCGTGGCCACCTCGATCTACGTGGCGTGGCGGGTCAAGCGGGTGGCGGCCGAGAAGCTGCCGAACGAGAGCATGCGCGGCGTCGGGTTCTACGCGGCGATGCGCGCGCTGCAGATCCGCAAGCTCCGCTTCCCGCCGCCCACGGTGCGGCCGGGCGGCAAGCCGGTGACACCCAGGAAGTAACGCCGCCCTCCGGTCCGGCCTCCTGCCGCTGGTCCGCTCTCCTACCGCCGGCCCCAGACGAGCGAGCCGTCCACGACGCGGGGCCGCCACTCTCCCAGCCGGCCCCGCTCCAGGGCGTCGGCCGTGGCCTTCAGCAGGGCGTAGTACGACCTGACCTTCGGGCCGGCGGGCTCGGAGGTCCGCGACTCCTCGCCGGTCCCGACGATCTGGCCGAGGGCGCCGGAACCCTCGCCCGAGACGAACAGCACCCGCTCTCCCCGCGACGCCACCGGGATCAACTCGCCGCCCCGGCCGCCCTCGCGGCAGTGGTCGCGCCAGACGCCGCGGATCTGCCGGACCGCGTACAACTGCTCGCCGAAGAACCCGAAAGACGCCGCCCCGTTGTGGCGCAGCAGGGAGGCGCGCAGGGCGTCCGGGAACTCCATGCCCATGTACGCCTCCGCGAACGCGAGCGTCCTCGGTCTGCTCCGGGCCCCGAGCGTCGCGTAGGTCCGCGGCGCGTTCCGCCTCAGCCACCGCTCGACGCGCCCCCACTGGCGGTTGACGGCGCGCCGCACACGCGGGTCGATCGGCCGTACCACCACGGGACGCGACCGGCGACGGCAGCCGAGGCTCAGCGGCGTCTCCGGGTCGGCGCTCGGGGACGCGCCGGCGGGGGTCGCGGACGCCGAGGGAGCCGGTGGCGGTGTGGCGGCCGCGGGCATGACGGGCGCCGTCGTGGCCGGGACCGTCGTGGCTGGGACCGTCGTGGCGGCGGGCGTCACGAGCGCCGTTGCGACCACGAGCGCCACCGCCACGATCGCGCCGGCGCCGAGCACGAGCGGCGTGACCCGCCCCGCCGGCCGTGCGCCGCGAGCCGACAGGCCCGTCCCGGCGTCCCGGCCGGGACCCCTCGCTTCAGAAGTCGCGTGACCAGACGCCTGACCTGCCGTACCACCTGCCGTTTCACCGGCCGTCTCCCGGTGCGACCGGCGGCGCAGCCGTACGGCGATCGCGGTCAGGATCGCCGCAGTCAGCGCCGTCCGTACGAGCTTCAGCACGTCGCGCACCCTATCCCGAATCCGGTCACATCACGTGACCGCCTAGGGTCGGGTGTATGGAATTCCGTCACCTCGGCCGCAGCGGTCTCAAGGTCAGCGAGATCAGCTACGGTAACTGGCTCACCCATGGCTCCCAGGTCGAGGAGGAGGCCGCCAAGCAGTGTGTGCAGGCCGCCCTCGACGAGGGGGTCACCACGTTCGACACCGCCGACGTCTACGCCGGCACCAAGGCCGAGGAGGTCCTCGGCCGGGCGCTGAAGGGCGTGCGCCGCGAGTCGCTGGAGATCTTCACCAAGGTCTACTGGCCCACCGGACCGGGCCAGAACGACCGTGGCCTGTCCCGCAAGCACATCACCGAGTCGATCAACGGCTCCCTGCGCCGCCTCCAGACCGACTACGTCGACCTCTACCAGGCGCACCGGTTCGACGCCGAGACGCCGCTCGAAGAGACCCTGAAGACGTTCGACGACCTCGTACGGCAGGGCAAGGTCCTCTACATCGGCGTCAGCGAGTGGACCGCCGACCAGATCGCCCGGGCGCTGAAGATCGCCGACGAGATGGGCTTCGACCGGATCGTGTCCAACCAGCCGCAGTACTCCGCGCTGTGGCGGGTCATCGAGGCCGAGATCGTGCCGCTGTCCGAGCGTGAGGGCATCGGCCAGATCGTCTGGTCGCCGATCGCGCAGGGCGTGCTCACCGGCAAGTACCTGCCCGGCCAGCAGCCCCCGGAGGGCTCCCGCGCCACCGACCCGAGCGGCAGCGGCATGATCGCCCGGTTCATGAACGACGACGTGCTCACCCGCGTCCAGAACCTCAAGCCGATCGCGGCCGACCTCGGGCTCAGCATGGCGCAGCTCGCCGTCGCCTGGGTGCTGCAGAACCCGAACGTGTCCAGCGCGATCATCGGCGCCTCCCGCCCCGAGCAGGTGCGCGACAACGTGAAGGCGGCCGGCGTCAAGCTGGACGCCGAGGTGCTCAAGCAGATCGACGACGTCCTCGGCTCCGTCGTCGAGCGCGACCCCGGCAAGACCGTCAGCCCCGCCAAGCGCCCCTGACCCGTACCTGAACGTTCGTCCGCGTGCGGCGGCCGGCGGGATCCCGCACGCGAGGCCCCTGGCACACGAGACCCCTCGAGCCATGACCACCGGCTCGAGGGGTCTCGCGTCTCACAGCTCGTGATCTCCATGGACGCGCGGCCGTCACTCCGCGCGCAGGGACATCCCCTGGTATTCGACACGGTCCTCGTCGAGCAGGGCGACCTGCTCGACACCGGACTCGAGCAGCTCACGCCAGTTCTCGCCGAGCCAGGACTCCGCGTCGGCCTGGCTCGGGAACACCTCTCGCGGCAACGGGCGGTCTGTCACCTCACCGCCATGCGCGTTCTCGTAACGCCACCGCCATGTCATGCCATACGCTCCTTTTCCGCGGGTTCGCCGGCGCACCCTCCGGCGGCACTGGCACCCTACTCCCGCGCCCCGGCGGGGGCCCGCACCCCGCACAGCCGTCCGCCCGCCCTGCCGTCCGCTCCGGCCCGCCCGGCCCGGGACGGGGCGTGCCGCCGCGGGCCGCCGGGGCGCGTACCCTCGGCGCGGTGAAGGTCTTTCTCCCCGGTACGGCGGGTGGCGCGGGCTGGCCGGAGCCGGGCTGCCGGTGCGCCTCCTGCGGGCGTCTTCCCGCCGGTCGCCGGCGGCCGTTCGAGGCGATCGTGGACGGCGCCGTACGCCTGCCGTGCCACTCCCCGCCGTCCGGCTACCGCGCCTTCGGGGAAGGCCACGGCCTGGAGGGCCCCGACGGCACACGCGTGCTGTACGCGCCTTCCGGCCACCCGACCGGCCTGCCGGGCACCGGCCTTTCGGAGACGGCGGGCGGGCGTGGCCGCTGCGACCTGCTGCTGATCGACCTGCTCGACCGGCCGGAGCGGCTCGGGCTGCTGCGCCGCGAAGGGATCGCGGACGGGGACACCCTCGTGGTGGCGGTCGGGCTCGACCACCGGGTGCGCTCCGAGGAGGAGCTGGCCCGGCGGCTGGCGCTGTGGGGCGCGCGGGCCGTGCCGGACGGCACGACACTCGACACGGCCCACCGATCAGCCGGGGCCCGCCCGGAGAGGACGGTTCCCGGCGTGACGCCCGTGGGCCGTCCGGAGGGGACAGTTTCCGGCGTGACGCCCGTGGGCCGTCCGTGGCGTGAGCTGGTGCTGGGCGGGACGCGTTCGGGGAAGTCGGCCGAGGCGGAGCTGCGGCTGGCCGCCGAGCCGTACGTCACCTACGTCGCCACCGGCCCCGGCGGCGAGGGCGACGCCGAGTGGGCGGCGCGGATCAGCGCGCACCGGCGGCGCAGGCCGGCGCACTGGGCGACGCTGGAGACGACCGACCTCGCCGGGGCGGTGCGGGACGCCACCACGCCGCTGCTGGTGGACGGGCTGGGCACGTGGCTGGCGGCGGTGTTCGACGAGCACGGCGCCTGGGAGGGCGACCGGGCCGCCGTGCGGCGGCGGTGCGACGAGCTGGTGGCGGCCTGGCGCGGGGCTCGGTGCCGCGTCGTGGCGGTGTCGGACGAGGTGGGCATGGGCGTGGTGCCCGCGACGCCGAGCGGGCGGATGTTCAGGGACGCGCTGGGCCGCCTCAACGAGCGCCTGGCGGCCGAGTCGGAGGACGTCGCCCTCGTCGTGGCGGGCCGCCTCGTCCCCCTGCCGTGACCTCCCACCGGGCCGGACGAGGTGGCCGGGCGAGGTGGCCGGGCGAGGTGGCCGGGCGAGGTGGCCGGGCGAGGTGGCCGGACGGTCAGGGACGGATGATCAGGGCGGATGGTCAGGGCGGACGGTCAGGGACGGACGGCGCGGGCGTACCAGCGGCCGTCGAGGCGGTCGACGTGGAGGGCGCGGCCGAAGCACTCGGACAGGTTGGCGGGCGTGAGGACGTCCGCCACCGGCCCCGCCGCCTGGACGCGGGCGTCGCGCATGAGCATGGCGTGCGTGGTCGTGGCGGGGATCTCCTCCAGGTGGTGCGTCACCGTGATCGTGGTGAGCACCGGCCGCGTCGCCGCCAGGTCCTCGACCGCTGCGATGAGGTCCTCGCGGGCCGGCAGGTCCAGGCCGGCGTACGGCTCGTCCAGCAGCAGCACCGCCGGGTCGGGCATGAGCGACCTGGCCACCCTGATCCGGGCCCGCTCCCCCTGGGAGCACACCCGGAACGGCCGGTCGGCCAGGTCCTTGCAGCCGAGGTCGGCCAGCAGGCGCAGGGCGCGGTCACGCTCGGCGTCGCCGTATCTGTCCCAGAGAGGGGCGCTGGTCCCGGTGTGCCCGGTGAGCACCACGGTGAGCGCGGTGGCCCCCTCCTCCTCCAGGAGCCCTTCGTCGACCAGGCGCTGGCTGGAGGCGACCAGGCCGATGTGGCGGCGCAGGGACCGCAGGTCGACCCGGCCGAGGCGGTGGCCGAGCACGCTGACCGCGCCCTCGGTCGGGTGCCGCACGGCGGCGGCCAGCGACAGCAGCGTCGTCTTCCCCGCCCCGTTGGGGCCGAGGATCGCCCAGTGCTCGCCGTACTCCACCCGCCAGTCGACGCCGCTCAGCAGCGTCTTGCCGACGACCCGGACCGCTACGCCTTCGAGTTGAACCACGTGCATCCGCTCACCCTAACGGCCGTACCATCGACCGTTATGCGGCTTCGCGGGGGATCTCCCGGCTCCTCGCCGGGCGGGACGGGCCGGATGGACGGGCTCCGGCTGGCCGTGGGCATGCTGACGATCTTCCCGGTACGCGTGGAACGGGTGGACCGGCGGGCCGCGGGCGTGGCCATGCTCGTGGCGCCGGCCGTGGGGCTGGTGCTGGGGGCGGTGGCCTGCCTGCCGCTGTTGCTCCCGGGGCCGCCGCTGCTGGGCGCGGTGCTGGCGGTGGGGGTGCTCGCGGTACTGACGCGGGGGCTCCACCTGGACGGGCTGGCGGACCTGGCCGACGGGCTGGGCAGCGGCAAGCCCGCCGGTCAAGCTCTCGACATCATGAAAAAGTCGGACATCGGGCCGTTCGGTGTCATGACGCTGGTGATCACGCTGTTCGCCCAGGTGGCCGCGCTGGCGGCGGCCGGGCCGTACGCGCTGGTGACCGCCTGCGTGACGGGGCGGCTGGCCCTCGTCTGGGCCTGCCGTCCGGGGGTGCCGGCCGCGCGGCCCGGCGGGCTGGGATCGGCGGTCGCCGGCACGGTACGGCCCGCGACCGCATGGCTGGTGACCGCGGCGACGCTCACCGCGGCCGCCGGCGCCGGGCTGGCCGGCACCGGGCTGTCCGGCGTGGGGCTCCCCAGCGCTGTGCCGCTCGCCTTGCTGCTGCCCCTCGCCATGGCCGCAGGGCTGGGAGTCGCTCTGCTGCTGCTCCGGCGGGCACGGAGCCGGCTGGGAGGCGTCACCGGGGACGTGCTCGGCGCGCTGGTGGAGACGGCGACGACGGGCGTCCTGGTGGTGTGCGCGATGGCGGGCTGACCCGCACGGGCCGACCCGCGGGGCCGCGTTCCGGACTCCGTACGCGAAGGCGGGCGGAGCGCAGAGCCCCGGATCAGGGGTCCGCGTGCGAGGGCTCCGTGAGCGGCGAGGCGGCGGGCCCGGGCCGCCGTACGGGGAAGAAGCGGAGCAGCGCCACACCCGTCACGGCGAGTACGGCCCACCCGACCAGGCCCGTGAGCCCGGCCACGACCGGGTCGGGCGGCGCGGCGGCGTCGCCGAGCAGCACGACGACGCCCGTCACCGCGTTCACCGAGCCGTGGGCGACCACGGCGGGCCACACGCTGCCCGAGCGCAGCCGCAGCCAGCCGAACACCACCCCGGCCGCCACGCAGAACCCCACGAAGTAGAGGGCGGCCCACGGGCCGAGGCGAGCGTAGTTGTAGCCCAGGAGCGTGAGCGGCGCGTGCCAGAGCCCCCAGACGACGCCGGAGAGGATCAGCCCGGCGACCGGACCGCGCGCGGCCACGAGCCGGGGCACCAGCCAGCCACGCCAGCCCCACTCCTCGCCGAGTGCCGGGACCGCGTTGAGCAGCGGGCCGGCCAGCACCGCGAGCACGACCTGGACGGTGACCATCGTGGAGAGCCCGGCCGGCACCTGCGCCCCCTGCGCCCGCAGTGCCTCCTGGAACAGGCTGAACCGGGTGAGGTCCAGCGAGACCAGCCCCAGCGCGGCGCTGAGTGCGATCGACACCGCCACGAGCAGCGGCACGCCGAGCCAGGCGAGCAGCACGAGCAGCAGGGTGCGGCCGGGCCGCTCCCCCAGCGTCAGCCCCGTCTCGCGGGCGAACACGCGGAACGGCGGCCGCCGGGTCCCGCCGGAACCGCCCGGTCCACCCGACCGGCCCGGCAGCAGCCACACAGCCAGCACGCCCAGAGCGGGCGTGAACATCATCAGCACCGCCGACACCTGCGTCGGCGGCGTGCCGAGGCCGCCGGCGAGCCAGACGGGCAGCGCCACGACCCACGCCAGCCCGAACGACACGGCCAGGAACACCGGCAGCCGGTTCATACGGGTGCCCGTTCGGCGATGAGGGCGTTGATCAGGGACGCCCCGCGCTCGGCGTCGTCGACGCTGATCGCCAACTGCCCGCCCGAGCGGTAACGGACCACCAGGCACTCCCCGCCGCGCAGCATGATCGTGGCGCTGCCCGGGAGGCCGCGGAAGCCCCACCCGCCGACCTCGGCGGGGCTGCGCGTCTCGGCCCACGCCCGCTCGATGGCGTCCAGGCGGATCCTGCGCACCGGCCACCTCAGCGGCCCGAGCCCGATCGCGAGCCCGTCCTCGGTGACCCGCGCCGCGAGCGACGACGTGAACAGGCCGACGGCCAGCGTGATCCCCAGGCCGGGCAGCAGCGCGCGAGCGGCGCCGCCGCCGGCCAGGCCGAGCAGCACGAGCACGGCCACGACGCACAGCGCCACCCCGGCGACCACGGTCACCGCAGCCAGCCATCGGTTGCCGGCCCGGCCGACCCACACGGCGCGCCGGCCGGCCTGGAGCCGCAGCGACGGCGGCGCGGACTCCCCCGCGGACGGCGGGTCGGTCTCGCCGCGGCGCAGGTATCCGGCCAGCACGCCCACGGCCAGGGACACGCCCAGGACCGCGGCCACCCGCCAGCCGCTCAGCCGTGCCTCGGTCCAGGAGGCGGCGTCCAGGTTGGCCAGCAGGCTCATGCCGCCCAGCCCGAGGAAGAGCACGGCGCCCCCGGCGAGGGCGCCCCACCACCCGGCCCGGCCGTTCCTGCGCTCCTGCGCCATCGGGGCGAGCACGACGAGGGTGACCCAGAGGACGCTCCAGAGCGCCACGATCATCATCGTCGACACGGCGAGCGGCATCGCGCCGTCGGGCCCGGACCCGCCGCTCCAGTGGGTGGCGACCGGGTCGGGCAGCCGGTCCCGTACGGCGAGCGGCGCCACGGCCAGGACCGCGGAGACCAGGAGGCCACACAGCGTGGCCGACGTTCGGGGGGTCATGGCAGCTCCTCCAGGATGGTGATGAGGTCCTCGCGGCGGTAGCCGTGCCTCTGGGCGTCCTCCAGCAGCTCGCGCGCCCGCTGGACCAGCAGGGCGCGGCCGCCGGCGGCGCCGGCGACGCTGACGCCCCGTCCCCGCCTGAACTCCAGCAGGCCCTCGTCGCGCAGGTCGCGCAGGGCGCGCAGCACCGTGTTGGTGTTGATGCCGAGCGCCAGGGCCAGGTCACGGGCCGGCGGCAGCCGGTCTCCAGGGGCGTACGAGCCCTCGCCGATGGCCCGGCGGATGGCCGCCGCCACCTGCTCGTGCAGGGGCCGGGCGTCGTTGAGGTCGAGTGTCAGCAACATGATGCCAATGACACTAGCACCATTCCATCACCGCTGATAGGTGGGATGAACCCCTGTTTGTGAGTACCTCGTAACCCTCGATAGAGTCCATTTACGTGACCACTGTGCGGCTGAACTCAGCAGATCCCGTCTCTTTCGACACCGACGCGCTGATCGTCGGGTTCCGGTCCGGCTCCGAAGCCCCCCGCCCCGTCACGAGCGCCGACGCGCTCGACGCGGCCTTCGGGGGCAAGCTCGCCGCCTCCCTGACCGCCGCCGGCTTCAGCGGCCGGCCCGGCGAGATCGCCAAGATCCCCACCTTCGGCGCCATCACCGCCCCGCTGCTGGTCGCGGTGGGCCTGGGTGACGATGCGTCCGGCAAGGACGACGCGGAGGGCCTGCGGCGCGCGGCCGGCGCCGCCGCCCGCTCCCTCGCCGGCACCGCCCGCGCCGCGCTCGCGCTGCCCGCCGGGTCCGCCGCGGACGCCGAGGGCGACGCCCTCGGCGCGCTGCTCGGCGCGTACGGCTTCAGCCGCTACCGCACCGGCGAAGGCGCCAAGGCGCCCGTGGCCGAGCTGGAGGTGCTGTCCCCGCTCCCCGCCGAGGAGGCCGGACGGATCGCGGAGCGGGTCACCGCGCTCGCCGAATCCGTCACCCTGGTGCGCGACCTGGTCAACACCCCGCCCTCCGACCTGTGGCCGGGCAAGTTCGCCGAGATCGCCGAGCAGGCGGCCGCGAAGGCCGGCCTGACGGTCGAGGTGCTCGACGAGAAGCAGCTCAAGGACGGCGGCTACGGCGGCCTCATCGGCGTCGGCCAGGGCTCGGCCAACCCGCCGCGGCTCGTCCGCCTCTCCTACACCCACCCCGACGCGGGCAAGACGCTGGCGTTCGTGGGCAAGGGCATCACCTTCGACTCCGGCGGCCTGTCGCTCAAGCCGTCCGCGTCCATGGACTGGATGAAGTCCGACATGGGCGGCGCGGCGGCCGTCTTCGGCGCGCTGCTCGGCATCGCCCGCCTGGGCCTGCCGGTCAACGCCGTCGGCTACCTCTGCCTGGCCGAGAACCTGCCGAGCGGCACCGCGCAGCGCCCCTCCGACGTCATCCACAGCTACAGCGGCAAGACCGTCGAGGTGCTCGACACCGACGCCGAGGGCCGCCTGGTGCTCATGGACGGCATCGCCCGCGCCGCCGAGGACGCCCCCGACCTGATCGTGGACGTGGCCACGCTCACCGGCGCGCAGATCGTCGCGCTCGGCTGGCGCACGGCCGGCGTCATGGCCAACGACGACGCCGTCCGGGAGCTCGTCGTCGAGGCCGCGACGGCCGCCGGCGAGGGCGCCTGGGGCATGCCGCTGCCCGAGGAGCTGCGCAAGGGCCTCGACTCGCCGATCGCCGACATCGCCAACCTCCAGCCCGAGCGCTGGGGCAGCATGCTGGCCGCGGGCATCTTCCTCAAGGAGTTCGTGCCCGACGGCGTGCGCTGGGCGCACATCGACATGGCCGGCCCCGCCTTCAACAAGGGCGAGCCGTACGGCTACATCCCCAAGGGCGGCACGGGCGCCATCACCCGGACCCTGATCGGACTGGCCGAGCGGCACGCGAGCATCTGAAACAAATGAAAAGATGACGGCATCACGAACACCCCGACAAGGAGCCTTCCTGTGGCCTACGACATCGTCGTCCTAGGTGGCGGCAGCGGCGGCTATGCCTGCGCGCTGAGGGCTGCCGAGCTGGGCAAGTCCGTCGCCCTGATCGAGAAGGACAAGATCGGCGGCACCTGCCTCCACCGGGGATGCATCCCCACCAAGGCTCTGCTGCACTCCGCCGAGGTCGCCGACGAGACCCGCGAGAGCGAGACGTTCGGCGTCAAGGCGCGCTTCGACGGCATCGACGTCCCCGGCGTCCACGCGTTCAAGGACAAGATCGTCACCCGCGCCTGGAAGGGCGTGCAGGGGCTGCTCAAGGGCGCCGGCGTGACGATCGTCGAGGGAGAGGGCCGCCTCGTCGGGGAGCGCGCGATCCAGGTCGGCTCCGAGGTGTACGAGGGCGCCAGCCTCGTCCTCGCCACCGGCTCCGCGCCCCGCTCCCTGCCCGGCCTGGAGATCGACGGCGAGCGCGTCATCACCAGCGAGCACGTGCTGACCATGGACCACGTCCCGGCCTCCGTGATCGTGCTGGGCGGCGGCGTGATCGGCGTCGAGCTGGCCAGCGTCTACCGCTCGTTCGGCGCCGAGGTCACGATCGTCGAGGCGCTGCCGCATCTGCTGCCCACCGAGGAGGAGTCGAGCTCCAAGCTGCTGGAGCGGGCCTTCCGCCGCCGTGGCATCAAGTACGAGCTGGGCGTCTTCTTCGACAGCGCCAAGACCACCGACACGGGCGTGGTGGTCACCCTGGCCAACGGCAAGACCCTCGACGCCGAGGTGCTGCTCGTCGCGGTCGGCCGCGGCGCGGTGTCCTCCGGCATGGGCTTCGAGGAGGCCGGCATCACGATCGAGCGCGGCGCCGTCGTGGTGGACGAGCACTGCCGCACGTCGGTCCCCGGCATCTACGCGATCGGCGACCTGATCCCCACCCTGCAGCTGGCCCACGCCGGCTTCGCCGAGGGCATCATGGTCGCCGAGCACATCGCCGGCCTCAACCCGCCGCCCATCGACTACGCCGGAGTGCCGCGCATCACCTACTCCGACCCCGAGGTCGCCTCGGTGGGCATCACGTCCGCGCAGGCCGCCGAGCGCGGCATCGAGATCGTGGAGCAGGTCTACGACCTCGCCGGCAACCCGAAGAGCCAGATCCTCGGCACCGCGGGAGCGGTCAAGGTCATCGCCCAGAAGGACGGGCCCGTCGTCGGCGTCCACATGGTGGGCCGCCGCATCGGCGAGCTCGTGACCGAGGGTCAGCTGATCTACAACTGGGAGGCGCTGCCCGCAGAGGTCGCCCAGCTCATCCACGCACACCCGACCCAGTCCGAGGCCATGGGTGAGGCGATGCTGGCACTGGCCGGCAAGCCGCTGCACGTTCACAACTAGTCCAGCCCTCGAGATCAGAACGCGAGAGAAGATAACGATGCCGGTCTCCGTACAGATGCCCCAGCTCGGCGAGAGCGTCACCGAGGGCACGGTAACCCGTTGGCTGAAGAAGGAGGGCGAGCGCGTCGAGGCCGACGAGCCGCTCCTCGAAGTGTCGACCGACAAGGTCGACACCGAGATCCCGTCGCCGTCAGCGGGTGTCATCACCAAGATTGTCGTCGCGGAGGACGAGACCGTCGAGGTCGGCGCCGAGCTGGCCATCATCGACGAGAACGGCCAGGCCGGCGGTGCCGCCCCCGCGCAGGAGGAGGCTCCGGCCCCCGCCGCGCAGCCCGAGCCTGAGCCCGCCCCGGCCTCGTCGATCCCGCAGCCCGCGCCGGCCCAGCCGGCCGCCCCGCCGCAGCCGGCTCCGGCCCCGCAGGCGCAGCAGGCCCCGCCCGCGCCGGCCCCCGCTCCGGCTCCGCAGGCCCCGGCCCCGCAGGCCCCCGCCCCGCAGGCGCAGGCCCCGGCCGAGCCCGCTGCCCCGTCCACGGGTGAGAGCCCGTACGTGACGCCGCTGGTGCGCAAGCTCGCCAACGAGCACGGCGTCGACCTGGAGGCGATCACCGGCACCGGCGTCGGCGGCCGCATCCGCAAGCAGGACGTGCTGGAGGCCGCCAAGGCGCAGCGCGAGCAGGCCCAGCCGGCCGCCCAGGCCCCCGCCGCCCAGCCGGCCGCCGCGGCCCCGGCCGCCCAGGCCCCGGCGGCGCAGGCCCCGGCCGCGGCGCCCGAGCCCGTCGAGGTCGACACCACGCTGCGCGGCCGCACCGAGAAGATGTCGCGCCTGCGGCAGACCATGTCCAAGCGGCTGGTCGAGTCGCTGCAGACCGCGGCTCAGCTCACCACGGTCGTCGAGGTCGACGTCACCAAGATCGCTCGGCTGCGTGACCAGGCCAAGGGCGAGTTCCTGCGCCGCGAGGGCGTCAAGCTGTCGTTCATGCCGTTCTTCGAGATGGCCGCGATCGAGGCGCTCAAGCAGCACCCCAAGCTCAACGCGACGATCAACAACGAGACCATGGAGGTCACCTACTTCGACGTCGAGCACCTGGGCATCGCGGTCGACACCGAGCGCGGCCTGATCGCGGCGGTCATCAAGAACGCCGGCGACCTCAACCTCGCCGGGCTGGCCCGTAAGACGGCCGACCTGGCCGAGCGCACCCGCGCCAACAAGGTGACGCCCGACGAGATCACCGGCGGCACGTTCACGCTGACCAACACCGGCAGCCGCGGCGCCCTGTTCGACACGCCGATCCTCAACCAGCCGCAGGTCGGCATGCTGGGCACCGGCGCCGTCGTCAAGCGTCCCGTGGTGGTGGACACGCCGGAGGGCGAGGTCATCGCGGTCCGCTCGATGGTGTACCTGGCGCTGACGTACGACCACCGCCTGGTGGACGGCGCCGACGCCGCCCGTTTCCTGACGACGGTCAAGCGCCGTCTGGAGGAGGGCCGCTTCGAGGCCCAGCTCGGCCTGGCGTGACCCGGTCCCCGCGTGACGCGGGGTGACACGGTTCCCGTGAGGAGGCCCGGACGGTTGTCGTCCGGGCCTCTTTCCGTGCGGCGGGCTCCCGGCGTGCTGCCCCGTGAGGCGCGAGGGCGCGGCGTAGGGTGGGTTGATGGCGATCATCGTGACCGGGGCGTCCGGGCTGCTGGGGAGTGCGCTGGCCGGGGCCCTGCGGGAGCGCGGCGACCGGGTCGTCGCACTGGTGCGGCGCCCGCCCGCGGGCCCGGACGAGCGGTTCTGGGACCCGTCCGCGGGCGTGCTGGACCCCGCGGCCCTGGAGGACGCCACCGCGGTGGTCCACCTCGCCGGGGCGCCCATCGGTGACCGGCGCTGGAGCCCCGCCTACAAGCGCGAGCTCGTCCGCAGCCGGATCGAGGGCACCCGCACCCTGGTGACGGCCCTCAGAGGGCTGTCACGGCCGCCTGAGGCGCTGCTGTCGGCCTCCGGGGTGGACTTCTACGGCGACACGGGCGACCGGCCGATCGACGAGAGCGCGGGCCAGGGACGTGGCTTCCTGGCGGAGCTGTGCGCCCGCTGGGAGCGCGAGGCCCGGGAGGCGGAGTCGCTGGGGGTCCGGACGGCGCAGTTGCGCACCGGTCTGGCGCTGAGCCGGCGGGGCGGCGCGCTCGGCCGGATGCTGCCGATCTTCCGGGCCGGGCTCGGCGCCCCGCTCGGCTCGGGCCGGCAGTACTGGTCGTGGATCTCGGAGACGGACTGGGTGGGCGCGGTGCTGCACGTCCTGGACCACCGTGAGGCGTCCGGCCCGGTGAATCTCACCTCGCCCGCACCTGTCACCAACGAGACGTTCACGCGGACCCTGGGCAAGGCGCTGCGCAAGGGCACGGTGCCGATGCCGGTGCCGGCGTTCGCGCTCAGCCTGGGGATCGGGGAGTTCGCCAGGGAGGCGCTGCTGCCCGGGCACCGCGTCCTGCCGCGCAGGCTGGAGGACACCGGGTACGGCTTCGCCCATACCAGTCTCGACGAGGCGCTGCGCGCCGTACTCTAGGGTGCTGTTCTCGCAGCATCGGCACCTTGGGGAGGCACCGGCATGAGCAGGTCAGGGCAGTCGCACATTCTGGCCATCGGCGGCGGATCGTTCGTTCCCACCCAGCGCCACGGCTTCCTCCAGGCGAGCCCGCTGCTGCGCTACGCGCTCGACCTGACCGGCCAGGACCGGCCACGCCTGGGCCTGCTGGCCACCGCGACGGGCGACGACGCCGACTGGCTGCTGAAGATGTACGGGGCGTTCGCCGGGTGGGACGTCGAGGTGAGCCACCTGACCGTCTTCCCCATGCCCAACGTCGCCGACCCCCGGGCCTGGATCCTGGAGCAGGACGTCATCTACGTCAGCGGCGGCAGCGTGGCCAACCTGATGGCGCTGTGGCGGCTGCACGGCCTGGACGAGGCGTTCGAGGAGGCGTGGCGGGCCGGGGTGGTGCTGTCCGGGCAGAGCGCGGGCGCGCTGTGCTGGCACGTCGGCGGCAACACCGACTCCTTCGGGCCGGAGCTGCGGGTGTGGGCCGACGGCCTGGCCCTGCTCCCCTACGCGTGCGGGGTGCACTACGACTCCGACCCGCAGCGGCGCGCGCTGCTCCAGGCCTCGGTGGCCGGCGGGGAGATGCCCGGCGGCTACGCGGCCGACGAGGGCGTGGGGCTGCACTACGTGGGCACCGAGTTCATCCAGGCGGTCAGCACGAGACCGGGCGCGTACGCCTACCGGGTGGAGCACGACGGCGACGGCGGGGTGAAGGAGTTCAGGATCGAGCCGCGCCTGCTGACCTCCTGAATTACCCTTCAAGGGTGACGGAACGGCACAATGGACCCATGCGCCCCAGGCACGGGGTCGATCCCCTCGCACTCGCCATCGTCCGCCTCGGTGTCGACGTCCCCTATGAGCAGGCTTGGGCCCTGCAGCGTCAGGTGCACGGCAAACGGGTCGCCGGCGAGCTGACCGACACGGTGCTCCTGCTGGAGCACGCTCCGGTCTACACGGCCGGCAGGCGTGCCGCGCCGCACGAGCGGCCCGCCGACGGCACGCCGGTGATCGACGTCGATCGGGGCGGGCGCGTCACCTGGCACGGTCCTGGCCAGCTCGTCGCGTACCCGATCGTGGCCGTCGGCGACGTGACGACGTACGTGTGCCGCCTGGAGGAGGCGATGATCCAGATCTGCGCCGACTTCGGGGTCGTCGCCCGCCGGGTGAGCGGCCGGGCCGGCGTGTGGACGTCCGGCGATCCCGGTCTCGGGCTGCCCGACCGGCAGATCGGCGCGGTCGGCATCCGGGTGTCGCGCGGCGTCACGATGCACGGGTTCGCGCTCAACTGCGCCAACGACCCGCGCTGGTTCGACCGGATCCTGCCGTGCGGCATCCCCGACGTGGGGGTGACGTCGCTGTCGGCGGAGACGGGCCGGCGGATCGTGGTGGACGAGGTCCTGCCGATCGCGGAGAAGCGGCTGTCGGAGTCGCTCGGCATGCAGCCGTTCGACCTGCACGAAGAGGACCTCATGCGAAGGTAGCGGCCTCGGTGCCGCGAAAGGGATGGCCGGGGACGGGACGGGCGTCTACGCTCAGGCCGTGAACCGGCTGATCACTCTTCTCCTCGCGGTCCTCGTGCACGCCCTCACTCTCGCCTTCGTCGTGACCGGGGTGTGGATCGCCGCCGTCAACGCCGAGATGGTCTTCGGCTGGCTGGTGGGCGGCGTGCTGGTGGCGCTCGGCTGGATGCTGCGCCCCCGGCTGGGCGGGCGGCTGCCGGCCGACGCCGAGGTCCTCGGCCGCGAGGCCGCCGGAGAGCTGTACGGCCTCGCCGAGCGGGTGGCGGACCGGGCCGGCGGGCCGCGCCCGCGCGAGGTGGCGGTACGCGACCTCGACCCGGTCTCCCGTCTGCTGCGGGTCGGCCCGTTCCGCAGGCCCGTGCTCGTGGTGGGGCTGCCGCTGTGGCTGGCCCTGTCGCCCCGGCAGCGGGCGGCGGCGCTGGCCCTGGCGTACGCGGAGACGCCCACGGTCGAGGAGCTGGTCGTGGACGGCGCGCTGGCGACGCTGGCCGAGTGGCGCGAGGCGCTCCTGGGGGCGGCGCCGCTGGAGGTGCGGCACGAGGCGCAGACGAAGGTGCTCGCCTCGTCGCTCGGCCCGCTCCACCAGCCGGGCACCGGGTACGAGGCGGCCGGGCTGCTGGGCCGTCTCGTCGGCCGGGTGCTGGGCGGTCCGCTGCTCCTGCTGGAGCGGGGACTGACCCGGCTGGCGCGGGCGGACGCGGACCGCGTCGAGCGGCGGCGCGAGGACCTGGCGCGGCGGGTCGTGCCGGCGCGCGACCTCGCCGAGGTGCGCGGGCTGCTGGCGAGCGGCCGGTACCTGGCGCCGATGCAGGCCGCGGCGCTGCGCGGGGAGGGCGTGCCGGCCATCCGGGAGCAGGCGCTGGCGCGGGCCGCGCGGCCGTCCGCGGGGTCGGGAAAGGGCGCGGAACAGGGCTCCGGCCAGGACTTCGCCCGGAGCTCGGGCCTGGGCTCGGACGCGGGCTCGGAGCTGCTCGGCGCGGCCGAGTCGCACCGGATCGACGACGAGCTCCTGCGGCACTACACCCGGGCCGTCCGCGGGTTCGGCCTGATCGTCTGATACCCCCCGCGGGAATCCACCCCTCGCGTGGTCCAGGTCCCGGCGAGACGTAAGCTGGGCTGGTGACCGTTGCTCCTGAAGGCCGAAAGCTCCTCCGCCTGGAGGTGCGCAACGCCGAGACCCCTATCGAGCGCAAGCCCCCGTGGATCAAGACCAAGCTGAGGACGGGCCCCGAGTACACCGAGCTGAAATCGCTCGTGCGCCGGGAGGGCCTGCACACGGTCTGCGAAGAGGCGGGCTGCCCCAACATCTACGAGTGCTGGGAGGACCGCGAGGCGACGTTCCTCATCGGCGGCGACCAGTGCACGCGCCGGTGCGACTTCTGCCAGATCGACACGGGCAAGCCCAAGGAGTACGACCGGGACGAGCCGCGCCGGGTGGCCGAGTCGGTCCAGCAGATGGGCCTGCGCTACGCCACGGTGACCGGCGTGGCCCGTGACGACCTGCCCGACGGCGGCTCCTGGCTGTACGCCGAGACCGCGCGGCAGATCCACTCCCTGCTGCCCGGCTGCGGCGTCGAGCTGCTGGTGCCCGACTTCAACGGCGACCGCGGGCAGCTGGAGGAGGTCTTCTCCAGCAAGCCCGAGGTGTTCGCGCACAACGTCGAGACCGTGCCGCGGATCTTCAAGCGGATCCGGCCGGCGTTCCGCTACGAGCGGTCCCTGGCGGTGATCACCATGGCGCGCGAGGCGGGCCTGGTGACCAAGTCCAACCTGATCCTGGGCATGGGCGAGACGCGCGAGGAGGTCGTCGAGGCCATGCGCGACCTGCACGCGGCCGGCACCGACCTGCTCACCATCACCCAGTACCTCCGCCCGACGCCCCGCCACCATCCGGTGGAGCGGTGGGTCAAGCCGGAGGAGTTCGTGGAGCTGCAGGCCGAGGCCGAGGCCATCGGCTTCGCCGGCGTGCTGTCCGGGCCGCTGGTGCGCTCGTCGTACCGCGCGGGCCGGCTCTACCAGCAGGCGATCGAGGCGCGGCAGAGCGCCTGACGCACGGGTTGTCGCGGCGCCTCCCGGTGGGGGGCGCCGCGCCGTGTCCTGGCCGGTAAGGTCACGTTTTCCTTTCAGGACCGGTTGGTTTGTATCCTTGCGAACATGGCGAAGTCCGTGGACCCAGAGAAGCCGGGGCGCATCAAGCAGCTCCGCATGATCGCGCAGGTCATCCAGCAGGCCAACCCCAAGGGGTTGCCCATCGTGTTCCTGTCGGCGATCGGCACGCTCGCTGTGGTCGTCGTGATCGGCATGGTCACGGGCTTCCTGTGGTATTCGGTGTTCCTCGGCGTGATGCTGGGGCTCACCGTGGGCCTGGTCGTGTTCGGCCAGCTCGCCCAGCGCGCCCAGTACTCGATCCTGCACGGCCAGACCGGCGCGGGCGCGGCGGTGCTGCAGGGCATGCGCGGCGCCTGGCAGGTCACCCCGGCCATCGCGGTCAACCGCGACCAGGACCTCGTGCACATGGTGGTCGGCTACCCGGGCGTGGTGCTGGTGTCGGAGGGCCCGGGCAACCGGGTGGCGCGGATGCTGGCCGCCGAGAAGAAGCGGGTCGCCCGGGTGGTGCTGGGCATCGAGATCTACGACATCCAGTGCGGTGACGGCGAGGGCCAGGTGCCGCTGTCGAAGCTGCAGCGCCACATCATGAAGCTGCCGCGCAACCTGAAGAAGCCCGCGGTTAACGAGGTCAAGGACCGCCTGCGGTCGCTGCCGAAGAACATGCCGATGCCCAAGGGCCCGATGCCCAAGGGCTCGCGGATGCCGCGCGGCCCCAAGATGCGCTAGATGCCGTCCTCTTCGTCGCGGGCCAACCGCGGCTGGTGGGACGGCAACGCCGACGACTACCAGGTCGAGCACGGCGACTTCCTGCGTGACACCGGGTTCGTCTGGTGCCCGGAGGGGGTCGACGAGGCCGAGGCGGGCCTGCTGGGCGACGTGCGCGGGCGGCGGGTGCTGGAGATCGGCTGCGGCGCGGCCCAGTGCGCGCGCTGGCTGGTGACCCAGGGCGCCGAGGTGGCCGCGTTCGACCTGTCGCACCGCCAGCTCCGCCATGCCCGGCGCATCGACATGGAGACCGGCGTGCGGGTGCCGGTGGTGCAGGCGGACGCCGAGGCGCTGCCGTTCGCCGCCGGGTCGTTCGATCTGGCGTGCTCGGCCTTCGGCGCGCTGCCGTTCGTGGCCGACCCGGCGGCGGTGTTCCGGGAGGTGCGCCGGGTGCTGCGGCCCGGCGGGCGGTTGGTGTTCTCGGTGAGCCATCCGATCCGGTGGGCCTTCCCCGACGATCCGGGGCCGGGCGGGCTGACGTCCGACCGGTCGTACTTCGACCGCACGCCGTACGTGGAGAGCGACGAGGACGGCGTGCCCACGTACGTCGAGCACCATCGCACCATGGGCGACTGGGTGGGCCTGGTCGTGGCCTCCGGGCTGAGCGTGACCGGGCTGCTGGAGCCGGAGTGGCCGGCGGGTCACGAGCGGGTGTGGGGCGGCTGGAGCCCGCTGCGCGGCCGGCACATCCCGGGCACCGCGATCTTCACCGCCGAACGCCCCTGACGCCACGGGCGGTGCGCGGCCGGGGACCCCGGCCGGCCGCCGCACGCAGCCTCCCGGCCGGGTCATGGTCCGGCTACGGACCCACCTGCGCGGTCATGGCGTCACCCGCTCGAAGACGGCGGCCAGCCCCTGCCCTCCGCCGATGCACATGGTCTCCAGGCCGTAGCGGGCCTGGCGCCGGTGCAGTTCGCGGGACAGCGTCGCGAGCATCCGCGCGCCGGTGGCCCCCACCGGGTGACCGAGCGAGATGCCGGAGCCGTGGACGTTCGTGCGTTCCAGGTCCTTCTCGCCGAACTTCCACTCCCTCATGACGGCCAGCGCCTGGGCCGCGAACGCCTCGTTCAGCTCGATGAGGTCCATGTCGGTCAGGGACAGGCCGGCGCGGCCGAGGGCGGCCGCGGTGGCGGGGACCGGCCCGATGCCCATGGTCTTCGGCTCGACTCCCGCCACGGCCCAGGACACGAGGCGGACCAGGGGACGCAGCCCGAGCCGCTCGGCGCGCTCGGGGGTGGTGACCAGGCACAGGGCGGCCGCGTCGTTCTGCCCGCTGGCGTTGCCGGCCGTGACGGTGGCCTCCGGGTCGGAGCCGAGCATGATCGGCCTGAGCCTGCCCAGCGACTCCAGCGAGGTGTCGGCGCGCGGGTGCTCGTCGGTGTCGATCACCGTCTCACCGCCCTTGACCTTCACCGCGGCCGGGACGATCTCCTCGGCCAGGATCCCGTCCGCCTGGGCCCGGACCGCCCGCTGGTGGGACAGGAGGGCCAGCTCATCCTGCTCCTGCCGGGGGATCGCGTACGCGCGGCGCAGGTTCTCGGCGGTCTCCAGCATGCCGCCGGGCACGGGGTGGTTCCTGCCGCCGGCGGTCTGCCGGGCGCGTACGAGGGTGTCGTGGACGGCCACGCCGTTCCTGGCGCCCCACCGCATGTCGAGCGAGTAGAACGCGGCGTTGCTCATGCTCTCGGTGCCGCCCGCGACGACGACCTCGTGCGCCCCGGTCTGCACCTGCAGGGCGGCGTAGATCACGGCTTGCAGGCCGGAGCCGCACCGGCGGTCGAGGTGCAGGCCGGGGACGGTGGCGGGCAGGCCGGCGTCCAGGGCGACGACCCGGCCGATCGCCGGCGCCTCGCCGCTGGCGTTGCAGTGGCCGAGGATGACGTCCTCGATCACCTCCGGCGCGACGCCGGTGCGGTCGAGGAGGCCCTTGAGTGCGGTCACCCCGAGGTCGGCCGCCGTCAGGCTCCTGAACATCCCGCCGTAGCGGCCGATCGGGGTGCGGACGGGCTCGCAGATGACGGCTTCACGCATGGCCGGCGCCTTCCTGGAACTCGATCGTCAACGTGGTACGGGGCTCGCCGGGATCGCGGCCGGACACGCCCAGGGTGAGCGGGGCGTCCCCGATCCGGAGCAGCCGCGCGGTCTGGCCGCAGAAGAGCGGCCCGCGGTTCCTGTGCCGCATGCGGAGGACCGGGGCGTGCTGCCCTTCGAGGCGCAGGACCTCCGCGAGGGCGAGCGTCATCAGGGGTCCGTGCACCACCAGGCCGGGGTAGCCCTCGATCCGGGTGGCGTACGGCCAGTCGTAGTGGATCCGGTGCGGGTTCGACGTCGCCGCGCTGAACCGCATCAGCAGGGCCGGGTCGGTGGCGAGGTCCCAGGCCCACTCCCCCGCCCGGGTGAGGGGGGCGCCGGCGGGGGCCAGGCCGGCCGCCGGCTCGGCCGGGACCTCGGAGGCGGCGACGGCTCCCGCGTCCCGGTAGACGATGTCCTGCCGCTCCTCGATCGCCAGGCGGTCGTCCTCGTCGTACAGCCTGGTGGCGACGGCCGCGACGACCAGCTTCCCCGAGCGGCCGGACTTCTCGGTGACCGACTCCACGCGCGCCTCGCGCCGGACCGTGCCGCCCACCGTGAGCGGGCTGTGGAAGACGACCTCGCCGCCGGCGAACATCCGGCGCGGCAGCTCGACCGGAGGCAGGAACGTCCCGCGCGCCGGATGGCCGTCGGTCCCGAGCGTGGAGGAGGCGGGCCAGCGCGCCAGGGCGAGCCAGTGCCACAGCGGCGGCAGCGGGTCACCCGGGCCGGGCGCGGGCGTGCCGTCGTCGAACAGCGCGGACAGCGCCGCGACCGGATGCGGGTCGACCGTCTCGGTGGTGGTGAGGGTGTGCGGTTCCCAGCCCGTCGGCGTCACATGAGCCTTCCGCCGGTCACTTCCAGCACCGTGCCGGTCATGTACGAGGACAGGTCGGAGGCCAGGAACAGCGCGACGGTGGCGACCTCGCCCACCTCGCCCGCGCGCCCCATCGGTATCTCGGCCATCTTCTGGTCCCACGCCTTCCGCGGCATGGCCTCGGTCATGGCCGAACGGATCAGGCCCGGCTGGATGACGTTGACCCGCACGCCGTGGTGCGCCAGCTCCTTGGCGGCGGCCTTGGACAGGCCGACGATGCCGGCCTTGGCGGCGGAGTAGTTGGTCTGGCCGACCATGCCGACCTTGCCCGACAGCGAGGAGATGTTCACGATGGCGCCGCTCCTCCGCTCCCGCATGATGGCCGCCGCCTTGCGCGTGCCGTTCCAGGTGCCCTTGAGGTGGACGTCCACGACCTGGTCGAACTGGTCCTCGGTCATGGTGCGCATCGTCGCGTCGCGGGTGATCCCGGCGTTGTTCACCATGACGTCCAGCGTGCCGAAGGCGTCCAGGGCGGTCTGGAGCAGGGCGTCCACGTCGGAGGCGTTCGTGACGTCGCACCGCGCCGCCCGGGCCGCCGCGGGGCCGCCCAGCTGCTTGGCCGCGGCCTGGGCGGCGTCGAGGTTGAGGTCGCCGAGGACCACCCTGGCCCCCTCCTTGACGAAGACCTCGGCGATGGCCAGGCCGATGCCCTGCGCGCCGCCGGTGATGACCGCCGTTTTGCGGTCGAGTAGCGTCATGACTCTCTCACCCGATTCTGTCGCGTGCGATCGACTGGCGTCATCCGGTGTGCCGCCCGGTGTCGCGCGTCCGGATGACGCCCTTGTCCGCCAGGGCCGCGAGGTCCGCCGCCGCCAGCCCCAGCTCGGCCCGCAGCACCTCGCCCGTGTGACGGCCCACCGGCGGCGCCGGCTCCGGCGGAGCCTGCTCCGCGTTCATCACCAGCGGTGATCCCGGCGCCAGGTGCGTGCCGACGCCGGGCTGCGTGAGCGGCGCCATCAGCGGGCTCTCCCGCAGCGGGCGCGCGTCGCCGGCGGCGAGGTCGGCGAAGCTGCGGTACGCCGACCACAGCACGCGGGTGGCGCGCAGGGCCGTCTCCGCCTCGGCCAGGGTACGGGTCTCGAACCAGCCCGCGAGCAGCTCGCCGAGCACCTTGCGGTGCCGGTGGCGTTCCGCCTCCTGGCCGAGGTCCGCCCCGAGCGCCGAGGCCAGCGCGGCGACCACCTCGGTGAGGCCGGTCGCGGCCAGGAGGTCCCGCCAGTGCCGCGCGGTGAGCGCCACGATCATCAGCCGCCCGCCGTCGGCGGTGGCGAAGTCACGGCCGAAGGTGCCGTACACGTGGTTGCCGTCGCGTTCCCGTGGTGTGCCGCCGAGCTGCGCCTCGGCGAGGTAGCCGAGGTTGCCGGCGGTCGCCAGGGCGACGTCCTCCAGCGCGACCCGGACCTGCTGCCCCTCGCCCGTCAGCAGCCGGTGCCGCTCGGCCGCGAGCAGTCCGACCGCCAGGTAGAGCCCGGCGGCGACGTCCCAGGCGGGCACGACGCCGTTCACCGGCCCCGCCGTGCCCTCCGGGCCGGTCAGCAGGGGGAAGCCGGTCGCCGCCTGGACGGTGTAGTCCACCGCGGCCCCGCCGTCCCGGCGGCCGGTGAGCAGCACGTGGATCACGTCGGGGCGGCGCTCGCTCAACGCCTCGAAGGTGAGCTCCGGGTGCCGCGCGGAGTTCGTGATCACGATTCCCCCGCGGTCTCCCCCGCTGACGATCAGGGCGGCGACGAGCTCGCGTCCCTCCTCGCGGGACAGGTCCACCTCGACGGCGCGTTTGCCCTTGTTGAGGCCCGACCAGTACAGGCTCGTCCCGCTCGGGGCCAGCGGCCAGCGGGTACGGTCGGCGGCGCCGCCGACCGGCTCCACCCGGATCACGTCGGCGCCGAGCTGGGCCAGCGTCATCCCGCCCAGCGGGCCGGCCACGTAGCCGGAGATCTCGACGACCCGCATGCCGAGCAGCGGCCGGGAGCGCCGCCCGGCGGGCGCGGCCCGCTCCGTCACCGCCCCGCCGCCTTGAGCGGCTGTTCGCGGATGGCCTCGGGAGGCTCGCCGGTTCGCTCGATGACGTCCCCGGCGGGCACGACCTCCTCGCGCACGAGGGTGCGGACGGCGGCGAGCACCGCCTGGAAGGCTTCGGTCTCCACTGGCTGTCTCCTGACGCGGTCGTGGGCGGGTGTCCCCGGGACGAGACCGCGGCAGGCGGATCGTCCCGAGCGGCCCGCGCGGCCCGACCTGGAGGATCTTGCCCAGCGAGGGGCCGGCGAAGCGCGGCGCGGGCGGACCTGGCGGCGCTCAGCCCCCGGCGTAGCGGGCGGCCATGGCGTGGAAGACCTTCTTGGGCTCCCAGCGCGCCTCGTCGAGCAGCCGGATCACGCCGTAGGAGCCGATGTCGTCCGCCCCGGTGCGGTTGTAGGCGGCGAAGGTGAACCACAGCGCCGTCTCCACGCCCTCCTCCTCGAACACGTCGAGCAGCCCGGTGAGGTAGCGCACCTGCTCGTCCTCGTCCGGCACGGCCCCGTCGGGCACCAGCCAGGCCGTGCCGCCGCGCTCGCCCGCGCCCTGGTAGGCGCAGGTGCCGAACTCGGTGACCGCGACCGGCTTGCCGTGCCGGAGGTGCGCGCGCAGCTCCTCGCGGAAGTTGGCGGCGTTGTACGCGGCCCGGTAGGCGTCCACGCTCACCAGGTCGAACGGGCTCCAGTCGATGTACTCCCACGGCCCGGCCGCGTAGGTGACCCGGCCGCCGAACAGGGGCCGGACCGTGGCGGCCGCCTCGGCGAGGAAGACGTTGAAGCGGGTCATGACCTCGCCGAGCGACTGCCACCACGCCAGGTCGCCGTCCATCATGAGTTGCAGCCGCTCGCGGTAGGTGTCACCGGGTATGAAGCCGGGCCCGAAGGCGCTGGTCTCGCAGCCGGTGACGAGGACCACCTCGGCGCCGTCGCGCCGTAACGTCTCGGCCCGGGCGGCGCAGTCGGCGTACAGGGCGAGCGTCTCCTCGCGCGGCTGGTCCACCGGGAAGGGCGCGAGCCACACCTCCAGGCCGGCCGCGGCGGCCTCCTCGGCGGCGACGCCGAGGCGCTCCGGGTCGCCGCCGGAGACGCGCACCGCCCGGCAGTGCAGGTCTTCGGCGATGACCCGCATCTCGCGGCGGGCGCTCTCGCGGTCGAACGCCCGGCGGGACCGCTCGGGCCCGTTGAGGAAGCCGGTGTCGTAGTTGATGCCCTTTTTCATGATCCATCCTTGTCGTCGACGTGACCATGGCCGCGTTCCAGCAGGTCGAAGGCGAGCTCCACGTCCTCGGCCAGGCGCCGGCCCGCCTCCGCGAGGGGCGTCCCGCAGGACAGGCGGAAGAAGAACGTCTCCTGGAGGGCGGTGACCGTGGCGGTGATCTGGGCCGCCATGACGCGGGCCACCAGGTCGACCTCCCCTTCCGGAACGGGGCTCGCGGCGCTCGTGGCCAGGGCGGCGGCGAGCTCCTCGCGCTCCTCCGCGTACGCCTGCTGGAGGCCCGCCAGCAGCGCCGGGCTGGAGGAGATGACCCGCACGCGCGCCATGAGCGCCTCCACATCCACCTCGGCGGGGCCGGCGGCCAGCCCCCGGTAGTGGGCGCGCAGCGCGGCCAGCGGCGTCACCCCCGGCGCCCGTTCGGCCACGACCCGCGCCATGTCGTCCTTGACGCCCTCCAGGGCCAGGGACTCCTTGCTCGGGAAGTAGCTGAACAGCGTCACCTTGGCGATCCCGGCCGCCTCGGCGACCTCGTTGACGGTGACCGCGTCGTAGCCCCGCTCGGCGAACAGGCGCAGCGCGACCTCGGCGATGCGCCGCCGCGTCTGCTCCTTCTTGCGCTCCCTCAGTCCTGCCATCACACAGAAAAGCGTACCCGGTTCAGAACCGAACCGGGTACGCCTTTTCCGGGATCGTGTGTCACATGCGGACGACGACGGTGTGGGACACGCGGTCGTGCACCCCGCGGTGGTCGCGGTCGAAGATCAGCGCGGGCACGGCCAGGGCGAGCAGCAAGGTGCGCGTCAGCGTGGGCACCAGCCGCGGGTCGCCGCCGTCCATGGCCGCCACCCGGATGCCGGCCAGCCGGTGGCCGAACGTCTGCCCCATGAACGCCACCAGCACGAGGTACTGCACGGCGAACACGACGGCGGGCACCCAGGGCGACTCGGCGGGGTCGATCCGCAGGAGGAGCTGGGTGATGGCCCAGGTGCAGATCAGCCAGTCGATGACCAGGGCGGTGATGCGCCGGCCCCATCCGGCGACCGAGCCGCTGCCCTCCTCGGGCAGGCCCAGCCGCTCGCCCGGATAGCCGAGATCGACGCCCGCCGCCCGCACTCCGCCCAGCCAGGTCTGTGTCCAGCGGGGCTCATTGCCGCTCATGTCCACCACGGTATCCGGCGGGTGGCCCGGTCGCTCACACGGAGTGGCGTAGGCGCTCCGCGCCCCTCCTCCGCTTAACATATGCGAAACAATCGGGACACCGAGCGGAAACGGCCGCGACCTAGCGTCGGCCTGATAGCCAGGTCCCCAGGGAGGTTCGAGAGTGTTCAACTCCGCCGACGACGTCCTGAAGTTCATCAGCGACGAAGGGGTGCAGTTCGTCGATGTCAGGTTCACCGACCTGCCGGGGACGACGCACCACTTCACCTTCCCGGTAGAGAACTTCAGCGCGAGCGTCTTCACCGACGGGCTCATGTTCGACGGCTCGTCCATCCGCGGCTTCCAGGCCATCCACGAGTCGGACATGCTGCTGCTGCCCGACCCGTCCAGCGCCGTGCTCGACCCGTTCCGCCAGCACAAGACGCTGAACCTCAACTTCTTCGTGCACGACCCGCTGACCGGCGAGGCCTACAGCCGCGACCCGCGCAACGTCGCCCGCAAGGCCGAGGAATACCTCAAGGGCACCGGCATCGCCGACACGGTCTACTTCGGCCCCGAGGCGGAGTTCTACATCTTCGACGACGTCCGCTTCGAGACGAAGCAGAACGCCGGCTACTACTACATCGACTCCATCGAGGGCGCCTGGAACACCGGCAAGGCCACCGAGGGCGGCAACCTCGGCTACAAGCCGCGCTACAAGGGCGGCTACTTCCCGGTCCCGCCGATGGACCACTTCACCGACCTGCGCTCCGAGATGGTCCGCAACCTCATCGAGTGCGGCATCGACGTCGAGATGCAGCACCACGAGGTGGGCACCGCCGGCCAGGCCGAGATCGACTTCAAGTTCGGCACGCTGCTCAAGACGGCCGACAACCTGATGCTCTACAAGTACATCATCAAGAGCACGGCCCTGGAGTTCGGCCACACGGTCACGTTCATGCCCAAGCCGCTCTACGGTGACAACGGCTCCGGCATGCACTGCCACCAGTCGCTGTGGAAGGACGGCTCGCCGCTGTTCTACGACGAGGTCGGCTACGCCGGCCTGTCCGACACGGCCCGCTACTACATCGGCGGCCTGCTGCGCCACGCGCCGTCGCTGCTGGCCTTCACCAACCCGACGGTCAACTCCTACCACCGCCTGGTGCCCGGCTACGAGGCCCCGGTCAACCTGGTCTACAGCCAGCGCAACCGGTCCGCCTGCGTCCGCATCCCGATCACCGGCTCCAACCCGAAGGCCAAGCGCATCGAGTTCCGGGTGCCCGACCCGTCGTGCAACCCGTACTTCGCGTTCGCCGCCATGCTCATGGCCGGCCTCGACGGCATCCGCAACAAGATCGAGCCGCCGGAGCCGGTCGACAAGGACCTGTACGAGCTCCCGCCGGAGGAGGCCCGCCAGGTGCCCCAGGTGCCGGGCTCCCTGCCCGAGGTGCTCGCGGCCCTGGAGGCCGACCACGACTACCTCCTGGAGGGCGGCGTGTTCACGCCCGACCTCATCGAGACGTGGGTGGCGTACAAGCGGGAGAACGAGGTCGACCCGATCCGCCTGCGCCCGCACCCGCACGAGTTCGAGCTGTACTACGACGTGTGACCGGTGAGCCCGTGGCAAGGTCCTGGACCTTGCCACGGGCTTTTCGCGTCGCGGCGCCTTCCTAGCGGCCCCCGGTGGCGGGGAGGGAGTCCAGTTCGTCCGCTCGGCGGAGGTCCTTGGGGCGGCCCAGCGCACGGCGCATCCGGATCAGGTCCCGGCGGCAGACGTAGTGAACCTCCAGGCCGCCCGGGTCGACCGCGGTGATCGCGCGATCGAGAAGCTCCCGGACCGGGAGGGTCCCCCAGGGCAGCGCCGGAGTGCAGCAGTCGCCACTGGCTCCGGGTGAGGTGAACGGGACTTTGGGGCGGAGAAGGGCGTCCGGGCGAGGTGCCACGAGGGTGCCCGACTCGTCGGTGAGCCGGGCGCCGACGGAGTCGAAGGCGGCCGCCAGGGCCGGGGCGTGGGCCGGCGCGCCGTCCCAGAGCAGGTCCAGATCGCCGGTCAGTTCGGCGGATCCATGCATGATGCCGGCGACCTGCCCGATGACCACAGCCCGGACGCCGTTCCGATGGAAGGCCTCAAGCAGAGGGAAGGGGTCGAACCCCAGCGCGCCGTCCGTGTTGATCGTGCCGAGGACGTCATCGGCGTCCTCGGGGCCCAGGCCGATGGCTGTCCGGTCGCGAGCCAGTTCACGAGTGCGGCGGGCAGCGGTGCGGAGCCGTTCCAGCGGTTCGTCGATCATCTGATCCATGCAACACCGGCTGCGCCCCCGGCGCACGCGGATTCTCCTAGCGGTGGGAGCGGATGCCGGTGAGGCGGCGCAGCACGTCCCACCAGAACGGGGCGCCGAACAGCAACGCCACGTACGTCATGAGGTAGCCCGGCCAGTGGCTGGGCGTGGTGAGCCGGTCCCACCAGGTGCCGCCGTTCCAGTGGACGGCCGGGTCGCCCTCCTCGGGGATCGACAGGCTGACCAGGGCATGGTCGAAGACCTTGACCAGGGCCGGCTGGCTGAGGGTGTCGGTGATGCAGGGCACCGGGTTCGAGCGCTCGCACTGCGCCTTGAGCTCGCCGTACGCGTCGGGACCGGACTCGGCCACGGCCGTCACGGAGGCGCGGAAGGCGTTGTCGCGCAGCAGCGTCTTGGCGTACTCCAGCCCGTCCATGGTGAACACCAGCGTCACCAGCAGCCCGAGCGCGGCCACCACCCACTTGACGTAGCGCCGGTACAGCATCGACAGCCGCTGCATCTCGCCGTCGAACCAGGACTCCACCCCGGCCCGGAACCGCTCCATGTCGCGCTGGGCGCTCTCCCACACGCCCTTGAGGTGGCCGTGGAGCGGGCTGCCCATGGCCTTCAGCTTCTCCAGCAGCCCCTCGACGCCGCCGTCCTCGGCCGCCGCCAGCTCCATCAGCGCGGCGGCGAAGCGGCCCGGCGGCAGGTTGGCGATGCTGGTGCGGCCCTGCTTGGGATGGTCGATCTCGCGGACCCGCTGGTAGAGAAGGTTGATCATGGCGTCCTCGGCCTTGGTCTCCTTCGCGGGCAGCTCGCCGGCCTCGGCCGGCGCGGGCTGGTCGCTGTGCACCGGACGCGGGTCCCGCGTGAACGGCAGCACGGCGAACACCTCCCGCACGCTGGCGGGCAGCCAGCTCCTGCCGTCCTTGTCGCTGCCGTCCATGGTGTCGCGCAGGTACGCCCACAGGAACTTGCTGCGGATGGCGAGCAGGCGGACGAACGCCTCGTTCAGCCCGCTGACGAGCAGCGACAGCAGCAGGAACGACAGCACGAGACCTAAGGCCAGATCCACGTAGATCGACAGCAAAACGATCACCCCGCGCCTTGATACACCCGCTCGGGCGCGGGACGCAACGGCTCACATCTCCGGGGGAAACGGGCTCAGGAGCCGTAGAAGACGCGTTCCACCACCTGGCGGGCACGGCGGGTGACGCGGCGGTAGTCGTCGAGAAAGTCCTCCGAGCCCTCCGGCGGGTAGCCGAGCGTGCGGGCCAGCCGCATCCGCTCGCGGGCGTCGGCCGGGACGCTGTCGCCGGGCCGTCCCTTGACCAGCATGATGGCGTCGCGGATCCGGGAGGCGCACTGCCACGCCTCGGCCAGCACCTCCTCGTCGGCCTCCGTCAGCAGCCCCTCGGCGACGGCCGCGCGCAGCGCCTCCAGGGTGCGGGTGGTGCGCAGGGACGTGGCGGCGCCGGCGTAGCGGAGCTGGAGGAGCTGGGCGACCCACTCGACGTCGGACAGGCCGCCGGGGCCGAGCTTGGTGTGCAGGGCGGGGTCGGCGCCGCGCGGCAGCCGCTCCGCCTCCATCCGGGCCTTCAGGCGCCGGATCTCGCGTACGGCCTCCTCGCGCAGGCCACCGGCCGGGTAGCGCAGCTCGTCGGCCATCGCGGTGAACTCCGCGCCCAGCGCGGCGTCGCCGGCGCAGAAGCGGGCCCGCAGCAGCGCCTGCGCCTCCCACGGCGAGGACCAGCGCGCATAGTAGGCGCGGTAGGAGGCGAGCGTGCGCACCAGCGGCCCCTGCCGGCCCTCGGGCCGCAGGTCCGGGTCGATGGGCAGCGGCGGGTCGGGAGCGGGCAGCCTGAGCAGGCGGCGCAGCTCGTTGGCGATGGCGAAGGCGGCGTCGCCGGCCTCCCGCTCGCCGGCGCCGGGGTGCGGGTCGTGGACGAACATGACGTCGGCGTCGCTCGCGTACGACGACTCCATGCCGCCGAGCCGGCCCATGGCGATGAGGGCGAACCGGGTGGGCGGCTCCGCTCCCCGGTCGGCCCGGACCTTGGCGACGGCCGCGTCGAGGGCGGCCTGGAGCGTCACGTCGTTGAGCGCCGACAGCGCGACGCCGACGTCCTCGATGCCGGCCAGGCCGAACAGGTCGGCGACGGCCGTGCGGAACAGCTCCCTGCGCCGCAGGGCGCGCACGGCGGCGACGGCGCTCGCCGGGTCGGCCGCGTGCCGCGTCACGGCGGCGGACGCCTCGGCCCGCAGCGCCTCGGGGGCGCGCAGCGCGAGGTCCTCGTCCGAGCCGAGCAGCGCCACGGCGTCGGGGGCGTGCATGAGCAGCCCGGTGGCGTAGCGGCTGGCGCCGAGCACGCGGGCCATGCGGGCGGCCACGGCGGTCTCGTCACGCAGCAGCCGGAGGTACCACGGCGTGGTCCCGAGCTTGTCGCTGACCTGCCGGAAGCCGAGCAGCCCCGCGTCGGGGTCGGGCGTGTCGGCGAACCAGCCGAGCATGACCGGCAGCAGGGTGCGCTGGATCGCGGCCCGCCGCGACACCCCCGAGGTGAGCGCGGCGATGTGGCGCAGCGCGCCGTCGGGGTCGACGTAGCCGAGGGCCCGCAGCCGGGCCGAGGCCGCCGCGGTGGACAGCCGGGCCTCGGTGTCGGGCAGCCGGGCCACGGCCTGGAGCAGCGGCCGGTAGAACAGCTTCTCGTGCAGCCGCCGCGCCTCCCGCGCGTGGCGGCGCCAGCGGGCGGTGAACTCCCCCACCGGGTCGGCCTGCATGCCGAGCGCGCGGCCCAGCCGGCGTAGGTCGGCGGAGTCGGTGGGCAGCACGTGGGTGCGGCGCATCCGGTGCAGCTGGAGCAGGTGCTCGACCTGGCGCAGGAACGTGTACGCCTCGGCCAGGCCGCGTGAGTCGTCGCGGCCGACGTAACCGCCCCGGGACAGCGCGGCCAGGGCCGGCAGGGTGGCGCGGCGGCGCAGCAGCGGGTCGAGCCGCCCGTGGACGAGCTGGAGGAGCTGCACGGCGAACTCGATGTCGCGCAGCCCGCCCGGCCCCAGCTTGATCTGCCGCTCCCCCTCCGCGCGCACGTGCTCCTCGACGCGGCGGCGCATGGCCTGGACGTCCTCGACGAAGTGGTCGCGGGTGGCGGCCGACCAGACCAGGTCGTTGACCGCCTCGACGTAGGAGGCGCCGAGCTCCATGTCGCCGGCGACGGGACGGGCCTTGAGCAGCGCCTGGAACTCCCAGGTCTTGGCCCACCGGCCGTAGTAGGCCAGATGGCTGGCCAGGGTGCGCACCAGCGGCCCGTTGCGGCCCTCGGGGCGCAGGCCCGCGTCGACCTCCCACAGCGCCCCCTCGGAGGTGGCCGCCGAGCAGGCGCGCATCATGGTCTGGGCCAGCCGGGTCGCGGCGCGCAGCGCCTTGGTCTCGTCGGCGCCGTCGCGCGGCTCGGCCACGAAGATCACGTCGACGTCGCTGATGTAGTTGAGCTCCCGCGCGCCGGCCTTGCCCATGCCGATCACCGCCAGCCGTACGTCCTCGGCGTCGACCTCCGCGCGGGCGATGGCCAGGGCCGCCTCCAGCGCGGCGCCCGCGAGGTCGGACAGCTCGGCGGTCACCTCGCTGAGCGTGGCCTGGCCGGTCAGGTCGCGCGCGGCCAGGCCCAGGAGCCGGCCACGGTACGCGACGCGCAGCGCGACCAGCGCACCGGGGTCGGCCGGGTCGCCCGGGTGATGGCGGCCGCCTGAGGAAGAGGCGGGCGTGGCCGCGCGGGGCAGCGGGTCGCCCGGGTCGGCGCCGACGGCGCGCAGCAGGTCGGCGCGGGCGTCACCCGGCTCGGTGGAGGCCAGCAGCGCGAGGTGGCCGGGGTGGCGGACCAGGTGGTCGCCCAGGGCGGCGCTCACGCCGAGGACGGCCAGCGCGCGCTCGCGCAGCCGCTCGTCGCCGCGCAGGGCGGCGGCCGCTTCGGGGGCCCGCTCGGCCAGCCGCGTCAGCGACAGCAGCGCGAGGTCGGGGTCCGCGACCTCGACCAGCCCGTCGAGCAGGTCGTCCAGCTCGCCCCCGGCCTGTTCCAGGAGCCGCGCGGCGGTCGCTCCGTCGGCGAACCCGAGCTTGGCGAGCCTGGCGGCGGTGGACTCGATCCTGGGCACCCCTCCATCTTGACAGGCCGGCGCGCGGGCGACATAAAGTGGAACGCAACGTTGCGTTGTGTTTCGGCGTTGTGTGTCGGCTATGGGGAGGACGGACAGATGAGGTCTCATGCGCATGGCGGCGTCGGCAGGGTGACCGCGCCCACCTGGACGGCTCCGGCCCCGGGGGCCGCTGCGGTCTCCGGGCCCGCTTCGGCGGGTGCGGCGGCTTCGGGGGTGGTGCCGGCGGTGGTGACGTGGGGGCTGCTGGCGGCCTGGGCCGTGCACGACGCCGAGGAGCTGGTCACGATGCCCGGCTGGGCCGGGCGGGCCGGCCCCAGGCTCCGGCGGCTCTTCCCGGGCGTCCCGTGGGAACGACTGGACGTGTCACGGGCGCACACGACCGTGGCGATCGGGCTCATGGGCGGGGCCGTGGCGGCGCTGTCGGCCGCGGGGGCGCGCACCGGTGGGCGGAGTCCGGCGTTCCAGGCGGCGCTGACGGCCTTCGGGCTGCACGGCGTCGTCCATCTGGCGCAGGCGGCGGTCCCCCGCGGCTACACGCCCGGCGCGGTGACCGCACCGCTCGTCGTGATCCCGTTCACGCTGTGGGCACGGCGGCGGCTGCGCGAGGCCGGGGTGCCGGCCCCGCCCCGCGGCTCGTCGGCCGTGGGCGCACTGGCCGTACCGCTGCTGCTGGCGGGCGTCCACGCGGCGGCCCACGCCGTCACCCGCCGCCGGGACCGGGGCGGCCGGCCCACCTCACGTCCCCGCGACCGCTGGTACTGAGAACGGGTTCAGGCCGGCACCGAGAACGGGTTCAGGCGCCTCGTTCAGGCCCCTCGTTCAGGCGCCTCTGACGACGGACGCGAACGCCTCCGCCATGGGGCGCCAGACCGACACCAGCTTGTCCTCCGCCGCCCGGACCGCCGCGACCAGCTCCTCCGCCCCCTCCGGCGGCGACGACACGGCCCACGACGCGAAGATGTCAGGCGTGGCCTCCGGGTGGAACTGCACCGCCCAGGCCCTCTCCCCCAGCCGATACGCCTGGTTGGGGTACCGGGAGCCGGTCATGAGCGGCACCGCCCCGTCCGGCAGCCGGGACATCACGTCCTGGTGGTACTGGATCGCGACCGCCGTGCCGATCCCGGCCATCAGCCGGTCCGAGGCGGCCTCCGGCAGCGCGGTCACCTCGCAGAGCCCCACCTCCAGCCCTTCGCCGCCGCGCTCGACGGTCCCGCCGCAGGCCATCGTCATGAGCTGGGCCCCGAGGCAGATGCCGAGAGTGGGAGTGCCGTCGAGGACGGAGCGGCGCAGCAGCTCACGGGTGGCCGGCAGCCAGGGACAGCGCTCGTCCTCCCAGGCGGCGGCCTCGCCGCCGAGCACGACCAGCCCGTCGGCGGCCCGCTCGGGCACCTCCTCGCCCCGGTACGGCCGGACGACGTCGCAGGCCGGGCCGAGCCACCCGGCCAGGTAGCCGAGCCCCGCCTCGGCCTCGTGCTCGATCACGGTGATCCGCATACCGCGTAATTTATCCGGCTTTTTCGCCCAAGGTCTCCTCATCGGTGCCGTACGGGAGGAGACGACAGGTCCCCGGGCGTACCGGACCGAGAGATCTGTCCCTAGGATCCCGTCCATGAGGGTGGACGAGGTCGGCGGGCTGCGGCTCGCCAGGTTCGGGGACGGTCCGCGGGTGGTCATCGCGGTGCACGGGATCACCGCGTCGCTCATGGCGTGGGCGGCGGTGGGGCGGCGGCTGCCGGACGGCTGGTCGCTGGTGGCGATGGACCTGCGCGGCCGGGGGCACAGCGCCGGGCTGCCCGGGCCGTACGGGCTGCCCAGGCACGCCGAGGACGTGCTGCGCGTCGCCGACCACGTGGGCGCGGACAGCGGCGCGGTGCTGGCGGGGCACTCCATGGGCGCGTACGTGGCGGCGCTGGCGGCGGCCCGGCGGGAGTTCGCCCGGGTCGTGCTGGTGGACGGCGGCCTGCCGCTGCCGCTCCCGGCCGGCACCGACCCGGACGCGGCGTTGGCGGCCACGCTCGGCCCCGGGCTCGCCCGGCTGTCCCGCACCTTCGCCACGCCCGAGGACTACGTGGCCTTCTTCCGGTCGCACCCCGCCTTCGTGAACGCCTGGAACGACGACGTCGAGGCGTACGTCCGCTACGACCTGACCGGGCCGCCGGGGGCGCTGCGCTCACGCGCCGCCGGGGAGGCGGTGCGCGAGGACGGCCGCTGGCTGCTGACGGAGGCGGAGGAGATCGGCGCCGCGCTGACCTCGATCACGGCCCCCGTCTCGCTGCTGCGGGCGCCGCGCGGGCTGCTCGACCAGGAGACGGGCATGCTGCCGGACGAGCTGGCCGCCGCCTGGACGGCCCGGCTGCCGCTCCTGGAGGACGAGGTGGTGGCCGACTGCAACCACTACACGATCCTGTTCGACGAGCGCTGCGCGTCGCTGGTCGCCGCCCGCCTCACCGGCTGAGCCCCGCACGGGTCCCGGCATGCGAACGGCCCCGGAACCTCGTGGGTTCCGGGGCCGGGAAGCCGACGTCGTCAGGGCGTCAGCGGGGAGCGATCCAGGTGGCGCGGGCGGCGGCGACCAGCGTGCCGTCCACTTCGTAGATCGCGCTCTCGCCGAACAGCTTGCGACCCTCACGGCCGGTGGCGCGGGCCACGGCGGAGTAGGCGCCGCCCGGGTACACGCGCCGGTGGATCTGCAGGGTGAGCCGGCCGAGCAGCGCCGACTCGCCGGGCTGGAAGTGCGCCCAGCCCGTGATGCAGTCGAGCACCGCGCCCACGATCGAGCCGGGAACGCCGTCCTCGTCGGCCACCGTGTGCGGGACCCGCCAGCCGGCGGCCACCACGTCCTTGCCCTCCACCGGACCCGGGAAGACGCGCAGGCCGTCGCCGGGCTCACGCAGGCCGCAGGCGAAGCACTCGGGGAAGGCGTGACCCTTCCAGCCCGCGAAGCCGGCCTCGGCCCGCGCCGCGTCCTTGAACGGGACGAACTCGGGGGCGTCGAGGTCCTGCGCGACCGGGATGGCCTCGACGAGCAGCCGGTCGCCGTCGGAGAGGGTGACGGTGTTGGCGACGTGCTCCAGCCGCAGCTCGGTTTCCAGCGGGGTGGGGGCATGGAGGGTGACTTCGACGGCTGAGCGGTTGTCGTTGAACGCGTCCGCCATGGTCCCGGCTATCCAGCCGCCGTTGGCGACGCCCACCGGTCCCCGGAAACGCTCGGGAACGGTCAACACGGTCTGCAGGGCAGCCGTCGTCATGCCTCACCCTCCCATATCGCTCTGACAAGCGAAAATCCGAAATTTCAAATAAAGCAGGCCGATATTACCGGAGATCCGGATGGCCTGTGTCGGCAGGGATGGCTGTCCACCAGCCTGCACCAGGATCCAACACTCCGGACCCACCAGAACCTTCCCGCTCAGCCGTACCGAAGTGCGACGCGCCCGCGGCGCGGCTCCCGGGAGGGCTCGTGGGGGTGGCGGAAAAGCCGTACCCGTAAGATACGGGCGCTAAATTGCACGCATGTGTCTTCGGCGTGAGAAGTGATGCTGATCACTCCGCGAAGCTCTCTCGCATCCCCGGGCGCGGGGACGCCGTCGAGCCCTCCGGGAGGGGCTCGCCCGTCTCCAGCAGCGTCTTGAGGCTGGACAGGATCTGCGGCCATCCCCCGCTGACCGCCTCCAGCACGGGGCTCCCCGGCTCGAACCCGTCGTGCACGACCGTCAGCCTGACCTGCCGCCCGGCCTGCTCGATCTCGAACGTCACCCTGGACCGCCGCTCCCCCGACACCCGCGCCAGCCACTCCTCGCCGAACCCGTACCTGTGCGCGAACTCCGGCGTGAACGTGTGCCAGGTGTACGACAGCCGCCGGTAGGGCTCGGCCTCCAGCACCACCTGCTCCGGGTCCTCGAACGTCATCCCGTCCTGCTCCCAGACCATCGCCGACCCGGTACGCCAGTCGGTGCCGAAGGTGGCGCCCCAGTAGCGGCGGGTGAAGGCGGGATCGGTGAGCGCCTGCCAGAGCCGTTCCGGCGTCGTGTCGATGTAGGTGGTGTAGACGAACTCGGGCCTGTCCATGGGGCTCTCCTCCAGGGCGGTCTTGAGGTCGGCGAGCGCACGCGCCCGCTCACGGTCGTACCGGCGGATCCAGCGGTCGGCGATGGCGTTGACGGGCTCGGCGTTGAGGTAGTGCAGCTTCACCCGGCCGCGTCTGACCGTGCTGACCAGGTTCGCGGCCTCCAGCACGGCCAGGTGCTTGCTGACCGACTGCCGGGCCATGTCCAGCCCGGCGCAGAGCTCGCGCAGGGTCTGCCCGTCGCGGGCGTTCAGACTGTCGAGCAGCCGCCGGCGACTGGCGTCGGCCAGCGCCTTGAACACGTCGTCCATCGTCACCGTCCACAATAGGCAGCCATTTGGCTGCCTATTCAGGCTAGTCGATGACGTTACGCGCACACCAGTGCCACGGAGCAGCCCCGCGCTCCGGTCAGGCTGAGGGGCTCCATGCCTCCCGCGGCAGGCTCATCGTGACCGACGTCCACCACTCGTCGCCGACGAGGATGCTCCGCGGATGCACCCGGCCGGCCCGGAACCCGAGCCGTTCGTAGATTCGCCTGGCCGAGTCGTTGTGCGCGTAGACGCCCAGCTCCACCCGCTCGACAGCGGGGTCCGCGAACGCCACGCCGAGCGCGGCCTCCACCATGGCCGCCCCGCACCCCCGGCCCCGCGCCGCCGGGGCCACCAGCACCATGCCGAGCCGCACGGACGCGCCGCCCGGCTCCCCCCGCAGGCCGACATGGCCGACCAGGCTCCCGTCCGGGCCGGTCGCGACCAGGAGGCGGCGGGCGGGATCGGAGGCTCGCAGGTCCAGCAGCTGCCGGCCGTCGAACGGCCAGGTGAACCCCGTCTTGCCGGACCAGACGACCAGCGCCTCCGGGCCGTCGATCCACGACGCCACGACGGGGGCGTCGTCCGGTTCGAGCGCGCGCACACGTATCACCAGCCCATGGCTATCGGACCACTCGTTTCCCGGTCAAAGACGGCGTCCTCACCAAGGACGACTTCCAGCTCGCCGCCATCGCCGCCCCCCCTCGGACGCCCGCGAATCGTACGACCGTCCACAGCTTGCGGTGGAGATCCTGCGCGATGGCAGCTGTACACATATCTCACATGCAGAAAAAGCATTATGCTTGCACCATGGACGCCACCTTGCAGGTCAGAGGGCTGGATGCAGAAGTGGTCGCGGAGCTGAAGGCACGGGCCGCGCGTAAACGCATGTCGCTGTCCGCGTATGTGGCCGACATCCTCACCGAGGTCGCCGCCACTCCAGCCCCGGACACGATCAGAGGACGGCTGGAGGCGCTTCGGTCGCTCGGCGGCGGGGCGAGCCACGAAGACGTCGTCACCGAGATACGGAAGATCCGCGAGTCGTGATCGTCATCGACAGTTCAGCGCTCGTCGAAGCCCTGGCCGGAGACGCCCCCGCAGACGAACTGCTCGCTCGCGTCGCCGAAAGCCGACTCCACATCCCCTACCTGCTGGACTACGAGTTTCGCAACGCCATGCGCGGTCTACTCCTCGGCGGGAAGATCAGTGAGGCCCGCGCCGAGGGAGCCCGAACCGTCAAGGCCGGCCTGCCCTTCATCCGTCACGCCGACGACCTGACGGCCGATCGCGCCTGGGACCTGCGAGCGAACTTCAACGGCTACGACGCCACCTACGTCGCCCTGGCCGAAATGTTGGACTGCGTCCTCGTCACCACGGACGAGAAGATCTACAAGGTGGCCCGCAAGTACATCGACGTCGATCTCTGCTGACCTCTCGATCGATCTCCTCTGGCGAGCCTGGCACGGCTGTCCGGCCTTGGGAACAGGATCGATTCGCGGAGCGGCCTCTCCCCCGGCCGGCGTCGCGGGGGTGCGGGGGCCGGCAGGCCCCCGCTCCTGGGGTCGAAGGGGGCGGAGCCCCCTGGGCAGCACGCCTGAACGTCTCCACGCGCGAAGCGCGCCCTCCCGTGAAGACCTCGCCCCGCGCCTTACAGCACCGGCAGGTACCGGTCGAGCTCGAACTCCGTCACCTGCCGCCGGAAGTCGCGCCACTCCGCCCGCTTGTTGCGCAGGAAGAAGTCGAAGACGTGCTCGCCCAGCGTCTCGGCCACCAGCTCGCTCTGCTCCATGACGGCGATGGCCTCGTCGAGCGACTGCGGCAGCGGCCGGATGCCGAGGGCGCGGCGCTCGGCGCTGGTGAGGGTCCAGACGTTGTCCTCGGCGGCGGGCGGGAGCTCGTACCCCTGCTCGATGCCCTTGAGGCCGGCGGCGAGGACGAGGGCGAAGGCGAGGTACGGGTTGCAGGCGGAGTCCAGCGAGCGGAACTCGATCCGCGTCGAGCCGCCCTTGTGCGGCTTGTACATGGGCACCCGGACCAGGGCCGAGCGGTTGTTGTGGCCCCAGCAGATGTAGGAGGGGGCCTCGCCGCCCTGGCCGGCGATGGCCTCGGCGCCGCCCCAGAGCCGCTTGTACGAGTTGACCCACTGGTTGGTGATGGCGGTGATCTCGGCGGCGTGCCTGAGCAGGCCGGCGATGAACGAGCGGCCCACCTTGGACAGCTGGTAGTCGGCGCCGGCCTCGTAGAAGGCGTTGCGGTCGCCCTCGAACAGCGACATGTGGGTGTGCATGCCGGAGCCGGGGTGCTCGGTGAACGGCTTGGGCATGAAGGACGCCCAGATGCCCTGCTCCAGCGCCACCTCCTTCATGACCAGGCGGAACGTCATGATGTTGTCGGCCGTGGTGAGCGCGTCGGCGTAGCGCAGGTCGATCTCCTGCTGGCCGGGGGCGCCCTCGTGGTGGCTGAACTCGACGGAGATGCCCATCGACTCCAGCATCATGATCGCCTGGCGGCGGAAGTCGTGGCCGGAGCTGTGCGGGGTGTGGTCGAAGTAGCCGCCGGAGTCGATCGGCTCGGGCCGCCGGCCGGGCTCGGGGCGGCTCTTGAGCAGGAAGAACTCGATCTCGGGGTGGGTGTAGAAGGTGAACCCCATGTCGGCGCACTTGGCGAGCGTGCGCTTGAGCACCCACCGCGGGTCGGCGTGGGACGGCGAGCCGTCGGGCATGAGGATGTCGCAGAAGATGCGGCCCGCGCCGGGCGTCTCGCTGCGCCACGGCAGGATCTGGAACGTCGCCGGGTCGGGCTTGGCCAGCATGTCGGCCTCGTACACGCGGGCGAAGCCCTCGATGGCCGACCCGTCGAAGCCGATGCCCTCGGCGAAGGCGCCCTCCAGCTCGGCCGGCGCGATGGCCACGGACTTGAGGAAGCCGAGGACGTCGGTGAACCAGAGCCGGATGAACCGGATGTCGCGTTCCTCGAGTGTGCGGAGCACGAACTCCTGCTGGCGGTCCAAGGCATCCCCTCATGAAGACAGTCAGTCATCGTGTCCCTACCAGCATGCCGTGTCCGTGTTTCGCACACGTTACGTGGGGCGCCGGTGCGAGCCTCGCTGACAAACCGCCCGCCCCGACCTACTGTGATCACGCAGTCGGTCTCGGGGGAGGCATGGGTGGCCATCGACCTGCTCAATCACAAGCTGGATCGGGCGTTCGACCACATCGACGCGGGCGGCGCCGGCTCGGTCGAGCGCGAGGACCTGCTGGGCCTGGGGGCGCGTGTCCTGGTGGGCTTCGGCGAGTCGCCGACGTCGGTCACCGGCAGCGGGCTCGTCGACGGTTTCGACGCGATCTGGGCGGCACTCGCGGACGCGCTCGGCCGCGACCGCGAGTCCCGGCTGTCGCGGGAGGACTTCCGGGAGGGCATGCGCGGGGCGTTCGTGTCGGGTGACCGGTACGAGCCGGTGTTCCGGCCGGCGACGGTGGCCGTGGCGGCGCTGTGCGACCCGGACGGCGACGGGCTGGTCGGGCGGCGCGAGTTCCGGACGATGCTCGGCGCGTTCGGCACCGCGTACGACGACGTGGACGTGGCCTTCGACCGGCTCGACCGGACGGGACGCGGGACGCTGACGGTGGACGAGCTGGTCGCGGCGGCTCGGCAGTACTACACGGGCGAGGACCCCGGCGCGGCCGGCAACTGGCTGTTCGGGCCTTTGTGAGCATCCCCGTGATCGCTACCGTGCGGACCGCGCTGCGCTCCGTGCTGCACTGGAAGCCGCTGGCGCCCGCCCCGCGCGCCGGTGAGCCGGAGGCTCCCGGTGCGGGCGAGCAGCCCTGGACGGGCGGCGGCGCTGCCGCGCTGATGGCGCTGACGGAGCGGGTCCCGGCACTGGCCGCGCCGTGCCGGATGCACCCGGCCGTGTACGCGATCGAGGCGGCCGTGGCCGACTGGGCCAGGCGCACCGGGCTGGAGGCGGACCCGGGCGTGGGGTTCCACCGGATCGCCGGGCGGGCGCTGGCCGAGTTCGACGCCGCCGCGGCGGCGCTGTTCGCGCAGTGGCTGACGTGGCTGTTCCACCTGGACGACGAGATGGACGAGGGGCCGGGCCGGCTGGAGATCTTCCAGGGGCTGCTGGAGGGCCGTGCCGCGCATCCGCTGGAGTCGGCGTTCGCGGACCTGTGGCGGGTGACGAGCGTGCGGATGAGCGACCAGTGGCGGGCCAGGTTCGCCGCGAACCTGCGGCGCCACCACGACGCCTGCCGCGCGCAGGCGGCCAACCGCGCGGCGGGCCTCGTGCCGACGCTGCGGCAGTACCCGGCGCTGCGCCGCGCGACCGTCGGCCCGTACGTCTTCGACCTGGTCGAGCCGTGCCTGCGGGTGGAGGCCCCGGCGTGGCTGCACGGCTGCGAGGCGTGGCGGGAGCTCGTGGACGCCTGCAACGACGTGACGGCGTGGTGCAACGACGTGGCGTCCCGGGCCAAGGAGCGCGGCGACGGGCACAACCTGGTGGTGGTCGCGGCGCGCGAGCTGGGGCTGGCGGAGCCGGAGGCGGTGGCCTGGGTGCTCGACCGGATCGCCGAGCGCTGCCAGGACATGAACCGGGCGGCGCGGCGGCTGCCGCTCGACGAGCTGGGGCCGCGCGTGGCGCGCGACGTCAGCAAGGTCGCCTGCGCGTATCTGGCGGCGCCGCGCGCGCACATCGACTGGCTGGTGGAGTCCACCCGGTACGCGCGCCCGTGAACACCCGGGTCAGGGGGCGTGGAGGGCGAGGGCGTCGCCCGTCGGGGTGCGCCGGTAGACGACCTCCTTGCCGACGCGCAGGCCCATGGCCAGCCCGCTGTCGCTGAGCACGCCGAGGTGCTGGCTGACCGCGCCCCGGGTGATCGCCATCCGGTCGGCCAGCGCCGACGTGGTGGCCGGCTCGGCCAGCGCGAGCAGGATCCGCGCCCGGCTGCGTCCGATGAGCGCGGCGAGCGCGCCGGGCGCGGGCGGCGGTCCCTGCTCCCACAGCGTGCCGACGCCGGAGACCGGGTAGACGAGCATCGACTGGTACGGCTCGGTCATGACGGCCGTGGCGGGCCAGAAGAACGCGCTGGGCACCAGCAGCAGCCCGTCGCCGTGCAGCCCGCCGATCGAGCAGGTCCAGGGCCGCTCGACGACGAGCCGCTCCCCCGTCCACGACACGGCCGGGTCCAGCCCGGCGAACAGCTCGCGCGCGCCGCCCGTGGCCAGCAGCCGCGACCTGCGCAGCACGTCCCGCTCCAGCAGCGCGTACACGCGCGGCCAGAACTCGGCCAGGCACGTCTCCCAGTACGCCTCCAGCGCGTCGGCCACCCGGGCCACCCCGGCCGCCGGGTCGGCGCGGAACCGCTCGATCACCGCCCGGTCGGAGCCCACGACCCTGGCCGCCTCGGCCCGCGCCCGCTCCGGCGGGGTCCGCCGGACCGTCTCCAGCTCGGTGGCGAGGTCGGGCAGCGGCGTGTCGGGCGGTGGGGTGACGAAGTCGACGAGGTAGCCGTCCGGGGGCACGAGCGCGAACAGCTCCTCCATGTCCAGCCCGGCCAGACGAGGACGCACGCACTTGATCCACGGCAGGTGCAGCGACTGCCGGGCCGGGTCGCGCAGCGTCCGGAGGCTGGCGACCAGCTCCCACAACGGCGAGAACGCGAACCTGATGCGTGCCACGTCCTCCGGTTTCAGCACCCATGTCACCGCCACACGTTTTAGTGTGCCCTAAATCGTTCGCCGATCGTGGCCGGATTCATCACCCTTTGATCCGTGAGTACGCCCCTGATGGACAAGCCCGGTTTTCTGCGGTCCGCGCTCGGCGGGCTGCCGCGCCCGTTCTGGGCCCTGTGGAGCGGCACGCTGGTGAACCGCCTGGGCACGATGGTCATGCCGTTCACCGGCGTCTACCTGACGCAGGAGCGCGGCATGCCCGTGGCGGCGGCCGGGGCCGTGATGGCGGTGTTCGGCGCCGGGTCGCTGCTGTCGCAGCCGCTGGCCGGCGTGCTGGCCGACCGGATCGGCCGCCGGGCCACGCTGGCGGGCGGCATGCTGGCCACCGCCGCCGTGATGCTGTGGCTCGGGGCGAGCACCTCACTGGCCACGATCACGGCCGCGATGTTCCTGCTCGGCCTGGTGATCGACGTCTACCGGCCCGCCTCCAGCGCGCTGGTCGCCGACCTCGTCTCGCCGGAGGAGCGCCCGCGCGCCTACGGGCTGCTGTTCTGGGCGATCAACCTCGGGTACGCCCTCGGCATGACCGTGGGCGGGCGGCTGGCGGGGATGGGGTTCTCCTGGCTGTTCTGGATCGACGCGGCCACCTGCGTGGCGTTCGCGGTGCTGGTGTGGCGGGCCGTCCCGGAGACTCGCCCGGAGGCTCAGGAGTCGACGGGCGGCTTCGGGGTGGTGCTGCGTGACCGGGTGATGGTCGGGTTCACGCTGGTCATGCTGGGCAACACGCTCATGTACTCGCAGACGGTGACGATGCTGCCGGTCGCGATGACCAAGGCCGTGGGCCTGCCGACCGGCGACTACGGGCTGGCCATGGCGCTGAACGGGGTGCTCATCGTCGTCGTGCAGCCCCTGGTGTCCGGGTGGCTGGGCCGCCGGGACCCGTCGCGGACGATGGCGCTGGGGCTGGCCGTCATGGCGGCCGGGTTCGGGCTGACCGCGTTCGTCACCACCGTCACGGGGCTGGCGCTGACCATCGTCGTGTGGACGATCGGGGAGATCATCACGGCCGGCATCGCCGGAACCGTCGTGGCCCGGCTGGCGCCCGCCCACCTGCGCGGCCGGTACGCGGGACTGTCGGGGTTCGCCTGGTCGGCGTCCTCGGTGCTGGCCCCGCTCCTCGGCGGGACACTGCTGGGGGTCGGGCCGCAGGCGCTGTGGTTCACGATCGGCGGGCTGGGACTGGTGTCGGCGGCCGGCATGCTCGCCCTCGGCCCCGCCGTCCGCCGCCGCTGACCTCCACCCGGCGTTGAGCGGCTGTTGATCGGATGGTGGCATCCGCCCGATATTTTCCTCCCCAAGCGAAGTCCACGGGGTCGAAAGGACGGGTGGGATGCGCCACGCCGGACGGGCGCGAGGGGTGGCGATCGGCCTCGCCGCGCTGGCCGTCGTCTTCGAGCTGACCGACATCTGGGTGACCGCCCAGCTCCCGCAGCCGTCGTACACGCCGCTGCCGTTCGCGCCCGAGGACGTCGCGGGCACGGCGTTCTCGCTGTTCGGCGCGGTTCTCGTGCACAGCAGGCCGCGCCTGGTCATCGGGTGGCTGCTGGTGGTGGGCGGGCTGGGCTCGGCGGCCAACATCCTGGCCGCGAACCTCAACCTGCTCATCGACGGCCCGCCGCTGCACTGGCCGATCGTGAACGTCACCTGGCAGGTCGGCCAGCTGACCCTCGGCGTCCTCCTGCCGCTCCTCTACCCGACCGGGAGGCTGCCGGCCAGGAGGTGGGGGTGGGTGGCCGGTCTGGCCCTGGCCGGCATCGCCCTCGACTGGGCCGCCCTGTCCGTCCGCAGCCATCCCCTGCGGGAGGCGGCCCACTGGACGGTCGCCGCCGCCATGGGGCTGGCGTTCGTGTCGCTGGCCGTGCGGTTCGCCAGGGGTGACGCGGTCGAACGGCGGCAGTTGCTGTGGCTGCTGGTGACGCTGCCCGGGCTGCTCGTCCCGTGGATGCTCGGCGACCCGTTCTGGTGGCTGGCGTCGCTGGGGATCCCGCTCATCCCGGCGGCGATCGCGGTCGCGATCCTGCGGTACCGGCTGTTCGACATCGACACGCTGATCAGCAGGGCCCTGGTCGGCACCGGCCTGCTGGTCATGGTCGGCGGCGTCTACCTGGCGGCCGGGGCGGCGTCGAGCCTGTTGCTGTCGGGGGTGGACCGGGTGGCGGGGCTCGTGGCGGCGCTGTTCGCCGGGGCGTTCTTCCAGCCGATGCACCGGCTGTTCCAGCGTGGTGTGGACCGCCTGCTCTACGGCAGCACCGGCGACCCGGACGCGCTGGCCGAGCGGCTCAAGCTCCACCTCCAGCTCGCCGACCCCGGCCACGGGCTGCTGGCGACGCTGGAGGTGCTGCGCGAAGGGCTGTCCGTGACGGGCGTCGCGGTCGAGGTCGACGACGTCACGACCGTGGCGGGCACGCTCGGCGTCCCGGCCCGCACGGTGCCGCTCGTCCGGCACGGCACGCCGGTGGGCCTGCTGCTGGTGGGGCCGACGGAGCGGCGGCGGTTCCCCGCCGCGCACGACGAGCGAGTGCTCGCGACGATCGCGCCGTTCATCTCGGACGCCGCCCATGCCGTACGGATGACGGCCGCGCTCCGGCACTCGCGTGAGCGGATCATCACGGCCCGCGAGGAGGAGCGCCGGCGGCTGCGCCGCGACCTGCACGACGGCCTCGGGCAGTCGCTCAGCGGCATGGCGATGTCCATCAACGCGGCCCGGCTGACCCTGCGCCACTCCCCCGAGCGCGCCGAGCGGCTGCTCACCGACCTGCGCGCCGGCATGGACACGGTCACCTGTGACATCAGGCAGCTCGTGTACGGCCTGCGCCCGCCCGCGCTGGACGAGCTGGGCCTGGCGGGAGCCGTCGAGGAGCTTGCCGGGGCGCCGGTCGAGACGTCAGGCGGGCTGACCGGGTTGCCGGCGGCCGTGGAGGTGGCGGCGTACCGCATCGTGCAGGAGGCCCTGACGAACGCGCGCAAGCACTCCGGCGCCACCCGGATCGACGTCACGCTGCGGCGCATCACCGAGGCGGCCCCGGGAGGCGGCCTCACGCGGGAGGCCGCGGGCAGCGGGCGGGCCGCCGTGCTGCGGGTGGGCGTCGCCGACGACGGGTGTGGCGTCCCGCCGGACGCGCGGGCCGGCGTGGGGCTGTCGTCGATGCGCGAGCGGGCCGCCGAGCTGGGCGGCACCTGCGTCGTACGGCCGCGCGAGGGCGGCGGCACCGTCGTCCAGGCGGACCTCCCGCTGTGAAGCCCCTCGCCGCCCTGCTGCGCAGCACTGTAGGAAAACGCCATATCTCCCGACATCCAACGGCTCTACGCTTACCTCTGCCATGCTGACATTCACCGCGCTGGGACCGTTCCATGCCTGGTCCGACGGCGTCCCCCTCGATCTCGGCGGCCGGCGGCAACGAGCGGTGCTCGCGCGCCTGCTCGTGGCCGGGGGCCGCGCCGTGCCCGTGACCACGCTCATCGACGAGCTCTGGCCGGGAGACCCGCCCGCGCAGGCGCTGTCGACCATCCAGGGGTACGTCTCGCGGCTGCGCCGCGCGCTCGAACCCGGCCGCGCCCCACGCGAGGAGGCCGGGGTGCTGGTGTCGGCCGCCCCCGGCTACGCGCTGCGCGCCGGCGGCGAGCAGGTGGACGCCTGGCGGTTCGAGAGCCTCGTCCGGTCGGACGGCGATCCGGCGCGGGTGTGGACGGCCATGGAGGAGGCCCTCGCGCTGTGGCGGGGGCCCGCGCTGGCGGAGTTCGCCGATCTGACGTGGGCGGGCACGGAGGCGGGACGGCTGGAGGAGCTGCGGCTGATCGCGGTGGAGCGGCGCGCCGGCGCGGGGCTCGCGCTCGGCCGGGCGACGGCGCTGGTGGCCGACCTGGAGGCGCACGCCTCGGCGTACCCGCTGCGCGAGGAGGCGTGGCGGCTGCTGGCGCTGGCCCTGTACCGGACCGGCCGGCAGGGCGACGCGCTCGGCGCGCTGCGGCGGGCGCGGTCGATCTGGCGGGACGAGCTGGGGCTGGATCTGACCAGCGGGCTGCAGCGCCTGGAGGGCGACATGCTCGCCCAGCGTCTGGAGGAGCCGCCCGCGTCCCCGGCGCCCCCGGTTTCCCCGGGGTCCCCGCTGCGGGTGCTGGTGGCCGACGACCAGGCGCTGGTACGGGCCGGGCTGCGTACCGTCCTGAGCGACGAGGCCGGGCTGGAGCCGGCCGGTGAGGCGGCGGACGGCGAGGAGGCGATCGCGCTCGCCCGGGAGACCCGCCCCGACGTGGTGCTGCTCGACATCCAGATGCCGCGCCTGGACGGCCTGGCCGCCGCGCGCCGGATCCTGGCGGACGAGCGCCCGCCCAAGGTGATCGTGATGACCACGTTCGGCAGCGACGAGAACCTGTACGCGGCGCTGCGGGCGGGCGTGAGCGGGTTCGTGCTGAAGACGTCCCCGCCGGAGCAGCTCGTGGCCGCGATCCGGGCCGCGGCGGCCGGCGACGCGCTGATCGACCCGGCGGTCACGACGCGGATCATCGCCGGGTTCGCCGGCCGGACGGATCCGGGCTCTCCCCCGGCGCTGGCCGGGCTGTCCGACGACCGGATCGACGTGCTCAAGCTCGTGGCCCGCGGCCTGACGAACCAGCAGATCGCGCGAACCCTCGCCCTGGCCGAGCCCGCTGTGGCGGCCGAGGTGGCGGCGCTGCTCGATCATCTTGGGCTCATCGACCGGGCGCAGCTCGTCGTGGCCGCCTACGAGTCCGGCCTGGTCACCCCCGGGACGGCCGTCGGAAGATAACCCGCTTCTCGTCGCCGGGACGATAAAAATCACGGCGTATTAGGCTGGTCGCGTGGCTCAACTGCGCATCGCCCTCGCACAGACCAACCCCACCGTAGGCGACCTCAGCGGCAACGCCGACAAGCTCGTGGCGTGGACGCGGGACGCCGCCGACCGCGGCGCCCATCTCGTGGTGTTCACCGAGATGTTCCTCACCGGCTACCCGGTCGAGGACCTGGTGCTCCGCACGTCGTTCGTGGACGCCAGCGTCAGGACGCTCCAGGAGACGGCCGTGCGGCTGCGCGACGAGGGGCTCGGCGAGCTGCCCGTGGTCGTCGGGCACGTCGACCGGGCCGGCCTGGCGCCCCGTGTCGGCCAGCCCAAGGGCGCCCCGCTGGACGCCGCCGCCCTCCTCCACCGGGGGGAGGTGGTGACCCGCACGGCCAAGCACCACCTGCCCAACTACGGCGTGTTCGACGAGTACCGCTACTTCGTCCGCGGCGACCGGCTGCCGGTCTTCCGGCTGCACGGCGTCGACGTCGCCATCGCCGTGTGCGAGGACCTGTGGCAGGAGGGCGGCCCCGTGTCCGTCGTCGGCCGGGCCGGCGCCGGGCTGCTCGTCGTGCCGAACGCCTCGCCGTACGAGAAGGAGAAGGACGACGTCCGGCTGGAGCTGTGCGCGCGGCGGGCCCGCGAGGCCGGCTGCGCGCTCGTGTACGCCAACCAGGTCGGCGGGCAGGACGAGCTGGTCTTCGACGGAGACTCGCTGGTGGTGGACGCCTCCGGCGAGCTGGTCGCGCGGGCCGGGCAGTTCCGGGAGGAGCTGCTCACCGTGGACCTCGACCTGCCGGTGTCCACGGCCGAGCCCGGCCGGTTCCCGTACGACGCGGGCGACGGGTCCACGATCACCGTGGAGCGGCTGGTGCTGTCGTCCGACCCCGTCCCGCCGTACGAGCCGCAGCCCCCGGTCGTCGCCGAGCGGCTCGACCTGCACGCCGAGGTGTACTCGGCGCTGGTGCTGGCCGTGCGCGACTACGTCGCCAAGAACGGCTTCCGGTCGGTCATCCTGGGCCTGTCCGGCGGCATCGACTCGGCGCTGACCGCCACCATCGCCTCCGACGCGATCGGACCCGACCGGGTCAACGTGGTGCTCATGCCGTCCCGCTACTCCTCCGACCACTCGCTCGGCGACGCCGAGGAGCTGGTACGCCGCCAGGGGGTCAGCGCCCGTGTCGCTCCCATCGCCGACATCGTGGACGCGTTCGAGAAGGAGATCGAGCTGTCCGGCCTGTCCGCCGAGAACCTCCAGGCGCGCGTGCGCGGCATGATCCTCATGGGTCTGTCCAACGAGCACGGCCACCTGGTGCTCACCACGGGCAACAAGAGCGAGCTGGCCACCGGCTACTCCACCCTCTACGGCGACTCGGCGGGCGGCTTCGCGCCGATCAAGGACGTGCCGAAGACGATGGTGTGGGAGCTCGCCCGGTGGCGCAACGAGCACACCGACCCGTCGTTCCTGCTGCGCGCCGACCGTCCCGTGCCGGAGAACTCCATCACCAAGGAGCCCAGCGCCGAGCTGCGCCCCGACCAGCGCGACACGGACTCGCTCCCGCCGTACGAGGTGCTGGACCGGCTGCTGGACGACTACGTGGAGAAGGACATGGGCTCCCGGGAGCTCATCGACGCGGGCCACGACCCTGATCTGGTGGCGCGGATCATCCGGCTGGTGGACCTGGCCGAGTACAAGCGGCGCCAGTACCCGCCGGGGCCGAAGATCACCCCGAAGAACTTCGGCCGCGACCGCCGCCTGCCCATCACCAACCGCTGGCGCGAGACCACCTGACGCCTCGGCCCAAGGCCCTCGCGGGGGACCGCCGGGGACCGTCAGTAGTAGGCGCGCATCAGCTCGGTCGCCCAGGCCGGCTGGACGACCTCACCGTGCGGGCCGAACTCGGCCATGTACGGCTTGAGGTCGAGGACCGGACTGCCGTCCACGGCGTCCAGGCCCCGTACGCGGACGTCGAGACCGTCGACGGCGAGCAGGCGGCAGCGGGAGACGCCCAGCCGGTTCGGGCGGTTCTTGGCGCGCTGCGCGAAGATGCCCACCGCGGGCCAGTCCGGATTGCCGCGGGGGCGGCGGGCCGTGGTGTGGACCGAGGCCGGATCCACGAGGTGGAACTGGAACACCACCTCCAGATGCGAGAACGCGTCCAGGCCGGCCAGGGAGTCCGGCGCGAAGCGGGTCCCGTCGAGGCGGATCAGCGCCTCCTCGGTGTTCCAGTCGTCGTCGAACGCCTCGGCGCGCCCGCCGACGACGACGCCCACCGGCTCCACGGTCACGATGTTCATGGGGACTCCTCATGTGGGGGTAAGTGCCACGACCGTACGCGGAGGCGGTCGTGGGCCGAATCCGTCACGATGGACAGGAGTGCGCCCCGCGATCGACCGCCGGATAGGTACGCCAGGTCTCTCGGACGAGGGCGGGCACGCGGACCGGGCCGATGATCGTCCGTCTGGAAACCCCCAGCATGCGGGTGTAGGCCGGCTATATGGTGCGTTCGTGGACACTCTGGAGAGCCTCGTCATCGCCAGGCGGTTACGAGTCCCCGTCGACGCCCCCGCCGCCGAGCCGGCCGACTGGGGCGGGACGGCCGCCCGCCAGCTCGACGCCGCGCTGCTGAGCGCCGGCTTCACGTGCTCGCCGGCGCTGCTGGAACGCCTGTCGGGACTGCGCGGCCAGAGCGTGCTGGACCTCGGCGTACGGGTCCTGGACGCCGTCCGCCGCCTGGTGGGCGACCACGTCGAGCACAACGCCTACTTCATCGACTTCCCGGCGAACGTGCCCGACATCCTGGAGTGCTGGGCGGGGCTGCCGCACGAGGCCCTGCTCGACCCGGTCGCCGCCGCGCGGGTCGAGGCGCCGACGCTGAACCTGCTGTCCCTGCCGGGTTACGGCCGCTACCCGCACACCTACGCCGACCTGCTGGCCGCGCACGCCGAGCTGGTCCGGGCGGCCGGGGACCGGGTTACCGTACTGGAGCTGGGCGGGAGCCTGGAGTCGGAGGCGCGCGAGCTCTACCTGTCGCTGGCCGGCTCGGAGACGCCCCTGGCCGCCGAGGACCTGGCGGCGCTGCGCCGGCTGGCCGCGTTCTGCGTCGGCCAGGACGACCAGCCGGAGCGCATCCCGGTGCGCGAGAACCGCGCCGTCGTCAACGAGTCGCGGCTGGCGGCCGGCCTGCCCCTGCTCGTCGACACGGTGACCGACGTGCTGCGGCTCGCCTGCGCCTGCTCCGGCGGTGACGTCACGCTGGCCGTGCCAACGAGGTTCCGCTCGTTCCGCCGCGCCGAGCGCCGTGCCCTGCTGCAGGCCCTGGACACGGTCGCCTCCCCCGCCAGGCTCGGCGACGTGCCGCGCCACAGGGAGCAGTGGAAGCGGCTCGGCGAGCGGCTGCACCCCCACGAGTACCCGCAGTTCCCGGGTGCCGCGGGCGTCTTCGAGGTGGCGAGGGGCACGCGGGAGGCCGCCGGGTTCGACAGCCGGGTGGAGGCCGCCCTGTCGGCGGGCCGTACCGCCGAAGCCGTCCGGCTCCTGGAGAACGCGCCCGGCGCGCTGCTGCGCCGCCTGGACCACCTGCTGCGGACCGCCCCGTCCGCGGCGGCCGTGCTGGACGCCGCGGAGCGGGCGGCGGCGGGCGCGTCCGGCCGCGTCCTGCTGTCCCTGCGCGAGCACCTGCAGAACCGGCTCTCCCCCGCCGCCGGCCGCACCTTCGTCAACCGGTACGGCAGGGCGTGGACGACGGCGCCCGACTCCCGTCCGCCGCTCGACCAGGAGGTCCTGGCGCGGGCCCTGGCCGTCCTGGACGAGGAGATCACCCGCCGCCTGCCCGACCCGGGCGAGCTGGTGGTCGATCCCGCCATGCTCGACGTCGCCCTGCCGCTGTCCGGCAAGGCCGTCTCGCCCGGTCTCGGCATGCTGCCCCGCGGCTCGCTCTCGGTGGTGGACGGCGAGCTGCTGCGGTTCTTCGTCCACTGGCGCGAGGCCGCGCGGCGCACCGACTACGACCTGTCCGCGCTCATGCTCGACGCCTCCTACGGCAGTCCGACGCACGTGTCATGGACGAACTACTCCAACGGCTTCGCCGAGTACTCCGGCGACCTCACCGAGGCACCCGCCGGGGCGTCGGAGTTCATCGACATCCGTCTCACCGACGCGATCCGGCCGATCGTCATCCCCCAGGTCGACATCTTCGCCGGGGAGCCGTTCGACCAGGCCGCCGAGGCGTTCTTCGGGTACATGACCAGGGACGCCGAGCAGCAGGGCAGGCCCTTCGAGCCGCGTACCGTGCGGATGAAGTCCGACCTGCGCGGCTCCGGCCGGGTCGCCCTGCCGCTCGTCTTCCTGCGCTGCGACGACGGCGGATGGCGGGTGAAGTGGCTGCACCTCTACCTGAAGGGGCATCCCGGCTTCAACCAGGTGGAGGGCAACCGGGTGAGCACGTCCCTGCTGGTGCGCTCGATCGTGGAACGCGACTACCTGAACGTCCGCTACCTTGCGGGGCTGCTGCGCGGCAAGGCGTCCTCCACCGGGCACACCACCTACATCGGGCTGGAGGCGCCGGCCGGGCTGCCGCCGGGGTCGCGGGTGTACACACCGGGGACACTGCACGAGATCGTCCCCGCCTGATACGGTTCTGCCGGCGAGGCCATGGGAGGGCTTCCTTCTCAACTTTCCTTTGATTCCAGCCATCCCGCTCTCCTCGCACTCCGGTCATGAGGCCATCCGGGAGCTTCCTTCTCCCTTGGTTCGAATCCAAGGAGGCCCCTGGGGCCTTCTGGTGCTCCAGCTCCCGGGCCTTCCTCATGACCGGCCTCCCCTCCTCCAGAAGCTCACCGCTCCGCAAGGCAACCGATGCCCGGTTTCCGCCGAAGGACCGGTAACGAGAAGAACTGGGGGATCTCATGAACATCGGCTTCATTCTCATTCTCACCATCGGGCTGCTGGTCGTCGCCGGGATGGGCGTTCTGCTCGTCCGGACCGTGCTCAAGCAGGTCAGCGAGGAGCGGTGGAACGTGCGCATCCGCTGACAGGCGGACGCCGTCGCGACACTCCTGCGGCGGCAGGTGGCCGTGGTGAGCCGCTTGCGGAAGGCGTCGAAGGCCAGGCCCGCCGGCCAGGCCGGGTCGCGGTACGGCCGTCCGCCGGGGCGCCGGCCCTCAACGGTGACGGCCGCCCCGGGCGGGAGCCGGGACGGCCGTGACAGGGAGGGAAAGGCGGTCAGCGGCTGGTCAGGCCGCTCAGGACCTGGTCGACGACCCGGGTGGAAAAGTCGTCGGTGACGTCGCCGTTGCCCCACTTGGTGTGCCAGAGCATGGCGCCCGACAGGGTCGCGAGCGCCACCTCCACGTCGACGTCGGGCCTGAGCTCGCCGGAGTCGATGCCACGCTGGACCACGTCGCGCACCGCCTGCCTGCGCGGCTCGATGGCGATCTTCACGAACCGTTCCATGAGCCGCGGGTAGCGGTCGGCGTCGCTCATGGCGATGTTGATGATGCAGCGGGTGCGGGACTTGCGCTTCTCGTCCTGCATGGCCGACAGGAGGGTCACCAGGTCGTCGTGGACCGAGACGCCCGCGACCGGCGGCGGTGGGGCCTTGAGGGTGGCGAGGGCGTCGACGACCAGGTCCTCCTTGTTGGACCAGCGCCGGTAGATGGTCGTCTTGCCGACTCCGGCCCGTGAGGCGATCGCCTCGATGGACAGCTCGGCCACGCCCATGCCCTCCGCGATCAGGTCGAGGGTCGCCTCGACGATCGCCTTCTCGGCCTTCTCGCTGCGGGGGCGGCCCGCCGGACGGGCGGCCGCCGCCATTCCCTGCGCCATCTCCTGCATCGTCATCGCGGCCTCACACTACCGCTGGTTCCTTCGCCTCCGCCTGCTGCACGGGGGCGGGCTTGCCGGGCATCCACTTCGCGACCACGGCGACGCCGAGCAGCGCGATGGCCGCCGACACCAGGGCGGTGATGTGCATGCCGTGGATGAAGGCGTCGTAGGCCGGCTCCATCAGGCCCTGGCCGCGGGCGCCGAGCGCGTGGGAGACGGCGTCCGTCGCCATGAGGGACTCACCGGCGGCGTGCCGCACGGCCTCGGGCAGGCCGGTCAGGTGCGGGGCGATCTCGCCGCGGTAGCTGGAGGACAGCACCGAGCCGAGGACGGCCACGCCGAGCGCGCCGGCCACCTGGCGGACGGTGTTGCTCATGGCCGAGCCGACGCCGGCCTTCTCCCTGGGCAGCGACTCCATGATGGCGGTGGTGGCGGGCGGCATGATGTTGGCCATCGCGGCGCCCTGGATGAAGAAAATCACCTCGATGAGCAGGATGGGCGTGTTCTGGTCGAGGAACGCGTAGCTCACCAGGACCAGAGTGATCACGGCCATGCTGACGCCGGAGGCGAGCTTGCCGCCGAAGCGCTGGTTCACGCGCTGGCTGAGCGGGGCGAAGATGAGCTGCGCCGCCGCGAACGGGATCATGAGCGCTCCCGCCTGGACCGGGCTGAAGCCGAGCACGATCTGCAGGTAGAAGGTCAGGAAGAACATCCCGCCCATCATCGCGAAGAAGACGATGCCCATCATGCCGATGGCCGAGCTGAAGCGGACGTTGCCGAAGTTGCGGACGTCGAAGACGGGGTTGTCGATGCGCCGTTCCCACCAGGCGAACACGGCGAGCACCGCGACGCCGCCCAGGGCGGGGAGGTAGACGGCCGGGTCGGTGACGGTGGCCAGCTCGCCGCCGCGGATGATGCCGTAGACGACCGCGACGAGACCGATGATGGACAGCAGCACGCCGACCGGGTCGAGCTTGGACGGCTTGGGGTCACGCGACTCGGGCACGATGACGCCGATGAGGATCATGCTGATGATCACGATCGGCACGTTGACGAGGAAGACCGAGCCCCACCAGAACTTCTCGATCAGCAGGCCGCCGGTGATCGGGCCGATGGCCACGGCCAGCCCGACGCCGCCCGCCCAGATGCCGATCGCCTTGCCGCGCTCGGCGGGCGGGAAGACGTTGGAGATGATGGCCAGGGTGGCCGGCATGATGGCCGCGCCGCCGATGCCCATCGCCGCACGGGCCAGGATCAGCTGGGTGGGATCCTGGGAGTAGGCACTGGCCAGTGAGGACAGGCCGAACAGCAGCATGCCGACGAAGAGCATCCGCTTGCGGCCGGTGCGGTCACCGATCACGCCGAAGGTGAACAGCAGTCCGGCGAACACCAGGGTGTACGAGTTGATCGCCCACTCCAGCTCGCTCTGCGTCGCGCCCAGACCGTGGACGGGGTCGGCGATGGTCTTCATCGCCACGTTGAGAATGGTGTTGTCGAGCACGACCGCCAGCAGGCTGAAGACCAGCACACCGAGGATCGTCCACCGGCGCGGATGGCCTGCGTGGGTTTCCATGCGAACTCCTCATTTCGATACGTCAAAGTTTCGCAACGCCACCGTATCGCATGATATTCCGATACGCGACGGTGTCGTTTCGAAACTGGTTCGGTCGAGCTCGTGAACGGCACCCGAACAGCAGCCGTCCCGTCAGCGCGTGGAGACGGCCGCCGGCTCCTCCGCGACGGCCGACGCGGCGCTCACCGCGCGCCCGCGCCAGAACGGCACCGCGACGGCCACCATGGCCACGCACACCATGCCGGCCACGGCGAAGGCCCAGGCCGGGCCGTGCGCGTCGATGATCGCGCCGGCGACGGGCGCGGACACCGCCCCGCCGACCAGCAGGGCGGTGCCGTGCAGGCCCATCGCCTCACCCCGCGCCCCGGCGGGCACCCGCCCGCTCACGGCCTCGACCGTGGACGACAGCGACGGCGCGCACAGCAGGCCGGCGGGCAGCAGCGCCAGCACCAGCCAGCGCCAGTCGGCCCCGGCCAGGCCCACGGGCGCGGTCAGCAGCCCCATCAGCGCGATGAGCACCAGGGGCGAGAACCCCCGGCTCAGCCCGCCGTACACGAACCCGCCCACCAGCGAGTAGACGCACCACAGGGCGACGGCGAGGCCAACCCACGCCGTCTCCCCGGCGTTCTTCATGGTGCCGACCAGGGCCAGCTCGCTCGCCGTCAGCACGAACGTGGCCGCGGCGGCGGTGCCGAGCAGCGCGACCAGGCCGGGCGTGAGCCACCGCCGGCGCGGCACGCGGGCCTCCGGCCTCGCGAGCTCCTCGGCCGAGCGGGTCGGCGGATTCAGCGCGATCAGCCCCAGGCCGGCGGCCGTCATGCCACCCGCGATGATCGCCATGGTGGGGCCGCTGCCCAGCGTGGTGACGCCGGCCACGGCCAGCGCGGGACCCGTCATGTACGACAGCTCGACGATCATCGAGTCGAGCGAGAAGCCCATGCGGCGCTGCTCCAGCGGCACCATGGCCGCCAGGCACTGCCTGATCACGCTGAACACCGGCAGCGCCAGCAGGCCCGCGAGCGCCGCCGCGGCCACCAGCGCAGGGAACGGCAGCGCCCACGCGCACGCCCAGAACGCGGCCTGCGCCCCCGTCGTGACGGCCAGCACCGGGCGCAGCCCATGCTTGTCCACGAGCCTGCCGGACAGCGGCGAGCCGACCGCCATGCCGACCGTGCTGGCCATGGTGACCAGCCCGGCCTGCCCGAAGCCGAGTTTCATGCTCTCGACCACGTGCAGCGTCAGCGCCATGCCCGTCGCGGTCGACGGCACGCGGGCCAGCAGTCCTACGAGGAGCAGGACGGGAACGCCGGGCAGCCGCAGCAGACGCCGGTAAGGTTCGAGAGCCATGGTGATTGCTTACCTCCGCACCCATTGTGGCAAGCGGCACCGACAGTCTCGCCACAGGTTTTCGCGGATGGCATCATCGAAGGGTCCGGGTACGCCGCTGGGGCGCCTCGAGACCTTTCTGGAGCGTTCGACATGTCTTCTTCCACCCTGCCCCCACCCCCTCCCACCACCCTGTACGGCGGCGCCACCGGGCGCCGCGTCACCGTCCGCGACCTGGCGGCGGCCAAGGAGCGCCACGAGCGGTGGCCGATGCTCACGGCCTACGACGCCATGACGGCACGGGTGTTCGACGAGGCGGGCGTGCCGGTCCTGCTCGTCGGCGACTCGGCGGCCATGGTCGTGTACGGCTACGACTCCACGGTCCCCGTCACCGTGGACGACCTGCTGCCGCTGACGGCCGGCGTCGTGCGCGGCTCCTCGCGCGCGCTCGTGGTCGCCGACCTGCCCTTCGGCTCCTACCAGGCGTCGCCGGCGCAGGCCCTGGAGTCGGCGGCGCGCTTCCTGAAGGAGGCCGGCGCCCACGCCGTCAAGCTGGAGGGCGGACACCGGGTGCTGCCCCAGGTGGAGACGCTGGTGTCCGCCGGCGTCCCGGTCATGGGCCACCTCGGGCTGACGCCGCAGTCGGTCAACGTCTTCGGCGGCTACCGCGTCCAGGGGCGCGGCGAGTCGGGCGAGGAGCTGATGAAGGACGCCAAGGACCTGGAGCGGGCGGGCGCGTTCGCGGTGGTGCTGGAGTGCGTGCCGGCCGAGCTGGCCGAACGCGTGACGACGTCGCTGTCGATCCCCACGATCGGCATCGGCGCGGGGCCGGCCACGGACGCGCAGGTGCTCGTCTGGCAGGACCTCATGGGGCTGACGCCGCGCCCGGCGAAGTTCGTCAAGACGTACGCGGACCTGGCCGGCGACCTCGACCGCGCGGCCCGCGCCTTCGCCGAGGACGTCGTCACCGGCGCCTTCCCGGCCCGCGAGCACACCTACCGCTGACCCGCCGTCCCCGCCGCGGCTTCCCGCCGCGGCGGGGTCACGCCGCGTTCAGGGTGGCCGGGTCAGCGTGGGAGCCGCAGTGTCACGCCGCGTTCAGGGCGGCCGGGTCAGCGCGGGAGCCGCAGTGTCACGCCGCGTTCAGGGCGGCCGGGTCAGCGCGGGGGCCGCGGTGTCACTCCGCGGTCAGGGTGGCCGGGTCGGTGTTGGAGCCGCAGACGACGACGGCGACGCGCTCGCCGGGTGCCGGCGTGTACGCGCCCGACAGCAGCGCCGCGTACGCGGTGGCGCCCGCGGGCTCGGCCACCACCCGGTGGCGCTCCCAGAGCGTGCGCCGGGCCGCGACGATGGCCTCGTCCGGCACGAGCACGCTGCGGACGCCCGCGCGCGAGCAGACGCCGAAGGCCAGGTCGCCGATCCGGCTGGCGCCGAGGGCGTCGGCCGCCACGCCGCTCACCGGCACCTGCACCGGCTTCCCGGCCCGCAGCGCCTCGTGCAGGGTGGGGATGAGCTCCGGCTCCACGGCGACGATCCGCGGCCCCGCCGTCCCGTCGCCGGGCGCCCCGGCGTCCGAGGACGCCACGTCCAGGGCCCCCGCGGTCAGGGACCCTGTGGTCAAGGACCCCGCGGTCAGGGCTCCTGTGTTCATGGCCCCCGCGGTCGGGGCTCCTGCGTTCAAGGCTCCCGCGCCGAGGGTGACGCCGGCGATCAGGCCGCCGCCGCCCACCGCCACGACGATCGTGTCCACCCCCGGCACCTGCTCCGCCAGCTCCAGCCCGACGGTGCCCTGGCCGGCGATCACCTCGGGCTGGTCGTAGGCGTGGACCGCGAGCGCGCCCGTCTCGGCGGCGCGCTTGGCCGCGGCCTCGGCGGCCTCCGCGTAGATGGCCCCGGTCTGCCGGATCTCCGCGCCCAGGGTCCGCAGACCGGCCACCTTGACCGGGTTCGTCACCTCGGGCACGAAGATCTCGGCCCGGACGCCGAGCGCGCGGGCCGCGTGGGCCACGGCCAGGCCGTGGTTGCCGCCGCTGGCCGCGATCACGCCCGCCGGCGGCAGCTCCCCCGCGGACAGGATCCGGTTGAACGCCCCGCGTACCTTGAACGACCCCGAGTGCTGGAGCTGCTCCAGCTTGAAGAACAGCCCCGGCGACACCTCCAGGACCGGCGTGCGCAGCACGTGCCCCGCGATGCGGCGGGCCGCGCCCGTCACGTCCTCGTACGTCACCGTCATGGGGCCGTCCTTCCGTCGCACACGCTCTGGGTCCCGGTCTAGTCTGCCAACGCCTGCTCGATGTCGGCCCAGAGGTCCTCCGGGTGCTCGATGCCGACCGCGAGACGTACCGTGCCCTCGTCGATGCCGTGCCTGGCCAGCTCCTCGGCGCTGAGCGAGCGGTGCGAGGTGGTCGCGGGGTGCATGGTGAGCGTCTCGACGCCGCCCAGCGACGGCGCCAGCAGCGCGAGCCGTACGGACTTCATGAACCTCTTCCCCGCCGCGCGGCCTCCCACGAGGTCGAAGGAGAACACGCCGCCGAAGTCCGGCAGCAGCTTGCCGGCGAGCTCGTACGACGGGTGCGACGGCAGCCCCGGCCAGTGGACGGCGGCGACGGCGGGGTGCTCGGCCAGCCGGGTGGCGAGCAGGCGGGTGTTGGAGCAGTGGCGCTCCATGCGCAGGCCCAGCGTCTGCAGGCCGCGCAGCGTCAGCCACGCCGCGAAGGGGTCCGCCGAGGCGCCGAGCGCGGTGGAGAAGTGCCAGACCTTGTCGTACAGCTCGCGGTCGCGGAAGACGGCCAGGCCGCCGACGACGTCGGTGTGCCCCGACAGGTACTTGGTGGTGGAGTGGACGACGACGTCGGCGCCGTGCTCGATCGGGCGGCAGAGCACCGGCGAGGCGAACGTGTTGTCCACCACCGAGACCAGCCCCAGCTCGCGGGCCGTCGCGCACATCCCGGGCAGGTCGGCGACGAGGACCATCGGGTTGGAGATCGTCTCCAGGTACAGCAGCCTGGTCTCGGGGCGCACCGCCCGGCGGACCGCGTCCGGGTCGGCCTCGGAGACGTGGGTGACCTCGACGCGGAAGCGGGCGGCGAGCTCGTTGAGTATCGCCGCCGTCCCGCCGTACAGGGACTTCTGCGCGATCACGTGGTCGCCGGGCTTGAGCAGGGCGAACAGCACGGTGTTGATGGCGCCCATGCCGGACCCGGTGGCGAACGCCCCGGCGCCGCCCTCCAGGCCGGACACGGCCTCCTCGAGGGCGCGCACGGTGGGGTTGGTGTAGCGGCCGTACACGAACGGGCCGTCGGGGCGGCCCATCGCGTCGGCCATCACCGCCGGGTCGTCGAAGACGAACCCGGACGTCTGGTAGATCGGCATCGTGATCGGCCGGCTGTGCTCGACGGGCGGCTGCGGCAGGTGGACGACGCGGGTCTCGGGACGGAGTTCGGTCATGTCGTCAAGGATGTCCGGAAGAGGTGGCTTTTGTCAGATCCAATGACAGAGAATTGGTCCATGAATGGGGCCAATGTGAGCAAGGCCACGGCGGAGCCGAAGGCCACGGCCGTCCTGGGGGCCACGGCGGGCATGGATGACCTGGTCGACATGCTCGGCCGGTGGGCGTCCGGTCGCGGGCCGCTGTACCTGCTGCTGGCCGGCCGGCTCCGCGCCCTCATCGACGACGGGGTGCTGGCGCCCGGCACGCCGCTGCCGGCGGACCGGACGCTCGCGCGGCGGCTGGCCGTCGGCAGGGGGACGGTCGTGGCGGCGTACGACCTGCTCCAGCAGGAGGGACGGGTGACGCGCCGGCAGGGCAGCGGCACCCGGGTGGCGCCGCTGGAGCTGCCCGCCTCCCGCACCGCCGACAGCGTGCGCGCGAACCCCCTCCTGCTGCACATCCTGCACCCCCCGGACGGGGTGAGCCTGCTCACCTGCGCCGCGCCCGACCGGCCGCCCGCGGCGATGGCGGAGGCGTACGAGGAGGCGATCGGGCGGTTGGCCCGGGTCCGCGACCTGGGATACCAGCCGGCCGGCAACCCGGAGCTGCGCGAGGCCGTGGCCGCCTACTACCGCGACCGGGGCCTGCCCACGACGGCGGACGAGATCCTGGTGACGACGGGCGCCCAGCAGGCGCTGACGCTGCTGGCGGGGCTGCTGCTGTCGCCGGGCGACACCGTGCTGACCCAGTCCCCCACGTACCCGGGGGCGCTGGAGGTGTTCCGGCACGCCGCCACGGTGGTGCGGCCTGTGGCCCTCGGCGCCTTCGACGCCTCGGTGCCGGGCGCGGTGCCCGACCTGGCCTCGGCCCTGCGGGAGCGGCCGTCGCTCGTCTACACCGTCCCCACCGCCGGCAACCCCACCGGCGCCACCATGGCCACCGGTGACCGCAGGCGGCTGGCCCGGCTGGCCGGCGAGCACGACGTGCCGCTCATCGACGACGAGGTCTGCGCCGAGCTGTGCTTCTCGGGCGAGACCCCGCCGCCCGTGGCTTCGTACACCCGGGGAGAGCAGGTCATCACCATCGCCTCGCTGAGCAAGCTGGTGTGGGGCGGCCTCCGGGTCGGCTGGGTGCGCGCCCCGGCCCCGCTGGTGTCGCGGCTGGCCCGGCTGCGCGCCGTCCACGACCTGGGCGGCGAGGTGGTCAGCCAGATCGCCGCCGCGGCGCTGCTGCGGCGGCTGCCGGAGATCCGCTCCGAGCGGGTGCGCGAGCTGCGGGCCGGCCACGAGCTGCTCTGCGCGGAGCTGGCCGCGCGCCTGCCGTCGTGGTCGTTCGAGCGGGCGAACGGCGGGCAGACGATCTGGGTCCGGATCCCGCGCGGCGACGTCGATTCCTACGCGCAGGTGGCGCTCCGGCATGGCGTGGCGGTGCCGCCGGGACGCTCGTTCGACCCGCTCGGCGGCCACGCCGACCACATGCGGCTGCACTTCCTGTTCCCGCCGGACGAGCTGTCGCGGGCGGTCGCCGGCCTGGCGGCGGCGTGGGACGCCTACGACGGCAGCCGCCGCCCGGCCCACCGCCACCCGCTCGTCGTCTGAGCCCGGATTCCAGCAGCCCGTACGATGACCGTACGGGCTGCGCTGTGAGCTGACAGCGCGCTCCGCCGCTCCCGGCCGCTGTCACCCTGGGAGCATGACGACGACCTTCGTACTCGTGCACAGCCCGTCCGTGGGCCCCTCGACCTGGGCGCCCGTCGCCGCAGCGCTGGAGCGGCGCGGGCACGGCGCCGTGGTGCCCGACCTGACGCGGGTCGCCCGGGCCGGGTCGCCGACCTGGCCCCGAGTGGTGGAGACCGTGCGGGACGCCGCTCCCGAGACGCCGCTCGTGCTGGTGGCGCACAGCAACGCGGGCCTGTTCGCCCCGGTGGTCAAGGAGGGGCTGGGCGACCGGGTGGTGGCGTGCGTGCTCGCCGACGCCCACGTGCCGCCCCGCAAGGGGCTGGTGCGGGCGGCCGAGGAGGCGGACCTGGAGTTCCTGCGCGGGCTGGCCGGCGATGACGGAATGCTGCCGCGGTGGACCGACTGGTGGAGCGAGGACGTCGTCGCGGGGATGCTGCCCGACGCGGCGACGCGGGCCCGGGTGGTGGAGGAGCAGCCGCGGCTGCCGCTCGCCTACTACACCGAGGCGATCCCGGTCCCGGCCGGCTGGGACGAGGTCAGGTGCTCGTACCTCTGGTACGGCCCGCCGTACGACGTGATGGCCGAGGAGGCGGCGCGGCGCGGCTGGCCCGTGACCAGGATCCCCGGCGCGCACCTGCACCAGGTGGTGGAGCCGGAGGCCGTCGCCGACGCGCTGCTGATGTTGTCGCGCAAGTCGTGAATTCTTCACTGCCGCGCTCCTGAACACCCCGGAATAGTCGCCGGTATGACGGCTATTCGCGTGGAAGGGCTCAGGAAGAGCCATGGCCCGTTCGAGGCGGTGAGGGGCATCTCGTTCGAGGTGGCCGCCGGTGAGGTGTTCGCGCTCCTCGGCCGCAACGGCGCCGGCAAGACCACGACCGTGGAGGTGCTGGCCGGGTTCCGGCGGCCGGACGGCGGGTCGGTGCGGGTGCTCGGGCTCGACCCGGTCACCCGGCGGGCGGAGGTGCGCCGGCGCACCGGGATCATGCTGCAGGAGGCGGGATTCTTCCCCGACCTGACGGTCGCGGCGACGGTCGACGCGTGGCGCGGCTTCACCGCCGCGCCGCGCCCCCGGGACGAGGCGCTGCGGCTCGCCGGGCTGGCGGGCAGGGCGGGGGTCAAGGTGCGCCAGCTCTCGGGCGGCGAGAAGCGCCGCCTGGACCTCGCGCTCGCCCTGCTCGGCCGTCCGGATGTGCTCTTCCTCGACGAGCCGACCACCGGCATGGACCCCGAGGGCCGCGCGGCGACCTGGGAGGTGGTGCGCGACCTGGCCCGGCGCGGCACCGCGGTCCTGCTGACCACGCACTACCTGGAGGAGGCGCAGCGGCTGGCGTCCGCCATGGCGATCATGGACGAGGGCGAGATCGTCGCCTCCGGCGGGATGGCCGAGACGCTCGCCGCGCGGGGCGGGCGGGTGTCCTTCCGGCTGCCCGCCGGCGTGAACCCCGCCGACCTGCCGCTTCCCGTGACGGTGGAGGGCGCCGAGGCGGCCTGCCGCGCCGAGGACCCGGACCTGGCGGCGCAGACGCTGCTGAGCTGGGCCGCCGAGCGGGGCTTGCGCCTGCCGGGCCTGGAGGTCCGCGCGGCCACCCTCGAAGACCTCTTCCTCGACCTGCCCAGGAGGACCCGATGACCCTGGCCGCCACCTACCGGCTCGGCACGCGCCTGTTCTGGCAGGACCGCGGGCTGCTGATCGGCTCCGTGGTCACGCCCGCCGGCCTGGCGATCGGCCTGCCGCTGCTCATGCGGCACGTACAGGCCGACGGCGTGAGCGCCGCCGCCGACATCTTCGACGGGACGCTCGCGCTGCTGCTGTCGATCACCGCGTTCATGAACATCGCGGTGGCCCTGTCCGCCCGCCGCGACCAGCTCGTGCTGAAGCGGCTGCGCGCCACGACGCTCACCGACGCCCGGATCCTGGCGGGCCAGATCGCCGCCACCGCCACCCAGACCGTGGCCGTCGTCGTGGTCTGCGCGGTGGCGGTCCATCTGGTCGCCGGCGTGCCGTATCCCGCGAACCCCCTTCTGTTCGGCGCCGCGGTGGTCGCCGGGGCGCTCGTCCTGGCGACGCTGGGCGCCGCGTGCACGGCCGCGATCCCGCGCGCCGAGCTGGCCGGGGCCGTCTGCATGCCGGTGTTCCTGGTGTCGGGCATCGCCTCCGGGGCGATGGGCCCGATCCGCCAGGTCCTGCCGTCCTGGGTGGGCGTCGTGCTGGACCTGCTGCCCACCACCGCCGTGGTGGACGCCGTCAGGACCGGCGCGGTGGCCGGGCCGGCGCTCCTGCTGGCCGTGTGGGGCGTCGCGGGGCTGGTCGCGATCCGGCTCTGGTTCCGCTGGGAACCCCGCCGGCCCTAGGCCGGCCGATCACCGGGAGCCGGACATAATGGCCGGGACATGACCTCCTCCTCCGCCCAGCGGCTCGCCCGCGTGCTGATCACGTTCGTCTCCGCCGTGTACACCCTCATCGGGCTGCTCTACTACACGGTCAGCCCCGGCTACGGCCTCCTGGCGACGGTGGCGATCATCGTCCTGGCGGCGATGTACTACCTCACCATGCGAGCGGCCCTGCGCGACGAGCGCCCGCCGCTCTTCCCGCTCACGCTGGTGGTCCAGGCAGTCGCCACATACGGGCCCGACCCGTTCCTGCCGGGCGGCTGGTCCGGCGTGGCGGCGCCGATGCTGGGCGCGGCGGTGCTGGTGATGCTGCCGCTGCGTCTCGGCGGGCCGCTCGTCGCCCTCATGACGGTGTACGACACCGCCGCGCTCCTCCCCGTCAACGCCGTCGTCGCCCTCTTCTACGGGCTGACCGTGCCTCTGACCAGCGGCATGGTCTACGCCCTGGTGCGGCTGGTCCGGGTGACGTCCGACCTCGAACAGGCCAGGGCCGAGCTGGCCGAGGCGGCGGTCCTGCGGGAGCGGGTGCGCATCTCACGTGACCTGCATGACGGTCTCGGCCGGAGCCTCACGGCGATCGCGCTCAAGGGCGACCTGGCGGGCCGGCTCATGGAGCGGGACCCGGCCGCGGCGCGGGGCGAGGTGGGCGAGCTGGTGCGGGTGGCGCGGGAGGCGGCCCAGGACGTACGGCGGGTGGCGCGCGGCTACCGGGAGATGTCCCTGACGGGCGAGGCGGACCGGGGGGCGGCGCTGCTGGAGTCGGCCGGGGTGGGCTGCCAGGTGCACCTGGCGGACGTCACGCTGCCCCGGGCGTCGGAGGAGGCGCTGGCCTGGGCCGTGCGGGAGGCCGTCACGAACGTCCTGCGCCACAGCGCGGCGACCACGTGCACGATCAGCACGTCGCTGCGGGAGGGGGCCGTCCGGCTGGAGGTCGCCAACGACGGCGTCCCGGCGTCACCGGAGGCGCCGGCGGCACCCGGCGACGGCGTGCCCGGTGCCGCCGGGTTCACCGGGGGCGGGCTCGCCGGAAACGGGTTCGCCGGAGGCGGGCTGACGGGGCTGAAGGAGCGAGCCGCGCAGGCCGGCGGGACGCTGCTCACCGCGCGCACCCCCGCGGGCGGCTTCCGCCTCACGATGGAGGTACCCGCGTGAGAAACCGGCACCCGCGAGGGGGCGGCATGCGAGGGACGGCGTGAGCGGGCCCGGCGTGAGCGGGCCCGGCGTGATCCGGGTGATGCTGGCCGAGGACATGCACATGATCCGCGCCGCCCTCACCGCCCTGCTCCGCCTGGAGCCGGACATCGAGGTGGTGGCCGAGGTGACGAGGGGCGACGAGATCGTCCCGGTGGCGCTCCGGCACCGCCCCGACGTGGCGATCGTGGACATCGACCTGCCCGTCCTCGACGGCATCACCGCCGCCGCCTCGCTCCGCGGCGAGCTGCCCTCGTGCCGGATCCTCGTGCTCACGGCGCTGGGGCGGCCGGGCCAGGTGCGGCGGGCCCTGGAGGCGGGCATCCAGGCGTTCCTGGTGAAGGACGCGCCGGGCGAGCGGCTCGCGGACGCGGTCCGCAGGACGGCCGCCGGGCTGCGGGTGCTGGACCCGGAGCTGGTGGCGTCGGCCCTGCAGTACGGCGAGAGCCCGCTGACGCCCCGGGAGGCGACGGTCCTGCGGGAGGCGGCCCGCGGGGCCTCGGCCGAGGACATCTCCGCCCGTCTCCACCTGTCGGCCGGAACGGTGCGCAACTACCTGACCAGCGCCATCACGAAGACGGGCGCCCGCAACAAGATCGACGCCATCCGCATCGCGGAGGACGCCGGCTGGCTGTGACGCCCGGGGAAGTCCGGCACCCCGGTAAGGCTCAGACGTCGGTGATGCGGATTCCGGCGTGGGCCTTGTAGCGGCGGTTGACCGAGATGAGGTTGGCCGTCAGCGCCTCGATCTGGTGCGCGTTGCGCAGCCGCCCGCCGTACACGCCGCGCACGCCCGGGATCAGGTCCGCGAGCGCCTGCACCAGGTCGGTGGCCTCCCGGTCGTCGCCGAGGACGAGCACGTCGAGGTCCACCTTCTCCACGGCCGGGTCCAGCAGCACGACGGCCGACACGTGGTGGAAGGCGGCCACGACGCGGCTGTCCGGCAGGACGGCGGCGGCCTGCTGCGCGGCGCTGCCCTCCTCGACGGGCAGCGCGTAGGCGCCCTGCTTGTCGAAGCCGAGCGGGTTCACGCAGTCGACCACGATCTTCCCGGCCAGCTCGCCGCGCAGCGACTCCAGCAACGCCCGGTGCCCCTCGTACGGCACGGCCACGATCACGATGCCGGCCTCGGCGGCGACGTCCGCGTTCGCCGCGCCCCGGACGTTCGGGCCGATGGAGGCGGCCGCCTCCTGGGCGCGCTCGGCGCTCCGGGAGCCGATCAGCACCTCGTGCCCCGCCAGCGCGAAGCGCCGCGCCAGCCCCTTGCCCTGGTCGCCCGTGCCGCCCAGGATCGCGATGGAAAGCCCGCTCACGTCAGTCATACCCTCGATCATGCCAGCCCCTCCGCACCGGTCCCGCGCGGCCCCACCCAGGACGAAAAGGCTCACCCGGGACGAAGGGCCCGGCCGTCGGATGGGACGGGCGGGCCCTGGCAGGTCGCGGGTGGTCAGCAGTTGCCGGTGGCGGGCAGGCCGATCAGCCGGAGCGCCAGCCACTCGATCGCCAGTGGGCCGCCCTCGACCGCCCCCAGGACGTGGGAGCCGGCGGGCAGCGAGGTCCAGCGGACGGTGGCGCCGGCCCGGCAGTACTCGGAGCGCAGCGTCGCGCCGACGGCCTGCGGGATGATCTCGTCGCCCCGGGCGTGGTAGAGGAACAGCGGCGCCTTCGGCGCGACCGCGCCGAGGCGGTTCTCGTTGAGGCGGACCCGCCACTTGGGCAGGTCGAGCAGGTCGACCGGGCTCAGGTCGGAGAAGCTCAGCCCGGCCAGCTTGTCCAGGTCGCCCACGCAGTCGTCGGCCGCGTCGCCCAGCAGCGCCCGGCCGCGGTCGTTGAGGTCGGCCTCGAGGTCCAGCTCGGGGTAGGCGGCGTCGAGGCCGACCCCGGCTGCCGCGGCCAGGCCGAAGTTCGCGTCGCCGTCCAGGTGGGCGGCCACCGCCCGCAGGTCGGCCGGGACGCCGCCGGCCGCCACACCCTTGAGCCGCAGGTCGGGCGCGTACGAGGGCTGGAGCTGCGCCGCCCAGCCGGCGGACGCGCCGCCCTGCGAGTAGCCCATGACGGCGACCGGGGCGCGGTCGGACAGGCCCGCGCCGGACACCCGCGTCGCCGCCCTGACGGAGTCGAGCACGGCGTGGCCCTGCGAGACGCCCACCATGTACGTGTGCTGCCCCGGCGTGCCGAGCCCCTCGTAGTCGGTGATCGCCACCGCGAACCCCTTGAGCAGGAACAGGCTCACCAGCGCCAGCTCGGCCTCACGGCCCTGGCTCATGCTGACGGAGGGGGCGCACTGGTCGCCGAGGCCGTGGGTGCCGGTGGCGTAGCCGACGATGGGCCGCCTCCCCAGGGCGTACGCCGCCTTGGGGACGAGGAGCGTGCCGGACACCGTGTTGATCTGCCCGGTGGCGGAGGTGGAGTGGTAGAGCAGGTGCCACGCGTCGACCGGGACCTCGAGAAGCTTCCCGGGCAGGAGGTAGACGGTGGTCGGCTCGGCGGAGACCACGTCACCGGGCGCGGCCGCGTGGGCCGGCGTGGCGACGAGTGATGCGATCAATAACACGATCATGGACATGCTGACGCGGACACGTAAGGTCATGTGCCGGCCCTCTCCGTGGGGGATCGCTGTTCGGGACGGCGGCGCCGCGAGCCGATCGTTACCCGGCGGTAACCACCTGTCAAGGCCCGAAATGACAGCGGAACGGCATTGAAGTCAGGCAGGCAGGGCGGCGAACCGGGCGGACGGGGCGACGAGGCGGCGGCGGTCATGCACTATGGGGCGATGGACTCTGGTTCGGTGGACTTCCTCCGCGAGCTCCTCGCCGAGACCGGATGGGTGGAGCGCACCCGCGAGTTCGGCCTCGCGCTGCGGGCGACCCGCTCCCCCGGCGGGCTGCTCCTCGTGGGCACACCCGAGGACGAGCCGTGGCACCTGACGGCGCACCTGGCCGACGAGGCGCGGCTGTCGGGCCTGCCGCAGCTCGCGCCCACCCTCGTCCGCTGGTCGCCGCCGCCGGGCGCGCCCGAGCACTTGCGGGTCGGCCTCGACCGCGTGCGGCAGGCGGGCCGGGGCGAGACGCTGTTCGTGGTGGCGGAGGGGCAGGCCCCTGTCCCGCTGCTCGAACGGGTGGACGACGCCCGCCGTGTCGGCGCGACGATCCTCGCGCTGGAGGGCGCCCATCCGGAGGTGGCGGGGCTCGCGCACGACGCGATCGCCGTGCCGCCGGAGGGGCTGGTCACCTTCGACGGCGCCCAGCACCTGGTGAGCGCCGCCGCCGGCGAGCTGCCCGGCAACCCGGGGCTGCGCGAGCGGCTGGCCCGCCTGCTGGAGAAGGTCACCGGCCCCAGGGTGACCGACTGACGGGTTCGTGCCTCTGAAACTTTCAGGGCGTCAGCGTCTCACCCCTCTCCCTCCGCCGCCCGCCCTGACCTGGGAGGACCCACCGGTCCCGCCGGAAGGCGACGGGCCTGTCGCCGTCGCCGGGGGGCGGCCGGCCGCCGTCGCTTCCCACCCCGACCGGGCTGTGCTTGACTCGACCGCACCGAGAGGGAAAGCGCTTACCGAAACTCTCGGAGCGGGCCCGCACTCACCTTCGATGGGAGTTCGACGTGCGTGAGAAGGAACGGTTCGGCATGAGACTGGCGGTCGGGCTGGCCGCGGGGCTCCTGGCCGCCGGAGGGCTGGTGGCGGTGTCCGTCACACCGGCCTCGGCGGCGCCGGCCAACGGCGACTACACACTGGTCAACGCCGGCAGCGGGCTGTGCGCCGCGGTGCCCGGCCAGAGCACCGGCGACGGCGTGCAGCTCGTGCAGAGCACCTGCGCCGGCGGCGCCGGGCAGGTCTTCACGGTCACCGCCTCGGGCGGGGGCTACCAGCTCAAGGCGCGGCACAGCGGCAAGTGCGCGGGCGTCCGCGACGCCTCCACCAGCGCGGGCAAGGCGGTCCAGCAGGAGGGTTGCACCGGGGCGGCCTCACAGACGTGGCAGCTCACCACGTCCGGGTCCGGCTACCGGGTGGTCAACGACAACGGCGGCAAGTGCCTCAACGTCAAGGACAACTCCACCGCGGCCGACGCCCTCCTGCAGCAGAACTCCTGCGACAGCGTGGCCACCAAGCAGTGGACGCTGCGGCCGGCCGACGGCTCCTCCCCCGACCCCACCCCGACGGTCACCCCCACGGTCACGCCGACCAGCGGAGGCGGCGACGGCAGCGGACCGTGGCCGACCGCCCAGGGCAGCGTCAAGATGAACGCGACGCAGAGCGTCGGCAGCTTCTTCGACGGCGGCATGAAGAGCTACTACGGCATCGGCGACGGCGGCCAGAGCGAGAGCCAGGACCCGATGTTCGAGGTGGCGAACGGCGGCACGATCCAGAACGTCATCATCGACGCCCCGGCCGGCGACGGCATCCACTGCCTGGGCTCCTGCACCATCCGCAACGTGTGGTGGAACGACGTCGGCGAGGACGCCGCCACGTTCCTGAGCTCCAGCTCCTCGGCGACCTACCTGGTCGACGGCGGCGGCGCCAAGTCGGCGTCGGACAAGGTCTTCCAGCACAACGGAGCCGGCACGGTGACCATCAGGAACTTCCAGGTCCAGAGCGCCGGCAAGCTCTACCGGGCGTGCGGCAACTGCTCGACCTCCTACCAGCGCCACGTGGTGATGAACGGCGTCACCGCCCGCAGCACCTCGGCCCTGGCCGGGATCAACACCAACTGGGGCGACACCGCGCGGTTCAGCAGGATCACCGTGTACGGCACCAGCACCAGCATCTGCGACAAGTACAAGGGCGTGCCCAAGGGCAGCGAGCCCACCAAGATCGGGTCCGGAGCCGACGGCACGAACTGCATCTACTCCGCGTCCGACATCACCTACAAGTAACCGCTCCTGACGGATGCGGCGGGCTCAGACCGGCTGGAGGTGGGCCTTCAGGCTCGCCTCCAGCGCGGCCGTGGCGTCCTCGATCGCCCCGATCACCACCGCCTGCACCGGATCGGGCTCGCCCGACCGCGTGCGGCTGACCCGGGTCACGGCGTCGAGCCGCCGCGCCCCCACCTCTCGCAGCTCGCTCACCCGGACCTCGCCCTCCGGGACGTCGAGCAGCGCCAGGGTGGGCACGATCGCCACCCCGTGCCCGGCCGCCACCAGCGCCAGCGCCGGGCCGAACTCCGTGATGACGTGGACCTTGCGCGGCTCGAAGCCGTGCAGCCCGGCGAGCCGGTCCAGCGCCTGGCCGCACGCCTGGTCCGGCTCGCCGGCCACCCACGGCACGTCCGCCAGGTCCGCCATGGAGCGCGGCGGGCTGGTCCAGCCGGGGGGCACCACGATGCGGTACTCGTCGACGTAGAGGGCGCGGGTGGCCAGTGACGGCTGCGACAGCACGGGCAGGCTCATGTCCCGCTCGGTGATGAGGACGTCCACGGCGCCCAGCCGCAGCTCCTGGAGGGCGGGCTGGCCGTACACCTCGTGGATGATCGGCGTGATGCGCGGATGGCGGGCCGCCAGGTCGCGCAGGGCGGGCACCAGCATGTGCTTGATCACCGTGGGGAACGCGGCGATGCGCACGGGCCCCGCCAGCCGCTCGGTGAACCGCGTGAGCTCCCGCCGGGCCTCGGCCAGCTCGTCCTCGACGCGCTCGGCGTAGCCGGCGAGCACCCGGCCGGCCGGGGTGAGCGACACGCGCCGCTGGGAGCGGTCGATGAGGGCCAGGCCCACCTCGCGTTCGAGCTGGGCGAGCTGCTGGGAGACCGCGGAGGGCGTCAGGAACAGGGCCTCGGCGGCACGCATGACCCCGCCGCGGCGGGCCACCTCGTGCAGGACACGGAGGCGCCGGGGGTCGATGTCCATACAGGAGAGCTTACTTGGCGCTGTAGATACCTTTAATTGCACTTTATGGCAATTAATTCGGACAATGGGTGCATGGATTTCCTGTTCGAGGTGGCCGGCTGGCTCGGCGCGGGCCTCCTCCTGCTCGGGTACGGCCTGGTCTCCGCCGGCCGCATGCCCGCCGGCGGCGCCGCGTACCAGGTCGTGAACCTCACCGGCTCGCTCGCGCTGATGGCCAACAGCGCCCGCAACGACGCCTGGCCCTCGGCCGGCCTCAACCTCGTCTGGGCCGTGATCGGCGCGGTCGCGCTGGTCAGGCTCGTCCGGATCGGGGCGGCGGCGTGATCGTCGAGTTGAGTCACCGCATCGTCGAGGGCATGGTCACCTACCCGGGGGTGCCGGGCCCGGTGCTCGGCACGCACCTGAGCCGGGAGGCGTCGCGGGAGGTGTACGCCCCGGGCACCGAGTTCCACATCGGGACGATCACGCTGGCCGCCAACACCGGCACCTACCTCGACACGCCCCACCACCGCTACGCCGGCGGCCCCGACCTGTCCCAGGTGCCGCTGAGCAGCCTGGCCGACCTGCCCGGGATCGTGGTCCGGGCGCGCGGTACCGGCAGCCGGGAGATCACCGTCGACCCGGACCTCGACGTGCGGGGCCGGGCCGTGCTCATCCACACCGGCTGGGACCGCCACTTCGGCACGGACGCCTACCTCCACGGGCACCCGTACCTCGCCCCGGAGTCGGCGCGGCTGCTCGCCGAGCGGGGCGCGGCGCTCGTCGGCATCGATTCGCTCAACATCGACGACACCCCGCCACGCGGCGAGCGACCCGCGCACACGATCCTGCTCGCGGCCGGGATACCGCTCGTGGAGCACCTCAGGGGCCTGGAAGCGCTGCCCGACGAGGGTTTCAGGTTCCACGCCGCGCCACCGATGGTGGCGGGCATGGGCACCTTCCCCGTACGGGCCTACGCGGTCGTCCCCTGAGGGAGGGGGCCGGCCGGCTCAGTCGTCGTCCTGGTCGGCCTCTTCCCATGCCTTGTTACGGTCCGCCGCGCGCTGCAGGGCGCCGGCGGCCTCCTGCTCGCTCGCGTAGGGACCCATCCGGTCCTTGTTGGGGCAGCCGTTCTCCGGCTCGACCCGCATGTGCTTGAGGCAGAACCACCACTGGCCATCGCTCACGAGGGCTATTCTGCCCCGTAGACTCGTCTTTCATGACGACACTGCTCCAGCCAGGGCGAGTCTCGCCCATGCGAAAGGTCCCCGCCCACATCGAGCGGCCGGAGTACGTCGGAAAGAAGCGCCCCAAGACCGGCGAGGCCGACGTCAAGACCCCCGAGATGATCGAGCGCATGCGCGTGGCGGGCCGGATCGCCGCGCAGGCCCTCGAAGAGGTCGGCAGGAACGTGCGGCCGGGGGTCACCACCGACGAGCTCGACCGGATCGGGCACGAGTTCCTGCTGGACCACGACGCCTATCCGAGCACGCTCGGCTACAAGGGCTACCCCAAGTCGCTGTGCACGTCGATCAACGAGGTCATCTGCCACGGCATCCCCGACGACACCGTGCTGCGCGAGGGCGACATCGTCAACGTCGACATCACCGCCTTCATCGGCGGCGTCCACGGCGACACCGACGCCACGTACCTGGTGGGCGAGGTCGACGAGGAGTCGCGGCTGCTGGTGGAGCGCACCCGCGAGGCGACGCTGCGGGCCATCAAGGCCGTCGCCCCGGGCCGGCAGCTCAACGTGGTGGGCCGGGTCATCGAGGCGTACGCCAAGCGGTTCGGCTACGGCGTGGTGCGCGACTTCACGGGTCACGGCATCGGCACGACGTTCCACTCGGGGCTGGTGGTGCCGCACTACGACGACCCGTCGCATCGGGTGGAGCTGGTGCCGGGCATGACGTTCACGATCGAGCCGATGCTGACGCTGGGCACGATCGAGTACGACATCTGGCCCGACGGGTGGACGGCGGTGACCAGGGACCGCAAGCGCACGGCCCAGTTCGAGCACACGATCGTGGTGACCGAGACGGGCAGCGAGATCCTCACCACCCCCTAGAGCTCCAGCGGTGGATCGTGATCACCGTTCCGGTGCGGTGCGTCGGCTGGTGGTGGCAGGCGTTCCCTCTCTCCGCGGGATGATTCCCTCCAGCAGGAGGTCGAGGAACGCAGGATTTCTTCGGCCAAGCCCCGACCGGCGAACGCTTCGAGATCCAAGGAATGGACATGGTCCGGGTGCGTGACGGCCGGCTCATCGAGCACTGGGCGTTCGCCGAGCCGCTGCCGAACGGTCAGTAGCGGCCGCGGTCAGCGCCGGGGCACCGCCGCGGTGACGGTGGTGCCCTCGCCCTTCACACTGCTGACCGACAGGTTGCCGCCGACCCCGGCGAAGGCGGCCCGCATCCGGGCGATGCCGCGTCCCGCCTTGTCCTGCGGGAAGCCGCGGCCGTGGTCGCTCACGGTCATGCGCAGGCCGCCGGTGCCCGCGGTGACGGCCACCGACACGACGCTAGCGCCACTGTGCCGCTCCACGTTGGCCAGCGCCTCACGCAGCGCCTCCAGGACGGCATGGGCGACGGGGGCGGGCACGTCGGCGGCGGGCAGGGCCCAGATCTCCACGCGGATGCCGGTGCGCTCCGACCACTGCGTCAACTGGCTCTCAAGGGTCTCGGCGAGGCCCCGCCCCTCACGCATGCGCGTTTCTTCCACCTCTGCTCGCCTTCCTGGGCATCCCGGACTCCTGGCCGGACCCCACACCGGCGTCACGCGCCGGATGTGCGCCCCCCTCAAGGTCTCGCACATCCCTGCGGGAAGGTGATGCCCATCTCCCCGTACGGCAAGGCTACCTGGCGGGTGGGAGGCGTACGGCGGGAGGATAGATCCCCCTGCCCGTACGGCTACGCGTCCACGCGGTCAGTCGGGCTGGTCGGCCTTGTCCGCCTTGTCGGCGCGGTCGAGGCGGGCCAGGTAGGCGTTGTAGGCGTCGAGCTCCGGGTCGCGCAAGCCGCGGTCGGCCCGCCGGTCGCCGCGGCGCGCCTTGCGGTCCTCGTCGCCGTACCACTGCACGGCGATGGCCAGCAGCACGATGAGGGTGGGGATCTCGCCGAAGCCCCAGGCGATCGCGCCGCCGTCACGCTGCTCGTCGATCAGCGGACCGCCCCAGGTGCGGCCGAGCTGCTCGTACCAGTCGGAGGCGATGACCGTGCCGGTCATCATGAGCGCGACGCCGAAGAACGCGTGGAACGGCATCGTGACGAACAGCGTCAGCAGCTTGCCCACGTACGGCAGGCGGTGCGGAGCCGGGTCGACGCCGATGATGACCCAGAAGAACAGCGACCCGCTGAGCAGGAAGTGCAGGGTCATCGTGATGTGCCCGAGGTGCTCCTCCATGGCCGAGGCGAACAGCGGCGTGAAGTACAGCGCGTACGTCGAGACGATGAACAGGGCGGTGGCGATGCCCGGGTGGCCGACCACCTTCACGAAGCGGCTGTGCAGGATCGTGGTCAGCCACTCGCGCGGTCCGCGGTCGCCGCGCCGGGCGGCCGGCTTGAGCGCGCGCAGGGCGAGCGTGACCGGGGCGCCCAGCACGAGGAAGATCGGCACGATCATGGCCAGGATCATGTGCTCGATCATGTGCACGTCGAACATGACCTTGGCGTAGCGAGCCAGGCCGCTCTGCGTGGCGATGACGAGGATCGCCACCCCCACGAACCAGGAGGCGGTGCGGCCCCAGGGCCAGGCGTCGCCCCGCCGCAGGAGCCGGATCACCCCGGCCGCGTACAGGCCGGCCAGGACGGCGGCCACGAGCGCGAAGAACAGGTCGAACCACCACAGCGTGGCCAGGTTGGCCGGCGAGATCGGCGGCGGCATCGGAAAGCCGAGCAGCTCGAAGGCCCGGTCGGCGGGGAGGCTGACCTCCGGCGGGCGGGTGCGCGACAGCGCGACGGCCAGGCCGACGGTGGCCGCCATGAGCAGCGCCTCGCCGGCCGCCAGCCGGGTGAAGGCGCCGGGCCGGCCGCCCTGCAGGGCGGAGACGGTGCGCTCCCGGTGCCACCAGCCGGCGTAGCCGAGCAGCACGAACGCGACGATCTTCGCCACGACCAGCACACCGTACGACGACGTCCACAGGTCGGAGACGTCGGAGAGCCGGGCGACGACGCTGAACACCCCGGAGACGCCCACGCCGATGTAGCACCACAGGGCCATCCGGGAGAAGCGGGCGGCGGCGATGTCGAGCCGCGGCTCGCGGCGGGCGGCGTGCACGGCGAGGACGACGAGGCCGCCGACCCACAGCGCGAGCACCAGCAGGTGCAGCGACAGGGCGGAGGTGGCCAGGTTGTGGTTGGGCGAGGAGGAGGCGTGCCCGGTGAGGGCCGGCGGCAGCAGCGTGACCAGCGCGAACGCCAGCAACCCGGCCGCGGAGCCGGCGGTGATGGCACCCCGGGAGAACAGCGAGATGGCCACCGCGAACAGGATGACCAGCGTCAGCGCGATGCCCTGGCTGGTCTGGGTGGCGTAGGAGCTGAGGTAGTTGCCGGTGGAGACGGCCTGGAGGACGGGCTGCCCCCAGGAGTCGGAGACCTCGAAGACCAGGGTGAGGAAGGCGCTGCCGGCCCAGATCAGAGCGGCCCAGGAGGAGGCCCGGACGTAGCCGGTGGCGGTCGTGCCGAGCATGCCCTTGTCGTTGGGCAGCAGCGCGGTGGCCGCCAGGAGCAGGCCCACGGTGAGGACTCCGGCGGCGTCCATCGCCAGCTTGGCCAGCGGCAGTCCCCAGCGGGTGAGCACGCCGGCGTCGGGCAGGCCGGCGATGATCCGGGGGAAGGCCGCGCCTCCGACGATCATGGCGATCACCAGGGCGGCGACCGCCGCTGCCGCCGCCGCGAGCGCGAGCCGCGCGGCCCTCGTCACGGCCGCTTCTTGCGCATGCTGATGAGGAAGCCGACGCCGATCCCGGCGAGCGCGCCGACGACGACCAGCAGCCAGACGGGGAACGTGGCCGAGGAGGCGCCCTGCGCGGCCTGCGCCGTCGCCGCCGCGGCGGGGGCCGAGGCCGCGGAGGAGGCGGGGGCCGCGGAGGAGGCGGGGGCCGCGGAGGAGGCGGGGGCCGCGGAGGGCGGCTGCGACGGCGTGGCGACCGGCTGGGCCGCCGCCGTCTCGGACGCCTGCGCCTCAGGCTTGGGAGCGCCCTTCACGGTGAACGGGATCTCGCCCTCGATGGGGTGGCCGTCGGAGGAGACGACGCGGTAGGCGATGGTGTACGCGCCGTCGGCCAGCGTCTCCTTGAGCCGCTGGATGACCGCCGGCCCGTCGGCTTCGGCCGCCCCCGCCTGGTGCTGGGCGCCGTCGGCTCCCCGGACGATCACGAACGGCATCCGCACCCCGGCGCTGAACACCAGCTTCACCTGCTCGACGGTCTTGACCGTGGAGCCCTTGGCCGGGTCGCTGCTCTTGAGCGAGTCGTGCGCCAGGGCGGGCCCGGCGGTGCCGAGCAGGAACAGGGCGGCGAGGAACGCGGCGACTGCCGCGATCAGAGGTCTCTTCATGGCAACTCCAGGCTACCGACGCCACCGCCCGGTCCCTACCTCGGTTACAGCCCCGCGCAGGCGAGCGCTCGCCGGTAGGCCTCGACGCTGCCGTCGGCGTCGCCCAGCAGCTCCATGGTCTCCGCCGCGGCGTACCAGGTGCCGGCGACGCGACGGGAGTCGGGCAGCGGCGTGAGCCAGTCGCGCACCGCGTTGAGCTCGCGCTCGGCGTCGGAGACGCGACCGAGCCCGCCGTAGGCGCGGCTCAGCAGCAGGTGCGCCTCGGCCTCCTGCGCCCCCGCGGTCGTCGGCATCAGCTCCTGCCCGGAGCTGCCGTGCCGGACGGCCTGCTCGTAGTTGCCGGCCATGACCTCGGCGCGGGCCAGCTCGACCTGGGCGTTGGCCCGGTCGAGCGTGCTCGCGGAGGTCTGCGCGAGCTCGTCCTCGGCCCGCAGCAGCATGGCGCGGACCTCGTCGAGGGCCTCCGGGTGGACGCGCAGCTTCAGGGCCGCGTAGGCGACGCGGGTGCGGGCGAGGCTGCGCGGCTGGCCGGTCTCCGACTGGATGGCCAGGGCCCGCTCCAGGAAGGCCAGGGACTCCTCACCGTGGCCGGAGCTCTCGGCCACGACCGCGGCGTTCCAGTTGGCGGCGATGACCGCCCTGGGCGTGCCCAGCATGTCGGCGGCGTTGAGCAGCTCGGCGGCGAACTGGCGGGCGCGCAGCAGGTCGCCGCTGTAGAAGTAGGCCGACAGCAGCGTGGCGCCGAGCTCCACCATGCCGTCGGTCCAGGCCGGGCGGGCCGGGCCGCCGAGGACGGCCTCCCCCACCTTGATCGCCTCGCTGAGCCGGTCGCTCTGCCGGTAGACGCGGCACAGGGCGACCGCGATCTCGATCCGCCGGTCGGGGCTGACGTCCTCGTCCTGCAGCCGGCCGAGCATGGAGATCGCCTCCTCCAGCTCTCCGCACGCCTCCAGCGCCAGCGCCAGCCCGAACTGGGTGTCTTGACGCAGTCCCGTGAGACCTGCGAGGTTGTGGTTGGCCAGCAGCTCGGCGAAACGGGTGCGGGCCTCCCGCACCTCACCGTTCTCGAGAGCCATCCTCGCGTAGCCGAGCGCGAGCTCGATGTCCTCCATCTGCTCGGCGGTCACGCCGTTGAGGAGATAGGACAGCGAACAGTCCAGTTTCTGGGCCAGGAGCTCCAGGACGGCAGGCGTCGGAGTACGCTTGCCACTCTCGATCAGGGAGACGTAGCTGTCCGACAACTCCGGATGCGCGAGCTGCGCCTGGGACAGACCCCGCTGCCGCCTCACCGTCTTGATACGGAGTCCGATCAGGTCAGATGTGGTCACAGGTCCCGCTCCCTGAGAGGATGATGTCCGAGCAACCCATAGGCGAGGGAGAACCCCCATGCGCACGCGCATTGCCCTGTCCGTACTCGTTGCGTTGTTGACGGCAGGTGTGGCCGTCGGAGGCAATGCTACGGCCGCGACAGCCGACTCGTCTCCATCCCAGTCGGACCAAATCATGGCGAAGTTTGACATTCCTATGTGCTGCTGACCGCAGCAAACGCTGAATCGGTGCCGGAGCCGCACCACGGTGTGGGCATGGCCGGTGCCGCCTTCCGCACGGCGGCATCGGCAGGTATGTCCCCCCATCAGGCGCCTCCGGCACGGCGCCGCCTCATCACCCGGCCCGTAGCGCCAGGAAGAAGTCGACCCGGTCGGCCATCGACGACAGGTCACGGCCGGTGAGCTCCTCCACCCGCCCGATCCGGTAACGCACCGTGTTGACGTGCACGTGCAGCCTCTCTCCGCAGGCGTTCCACGAGCCCGCGCAGTCCAGGAACGTGCCGAGCGTCCGCACCAGGTCCGACTGGTGCCGCCGGTCATAGGCGATCAGCGGCCCCAGCAACCGGTCGGCGAACGAGCGCCGCACGTCGCCCGGCACCGTGGCCAGCAGCAGCGCGTGCGTGTAGATCTCGTCGCTGGTCACCACCCCGCCCGAGCGGGCCTCCGCCAGCCGCCTGGCGTGCGCGGCCTCCTCGATGCCGCCGCGCAGGGCCGCCGCCCCGGTCAGCGCGCCGCTGAGCCCGACGCGCAGCCGCCCGCCC
>NZ_JALHBK010000032.1:0-116494 GCF_031570565.1 Nonomuraea sp. 3-1Str
GCCGGGCCGTCGCGCGTACGGGCCGGGCGGTCGCGCGTACGGGCCGGGCGGCGGCGCGCCTGGAACGGCCGGCGCCCACGGGCGGGGCGGGGCTCATGGGGTTCCCCGGCTCTCCGCCGGGGGACGGGCGCGCAGCCGCCGCCGGGCAGAGAAGCCGACGAGGCCCACCGCCACGAGCAGCGTCAGCCCGTTGAACAGCGGAGTCACCCAGAACTCCGCGCCGAGCTGCCCGAGCCCCGACAGGCCGACGGCCAGGATGGCGACCGCCACCACCGTGCCCAGCGGGTTGGGCCGGCCCGGCCGGATCACGGACGAGCCGAGCAGCGCCGCGGTGAACGCCGGCAGCAGGTAGTCCAGCCCGACGCTCGGGTTGCCGATCTGGTTCTGGGCGGCGAGCAGGACGCCCGCGAAGCCGGTCACCAGCCCGGAGGCGGTGAAGGCCACGCAGACGTGGCGGCGGGTGCGGATGCCGGCCAGTTCGGCGGCCCGCGGGTTGGAGCCGATGACGTACAGGTAGCGCCCGAGGGGGAGGCGTTCGAGGATCACCCACAGCGCCGCCGTCAGCGCCGCGACGTACAGCGCGGGCAGGGGCAGCCCCAGCGCCGTCGCGTCGGTCAGGTTCGTGAACCCGCCGGGCAGCCCCCCGGGGCCCGGCACGATCCGCGCGCCCCCGGTCACCCACCCCGTGATCGCGTACAGCACGCTGCCGGTGCCGAGGGTGGCGATGAACGAGTCGATGCAGGCGAACTCGACGAGCAGCCCGTTGACCGCCCCCGCCAGCGCCCCGCCCGCCAGGACGCCGACGCAGGCCAGCGGCCACGGCCAGCCGGCCGACACGATGAGGCTCAGCGCCACGACGTGCCAGAGGCCGATCCCGTACCCGATGGACAGGTCGAACTTGCCCGTGACGATCGGCACCATCGCGCCCAGCGCCAGGATCGCGGTGATCGCGTTCGTGGACAGCACCACCCGCAGGTTGGCCAGGGTGGGGAAGGTCTGGGGCAGCACCAGGGAGAACACGCCGAACAGCAGGACCGCCAGCGCCAGCAGCCCGTAGGCGCCGACGAGCCTGCCGGGCGCGGACCGGCGCCGGGGTGCCCGGCCTCCGGCGGCCATCAGCGGCTCGTCCCGGTGACGGCGCGGGTGAGCCCGGTGACGGTGAGGGCGTCGCCGGCCGGCTCGGCGGTCACCGCGCCGCGCGTGAGGACGAGCGCGCGGTCGCACACGTGCGTGATCTCCTCGGCGTCGGCCGAGACCAGCACGGCCGCCAGGCCGGCGCTCAGGGCGGCGTCCAGCAGCCGGTAGATCTCGGGCCGGGCCGCGACGTCCACCCCGGCCGTCGGCTCCTCCAGGATCAGCACCCGCCGTCCGGTCCACAGCCAGCGGCCGATCAGCGCCTTCTGCTGGTTGCCGCCCGACAGCGCGGTGAACGGCAGCTCGGTGTCGGCGGGACGGACCCCGAGGCGCGCCAGCAGGCCCGCGGCCCGCGCCCGCTCCTCGCGAGGCCCGATCCAGGTCAGCGGTGAGCCGCCGCGCAGGCGCGGGTTGGCCAGGACGTTCTCCCGGACGGTGAGCCCGGGGGCGGCGCCCTCCTCCAGCCGGTCGCCCGCGACCAGACCGGCACCCGCCTCGACGGCCTCCGGCGCCGACGCCGGCAGGTAGGGCCGCCCGTCCAGCAGCACCCGCCCGTCCAGGACGGGCCGCACGCCGGCCAGCGCCCGCCCCACGTCCACGTGTCCCGCGCCGGCGAGCCCGGTCAGGCCGATCGCCTCGCCGGCCCGCAGGTCGAAGCCGACCGGACCGGCCAGCGCGGTGCGCAGGCCGCGCACGCTCAGCACCACCTCACCCGGCTCCCGGCGCGGCCGGCGGTGGACGGCGGGCTCGCCGCCCACGATGGCGCGCACCAGGTCGTCGTGGTCGATGGGTTCGCCCGCCACGATGGCGCGCTCCAGGTGCCCGTCGCGCAGGACGGCCACGCTGTCGGCCAGCTCGCGCACCTCGGCGAGCCGGTGGCTCACGTACACGACGCCGCGGCCACGGTCGCGCAGCCCGCGCAGCACGCCGAACAGCCGGTCGCGGTCGGCCGCGCCCAGGCTCGCGGTCGGCTCGTCCAGCACGATCACCTCGGTGTCGCGGGCCAGCGCGCGGGCCACGGCGACCAGCGCCCGCTCGGCCCGGGTGAGATCGCCCGCCCGCTCGCCGGGGTCCACCCGGGCGCCGACCGCGTCGAGCGCCACCGCGCAGCGCACGCGCGTCCCGCGTCCGGAGATGAGGCCGCCGCGGCGAGGGTAACCGGCGCCCAGGGCGACGTTCTCCGCGACGGTCATCCAGTCGACCAGGCCGGGGTCCTGGTGGACGAACGACATCCGGCCGGCCGCGGCCCGGCCGCCGAGCGGGTGCCCGGCCACCGTCACCTCCCCGGCGTCGGCGCGGTGCACGCCGGCCAGGATCTTGATCAGGGTGGACTTGCCCGCGCCGTTCCGGCCGAGCAGCGCCAGGACGCTGCCGCGGGCCAGGTCGAGATCGACGCCGTCGAGCGCGGGGATGCCGCCGAACCGCTTGCGCAGCCCGCGGACACGGACAAGCGGCTCCGGCTCGGCCCTGCCGAGATCGTGGCTGGCGCAGTCGTGCACAGGCCCCTCCGCGGGGCTCGGATCGCCCGGCGGGCAAGCTGCGACGGCCCGTCCGATGTTCCGTTCATCGTACTGAACCAAAGGTCAAGGGCTTGTTCAGCCGGCCTGACGAGTGTTCCAGGCGCGGACGATCTGCGCGCGCGAGGTGAAGCCCAGCTTGCGCAGCACGTTCTCGACGTGGTTCTCGGCGGTGCGCTGCGCGATCACCAGCGTCTCGGCGATCTGCCGGTTGCTCAGGCCCCGGGCCACCAGCTCGGCGATCTCCCGTTCCCTGCGGGTCAGCACGGCCGCGACACCGGGCTCCTGCTCGGCGTCACCGGCGTCGAGCAGCAGCCCGTCCTCCAGCGCGTACGCCGCCGCGGCGTCCAGCGTGAGCTCCGAGCCGCGCAGGAAGCCGGCGGTGAAGCCCTCGTCGCCCAGCCCGCGCCGCAGCAGCTGCTCGCACCGGTCGTGCAGGCCCGCCAGGTGGCCGAGCCCCGACAGCGACGTCCCGATCGACCGCCACACCATGTGGGCGGCGCCGAGCAGCTCGGCGGCGCGCGGCCGCGCCCCCTCGCCGGCCAGGATCCACGCCAGCCCCTCCAGGCACTGGGCGAGACCGAGGTGGTCGTGGCAGCGCACCTTGACGCGGATCGCGTCGCGCATCATGGCGGCGGCCGCCGGCGCGTCGCCCAGCCGCCACCGGTCCAGGGCCACGATCCACAGCCCGTACGACACCGACCACTCGGCGCGCTCCCGCCGGGCCGTCTCCAGGACCTCCTCGCACAGCGCGGACGAGCGGGGAGCGTTCATGAACACGGCGGCCATCGCGAGCTGGAGCAGCGTGACCCAGGCGTGGCCCCGGTGGCCGAGCGCCCGCCGCCGCTCCAGCGCCTCCTCCAGCAGTGTGAAGGCGCGCGGGAAGGCGCCCGCGAGCAGCGCCGCGAACCCGGTGATGTGCACCGCCCCGGCCAGATCGGCCTCGTCGCCGAGCCGCTCGGACAGCGCCCGGCACTCCTCCAGCAGCGGCCGCGCGGCGGCGGCGTCGCCCCGCAGCAGCACCAGCCAGGCGTCCACCCAGAGCGCCTTGGCCCGCGCGGAGCCGGGCGCGGTCTCGGCGGCCAGTGCCCGCTCCAGCCAGTGGTGCCCCTCGCTCGGCGACGTCCACGACAGCCGGTGGCTCCACATCGCCGCGCCGATCTCCAGCGCGGCCCACGCCTGCCCCGGCTCGCTCAGGCAGAACTCCAGGGCGGCGCGCACATTGGCCTGTTCGAGGCGGAGCCGGGCCAGCCAGCGCATCTGGTGCTCGCCGAACCACTCGGCCTCGGCCCGCTCGGCCAGCTCGCGGCACCAGTCGCGGTGGCGCAGCCGCAGGGCCGTGCGCCGGCCCGACTCGGCCAGCCGCTCCTCGCCGTACTGGCGCAGCGTCTCCAGCATGTCGTAGCGGGCACCGTACCCGTGCTCCCCGGGCGGCAGGCCCGCCAGGGCCGGATCCTGCTCCCTGCGGAGCACGATCGACTTGTCGACCAGCTCGGTCAGCACGTCGGACACGGCCGCCCCGGCGATCTCGTCCGGGGCGCAGACCCGCTGCGCCGCCTCCAGGTCCCAGCCCCCGGAGAAGACCGACAGCTCCCGCCACAGGGCGCGCTCCCTGGGCGTGCACAGGTCGTAACTCCAGTCGACGAGCGCCCGCAGCGTCCGCTGGCGCGGTATCGCCACCCGGCTGCCCTGGGTGAGCAGCCGGAACCGGTCGTTGAGCCGGTCGAGGATCTGCTCGACCGACAGCACGCGCATCCGGACCGCCGCGAGCTCGATGGCCAGCGGGATCCCGTCGAGCCGCCGGCACAGCCGGGTCACCGCCACGCTGTTGCCCGCGTCGACCGTGAAGTCCGGCACCACGGCCGTCACCCGGTCGGCGAACAGGCTGACCGCCTCCGACAGCACCTCCGGCGCCGGCCCGAGGCCGGCCCCGGGGCCCGCCTCCCCGTCCGTCCCGGCGCCGGCCGCGACCACCCCGGGCCCACCGGACGCCGCTCCGGACGCCGCTCCGGATCTCGTGCCGGACGCGGGTTCGGGGGCCGCTCCGGACGCCGGTCCAGCGACGGGGGCGAGCGCCGGACCGGGCAGCCCGTCCGGCGCGGTCTCCAGGGCTTCCGGCGCGGCCCCCGGGGCAGCCGGTACGGCACCCGGGGCGCCCGGCACCGTCAGCGGCGGCACCTCCAGCACGCTCTCGCCGGCCACGTGCAGCGGCTGCCGGCTGGTGGCGAGAATCCGCACGCCGGGCCCGGCCGCGAGCAGCTCGCCCACCAGAGCGGCGCACTCGGGCAGCAGATGCTCGCAGTTGTCGAGCACCAGGAGCGTCCGCCGGCCGCGCAGGTGCTCGCGCAGCCCCTCCAGGTCGTTGCGGGGACAGCCGATCGCCTGGGCGACCGTCTCGCCGAGCAGCTCCCCGGCGGCCAGCGGGGCGAGGTCGGCCAGCCAGCTCCCGTCAGGGAAGCTCCGCGCCGTCTCGGCGGCCAGCCGCAGCGCCAGCCTCGTCTTCCCGACGCCGCCCACGCCGGTCAGCGTCAGCAGCCGCCCAGCGCAGAGCAGGCGCCGCGCCTCGGTCAGCTCCTGCCGGCGCCCCACGAAACTGGTCAACTCGACGGGCAGGTTCCCCGTTGCCCGTCGCGTCGTCGCCCCCGTGGCCATGTCGGGTTCAGTCATACCCTCCCGGACGCGTGATGAGCCCCCGGCCTGCCGGAACCTGCGAGGGGCCGCGGATCGAGACCCAGCCGGGCGCCCTCCCGGAACGCCGCCTGATACGCCTGGACCCCGAGGGCGCGCCGGGCCCGCGCCACGCACCGCTCATGCCACGGCGCGTGGTACGACAGCCGGAACGGGGAGGCGTCCACGGACTGCCACAGGGCGTGCGCGGCGCCCAGCAGCCGGGCCGCCCGGCCGTGGTCGCCGTGGGCGCCCGCCGCCCACGCCAGCACCTCCACGCACTGCGTCAGGCACCACTTGTCGTCGATGTCGCGGGTGAACTCCGCCGCCTCGCCCACCAGCTCCTCGGCCCGCTGCAGGTCGCCGAGGTTCCACAGCACGATGCCGAGCACGAGCTGCGCGTACGAGCGGGTCACGGGCGCCCCGTGCTCCTCGCACAGCGCCAGCATCTCCTCGCCGCACTCCGCCGCCCGCCCGGGGCTCTGGCTCGCCCCGTACGCCGCCACGTAGTACAGGTTGAACGCCACCCCGTCGAGGTCGCCCGCCGCCCTGTGCAGCGCCAGCGACTCCTCCAGCAGCGCGAGCCCGCGCCCCGGCTCGCCGGCGGAGAACGCGGCCACGCCGCTGGTCCGCACCGCGTACGGGAGCACGTCCGCGAACCCCTCGCGCCGGACCAGCGCCCCGCACTCCTCCAGCCGGGGCGCCGCCGCGGCGGGGTCGCCCTGGCGCAGCGCCAGCATGCTGTACACCCACAGCGCCGTCGCCCGGCCGCGGCCCGGCGCGGTCACCCGCTCCAGGCCGCGTTCCAGCCAGTACCGTCCCTCCGTGGCGGAGCCGGACAGCAGCCAGAACGACCACAGCGACGCGGCCATCTCCAGCCCCACGGCGGGCGGTCCCGGCCCGCCGAGGCACGTCTCGATCGCGGCGCGCAGGTTGGGCAGCTCCCGCCGCAGCAGCCGGTAGCGCTCCAGCTGGTCGGGGACCGTCTCGTGGATCCGGTTGCGGGCCACGAGGTCCCGGTGGTGGCCGATGTAGCGCTCGCGCAGGTCCCGCTCCTCGTCGCCGGCCAGCCGCTCGCAGCCGTACGCGCGGATGGTGTCCAGCATGCGGTATCTGACGCAGCCCTCCGCCTGCTCGCCGATGAGGATCGACTTGTCGACCAGCCCCGCCGCCAGGTCGAGCACCTCGCACCCGTCCACCTCGCCGCCGGCGCACACCGCCTCGGCCGTCTCCAGGCCGGCCCCCGCGGGGAACATCGAGAGCCGGGCCCAGAGCCGCTGCTCGCCGGCCGAGCACAGGCGGTAGCTCCACTCCATGGTCGCGCGCAGCGTCCGCTGCCGCGGCGGCAGCGTGGCCGGCGACGTCACGGCCTGAAGACGCTCGTCCAGCTCGCGCGCCAGCCGGTCCAGCGGCACCGTGCGCAGCCGGGCCGCCGCCAGCTCGATCGCCAGCGGCAGCCCGTCGAGGCGCCGGGCGAGCATGGCCACGTCCGCGGCGTTCTCCCGGGTCAGCCGGAACCCCGGCGAGGCGTCGGCCGCCCGGTCGGCGAACAGCCGCACGGCGTCGTGCCGGGCTATGACGTGCGGCGGCAGCCCCGGGTCCGGAACCGGCAGGGACGGAACCGGGAGCACGTGCTCGCCGTACACGCCCAGCCTCTGCCTGCTCGTGACGAGGAGCCGCAGCCTCGGCGCCTCGCGCAGCACCCGGGCCGCGAAACGGGCGCACGCGTCCAGCAGGTGCTCGCAGTTGTCGAGGACGAGCAGCATCCGCCGCCCGGCCAGGTGGTCCTCCAGCAGCGCCATGGGGTCGGAGTCGCCGTCGCGCAGCCCCAGCGCCGCGGCGACCGTCGGCGCCAGCAGCTCGCCGGCCGCCAGGGAGGAGAGCTGCACGACCTCGACCCCGTCGCGGAAGCCGCCGCGCAGGGTGGCGGCGACCTTGAGCGCCAGGCGGCTCTTGCCGACGCCTCCCGTGCCGGTCAGCGTGAGCAGCCGGGCCCGGGCAAGAGCCTTCCGAGCCGCGGCCACCTCGTGCCTGCGGCCGACGAACGTGGACTCGCTCACCACGGCCATGGATTGACTGCTCCACCGGCCGGCGCCTCCGGGAAGGCTTCCCGCTGAGCAGGCCGGTCGATGCCTTCCAGCCTAGAACCCCGCCCGTCGTCACCTCCCGCGGGTGGCCCCGGAAACGCCAACGGCCGCCATGGATCCGCCCAAGCCGGGGTTGAACCGGCCACGGGACGGCCAGGCACCCGGAGGGAGGAAACGATGCCCAAGCCCAGGATCGTGGTCGTCGGAGCGGGGTTCGGCGGCTACCACTGCCTGCGCGGCCTGGAGAGCCTGCTCCCGCCCGGCGCGGCCGAGCTGGTGCTGGTCAGCCGTACCGACTACCACCTGTACACGCCGCTGCTGCCGCAGGTCGCCGCCGGGACCGTCAACCCGACGGACATCGCCGTGCCGCTGCGGTCGCTGCGGCGCACCCGCCTGTGGACCGGTCAGGTCACCGGCGCCGGCCTGGGCAGCCGCACGGTGACCGTCCGCCACCACGACGGCGGCCTGTCCACCCTCTCCTGGGACCGCCTGGTGCTCGCCCCGGGCAGCGTCACCCGCATCCGCGACGTCCCGGGGCTGCGCGAGTACGCCCACGGCTTCAAGACCCTCATCGAGGCGGTGTACCTGCGCGACCGCGTCCTGGCCCAGCTGGAGCGGGCCGACGGCCTGCCCGACGGGCCGGAGCGGCAGGCGTGCACCACGTTCGTCGTGGTCGGCGCGGGGCTGGCCGGGACGGAGTACGTCGCGCAGATGCGGCTGTTCATGGCGTCCGCGCTGCGCGCCTACCCGCGGCTGCGGGCCGAGCACATCCGCTGGATCCTCGTCGAGCACGGCCACGGCGTCCTGGAGCATCTGCCGCCGCGCCTGTCGCAGCACGCGCTGGCCGTCCTGCGCTCGCGCGGCGTCGAGGTGCGGCTGGGCACCCTGGTGGACCGGCTCACCCCCGACACCGCGCACCTCAGCGACGGCACCACGGTGCCGTGCCGGCTGCTGGTGTGGACGGCCGGCGTCACCGGCAGCCCGCTCGTCGAGGACCTGGGGCTGTCCCTGGACAGGGGCCGGCTCACCGTGGGCGCCGGCCTGGCCGTGCCGGGGCACCCGGACGTCTTCGCGCTGGGCGACGCCGCGGCCGTGCCCGACCTCGGCCGCCCCGGCTCGGTGTGCCCGCAGACGGCCCAGCACGCCATGCGCCAGGGCCGGGCCGCGGCACGCAACGTCGCGGCGAGCCTGGGACACGGCAGGGCCCGGCCGTACCGGCACCGCGACCTCGGCACCGTCGCGGCCCTCGGGGGGGCCCAGGCCGCCGCCGCGCCGCTCGGCCTGCCCGTCACCGGTCCACCGGCCAAGGCCGTCACCGGCGGCTACCACCTGTACGCTCTGCCCGGCGCGGGCAACCGGCTGCGCGTGGCCACCGACTGGGCGCTCAACGCACTGCTCGGCCGCAACACGGTCAGCCTCGGCCTGGTCCCCGACGCCGCGGCCGGGCTCGTCCGCGCCGAGCAGCTCGGCATCGACCCGCCGCCCGAGCACTCTCCCGCCCCCTCGCGGCCGCCGGTGTGACAGGACGCGGCAACCCATCAGATTTGATGTATTGTGGGGGCATGAACGCTGTGGACCTGTTCCTGCTGGGGCGCACGCTGATGAAGATCGGCGAGGAGGCCATGCCGACGGAGGGCATCGGGCCGCAGACCACGAGCGTGCGCACCGTCCTCATCGTCGTCAGCGACGTCCGGAGCCATCCCGACACCTCGGTGGGCGAGATCGTCGCCCGCACCGGCCTGCCGCAGAGCGCCGTGTCGGCCTCCGTGGCCCGCCTGCGCGAGGCGGGCGCCGTGGTGACCGAGCCCGACCCCCGCGACCGGCGCAGGACCGTGATCAGGCACGCGCCCCAGCTGTCCGACCGGGTGGCCGAGGTGCGCGCGGCGCCGATCGAGCCCGCATTGGCGCTCGCGCTGGGCGGCGCGGAACCCGCCGGCCACACCGAGGTCACGGAGGTCACGGCCCTGCTGGAGGCCCTCGCCGCCCGCCTCACCCCCGACTCCCTGGCCCGTCTCAGACCCTGACTCTTCCCGGCGTCCCTCCGGTTTGAGGGTTCGGCACCAATCTTTCCTGGTGCCCGCGCCGAAAGTCTCAACGGGGAGGTCAATGACACACTTGCAGGCATGCCTTCCTCCCTCCCCAGCAAGCTGGCCGCCGACAGCCACGACGTCATCCAGGTGCGCGGCGCCAGGGAGAACAACCTGGCGGGTGTCTCCCTCGACATCCCCAAGCGGCGCCTGACGGTGTTCACCGGCGTCTCCGGCTCCGGCAAGTCGTCGCTCGTCTTCGACACGATCGCCGCGGAGTCCCGCCGGCTCATCAACGAGACCTACACCGCGTTCCTCCAGAACTTCATGCCCTCCCAGGCCCGCCCGGACGTCGACGCGCTGCGCAACCTCAGCGCCGCGATCATCGTGGACCAGGAGCGGATGGGCGCCAACGCCCGCTCGACCGTCGGCACCGCCACCGACTGCCACACCATGCTGCGGATCATGTTCAGCCGTCTCGGCGCGCCGCACGCCGGCCCGCCCTTCGCCTTCAGCTTCAACCGGGCCGAGGGCATGTGTCCCGTGTGCGAGGGGCTCGGCAAGACCTCCGAGATCGACGTGGACGAGTTGGTGGACCGCGACCTGTCCCTGAACGAGGGCGCGATCAAGGCCCCGGGCTTCGCCAAGGACACGTGGTACTGGCAGCTCTACGCCAAGACCGGTCTGTTCGACCCGGACGCCCCGCTGCGCGACTACACCACGGAGCAGTGGGAGGACTTCCTCCACAAGCCCGCCACCAAGATCAAGATGGGCTCCAACACGTTCACCTACGAGGGACTCGTCACCAAGGTCCGGCGCCTGTACCTCGCCAAGGACCGCGAGTCGATGCAGACGGCGGCGCGCGCCTTCGCCGACCGGGCGGTCAAGCTCGCCCCCTGCTCCGCCTGCGACGGCACCCGGCTCAACGACGCCGCCCGCGCCAGCCTCGTCGCCGGACGCAGCATCGCCGACTGCTCGGCCATGCAGATCGACGAGCTGGCCGCGTTCGTCCGCGGCATCCGGGACGCCTCGGTCAAGCCGCTGCTCGACACGCTCCTGGAGACGCTGGACTCGCTCGTCGAGATCGGTCTCGGCTACCTGAGCCTGGACCGCGAGTCCTCCACCCTGTCCGGCGGCGAGGCCCAGCGCGTCAAGATGGTGCGGCACCTCACCTCCAGCCTCACCGACATCACGTACGTCTTCGACGAGCCGACCGCCGGGCTGCACCCGCACGACATCCAGCGCATGAACGGCCTGCTGCTGCGGCTGCGCGACAAGGGCAACACGGTGCTCGTCGTCGAGCACAAGCCGGAGACCATCGCCATCGCCGACCACGTCGTGGACCTCGGCCCCGGCGCCGGCGCCCAGGGCGGCCACGTCTGCTACGCCGGCGACCTCGACGGGCTGCGCGCCTCCGGCACGCTGACCGGCCGCTACCTCAGCCACCGCGTCAAGCTGCGCCAGGACGCCCGCCGCCCCACCGGCCACCTGCCCGTCCGCGGCGCCACGCGGCACAACCTGCGCGACGTGAGCGTGGACCTCCCGCTCGGCGTCCTCACCGTCGTCACGGGCGTGGCCGGCTCGGGCAAGAGCTCGCTCATCCACGGGTACGTCGCGGGACGCGAGGGCGTCGTGGTCGCCGACCAGTCGCCGATCCGCGGGTCGCGCCGCAGCAACCCGGCCACCTACACGGGGCTGCTCGACCCGATCCGGACGGCGTTCGCCAAGGCCAACGGGGTGAAGGCGAGCCTGTTCAGCGCCAACTCCGAGGGCGCCTGCCCGGCCTGCAAGGGCATCGGCCTCGTCTACACGGACCTGGCCATGATGGCCGAGGTGGCGTCGGTGTGCGAGGAGTGCGAGGGCAGGCGGTTCACGTCGGAGGTCCTCGCGTACCGGCTGCGGGGCCGCGACATCAGCGAGGTGCTCGCCATGCCGGTGGCGCAGGCGCTCGAGTTCTTCGGCTCCGGCCAGGCGCGGACGATCCTCGACCGGCTCGCCGCCGCCGGCCTCGGCTACCTCACGCTCGGGCAGCCGCTCACCACCCTGTCGGGCGGCGAGCGGCAGCGGCTCAAGCTGGCCGTCAACATGGCCCGCAACGGCACGACGTACGTCCTGGACGAGCCGACCACCGGCCTGCACCTGGCGGACGTGGACCAGCTGCTCGGGCTGCTGGACCGGCTGGTGGACGACGGCAACACGGTGATCGTCATCGAGCATCACCAGGCGGTGATGGCCCACGCCGACTGGATCGTGGACCTGGGACCGGGAGCCGGCCACGACGGCGGCCAGGTGGTGTTCTCGGGGACCCCGGCCGACCTGGTGGCCACGGGCACCTCCCTGACGGCCGATCACCTGCGGCTCTACGTGTCCTGAGCGCCCCGTGGCGTCAACCAACGGCTGAGGCTAGCGTGTGGTGAAGGCGCCGCCGTTGACGTGGATGGTCTGTCCCGTGATGTGGCGCGCACCGGGCGAGGCGAGGAAGAAGACGGTCTGCGCGATGTCGCTGGGCGTGCCCGGCCGCTTGAGCAGCGTCTCCTCGACGAGCGCCTGGTGGCGCGCCTCCGTCATGCCGCCGCCGAAGAAGCCGGTGCCGGTCACGTAGCCGGAGGAGATGACGTTGCAGGTGATGTCGCGCGGGCCGAGCTCGGCGGCGAGCGCGGCGTTCCAGGCGGCCAGCGCCGCCTTGGCCGCGCCGTAGGAGCCGCCGCGGCGTTCCGCGCCGATCGTCCCGATGCTGACGATCGAGGAGCCCGCGGTCAGCTTGTCGCGGACCGCGGCGGTGGTGAGGACCGCGGTGAACAGGTTGGTCGACACGCTCGACTGCCACTCGGCGGCCAGCGCCTCCAGGGGCGGCATCCCGGCCGGGGGCGTCTCCGGCAGTCCACCGGCGGTGTTGACGAGCACGTCGAGCGGGCCGTCCAGCCGCGCGCCGAGCTCGGCGACCTGGTCGGGCATGGTCGCGTCGCAGGCGATGCCGTGCACGCCCAGCTCCTTGGCGGCCGGCTCGACGGTGTCGGGGCGCCGCCCGGTGATGTGGACCTCCGCGCCGTCGGCCGCGAAGAGCGCGGCGACGGCGCGCCCGATGCCGCTGGTGCCTCCGGTGACGAGGACAGTTCTGGTCACGCTTCCTCCCTCGGGCGGTGTTATCGTTTAGGTCTAAACATAGCGGAGGGCCGACAGTGACCGACAACCCGGCCGAGCCGGCGGAGATCGCGGCGGCCTGGCAGCGCGAGCGTCCGGGCACGCCCACGGACTCCATCGAGATCGTCACGCCCATCTGGCGGCTGGCGAAGATGTTCGCCGACGACCGCGTCCGTGTCCTGCGCGCGGCCGGCATCGACGCGGCCACGCTCGACCTGCTGTCGGTGATCCGCCGCTCAGGCCCGCCGTACACGCTGTCCACCCGCGAGCTGGCCGGCCGCACCCTGGTGACGGCCGGCGCGATCTCCCAGCGCGTCGCCCGCGCGGAGCGTGACGGTCTGGTGCGGCGGGCATCGGGCGCGACGGGGCGCAAGAGCGTCGACGTGTCGCTGACGGACGAGGGACACGCGCTGATCGAGCGATCGGTCGACTCGGTGCTCAGCCGTGAGGCCGGCCTGGTCGCGGGCCTGTCCGAGGACGAACGGGCCACGCTCGTGCGCCTGCTGGCGAAGCTCACGACCGACGTGCGGCGACGACAGGGGCTGTAGCGCGGCGTGCCGCCGGGCACCACCATTCCGGCGCGAGGGCGCGCCCCCTCCGCGTGGTGCGGCTACCGGCGCGCGCCCCGCCGTCTTGCCGACGGCTGGGCGCGCACCCGCTCCACGTGCCGCTCGTACATCTCGCGTGAGCGGCGCAGGAAGGCGGCCACCCGCTCCAGCTCCTCGGGCGTGAAGTCCTCCATCATGGTCTCGCCCTCGGCGACGAACGGGCCGTACAGGTCCCACGTCCTGGCGCCGGCCTCCTCGGTGATCCGCACGACGACCTTGCGGCGGTCGGAGGGGTCGGGGGAGCGGGTGAGGTAGCCGAGCTTCTCCAGCCGGTCGAGCATCGCGGTGACGCTGCCCGTGGTCAGGCCGAGCGCCGGCCCCAGCACGCTCGGGATGACCGGGCCCTGGGCGAGGATCTCCAGGCACCTCAGGTCCGTACGGTTCACGCCGAGGACGCCGGCGGCCGCCTCGTCGAAGGAGTCGACCGCGGCCTGCATCAGCCGCATCTCCTCACCGACGGCGTCGCGGAGCTCGCCCGGAATTCTCCTTGACATTCAAGCCTCTCGAACTTCAAGATAAAGACGTCTCGAACATCAAGATACATGACGAACGAGACGAATCCCTTCCCTTGTGCCTCGGAGAGGACCTGTCATGCGTGTCATCATCATCGGCGCCGGCACCGGCGGCATGTGCCTGGCCCACGGCCTGCGCCGGGCCGGCGTCCCCGTGGCCGTCTACGAGCGCGACCGCACCCGCGCCGACGGCCTGCACGGCTACCGCGTCGGCATCGACCCCACCGGCAACCGGGCGCTGAAGGAGTGCCTGCCGCCCGAGCTGTTCGACACCTTCGCCGCCACCTGCGCCCGCGCCCCGCGCTTCTTCAACGTCCTCACCGAGAAGCGCGGCACCACGGCGTCCTTCCCGCTCCGCCCCGAGGACGACGACCCGGTCGACACCGAGCGCTCGGTGTCGCGGATGACGCTGCGCCAGGTGCTGCTGACCGGCATGGAGGACGTCGTCCACTTCGGCAAGGAGTTCACCCGCTACGAGCGCAACGCCGACGGCACCGTCACCGCCTTCTTCGCCGACGGCGGCAGCGCGACCGGGGACGTGCTCGTCGCCGCCGACGGCACCGGCTCCCGCGTACGCCGGCAGTACCTCCCGCACGCCCAGATCAGGGACAGCGGCATCATCGCCATCTCCGCCAAGGTGCCGATCACCGAGGAGACGCGGCGGCTGCTCACGCCGGAGATGTTCTACGGCATCTCGGCGATGTTCGCGCCCAGGGGCATGTTCTGCATCTGGCACGTCATGGAGTTCAAGTGGGGCCGCGAGGGCGGGATCAAGCACGACGTGGGCGGCAGCGAACGGGAGCTGATCGAGCGCTGGCCGGGCCTGCTCTACGACAACACACGCGACTACATCAACTGGGGCCTGTCGGCCGCCGCCTCCCGCTTCCCCGCCGGGATCATGGACCTGCGGGGCGCCGACCTCGTGGACGTCGCCCTCGGCATGACCGGGGACTGGCACCCGGACCTGCGCCGCCTGTTCACGCTGGCCGACCCCGGGAGCTGCTTCCCGATCAACATCCGCACCTCCGTCCCGGTCGACCCCTGGCCCACCACGAACGTCACGCTGCTCGGCGACGCGATCCACACGATGACCCCCGGCCAGGGCGTCGGGGCCAACACCGCGCTGCGCGACGCCATGCTGCTGTGCCGGGAGCTGGCCGGCGGCAAGCCGGTGCTCGACGCCGTCGCCGCCTACGAACGCCAGATGATCCCGTACGGCTTCGCCCGCGTGAAGGACTCGCTGAGCCGCATGGACGGCGACGGCGCCGCGCACAAGCCGGTCATCGGCCGCGCCCTGCTGGCCGGGATGCGCGGCTACTTCACCGTGGTGGACCGCGTGCCGGCCCTCAAGCGCAAGTTCGTCGACGACCTGTACGCCTACCGCGGGGCCGAGTGACTGTCCCGGCCGCCGAGCATGCCGGCGATGTCCCGGAAGAGCCGCTCGTGGGCGGCGGCGGCCTCGGGCGAGGTGAGGTCCATGTTCTGGATGAAGCCGTGGACGAGCCCCGGCTCCTGCCGGTGCGTCACCCGCACCCCCGCCTCGGCCAGCCGCCGCGCGTACGCGTCGCCTTCGTCGCGCAGCGGGTCGTGCTCGGCCGTGACGACGACGCTGTCCGGCATGCCGCGCAGGTCCGCGGCCGTCAGAGGGCTCGCCCGCGGATCGTCACGGACCTCCGGGCCGGACGTCCACTGGCTCACCGCCCAGGACAGGAAGCCGGCGTCGAGCCCGTACCCGGACCCCTTCTCCGCGACGCTGGGCATCGACAGCGTCAGGTCGGTGTTCGGGCAGATGAGGATCTGCGCGGCCGGCAGCGGCCCGCCCTCGTCCCGCAGCCGCAGGCACGCCATCGTCGCCACGTACCCGCCCGCGCTGTCACCGGCCACCGCCGCCGGCCGGGCCCACCGCAGCACCGCGACCGCGTCGTCCACGGCCGCGGGGTAGGGGTGCTCGGGGGCGCGCCGGTAGTCCACGGCCAGCACCTCGACGTCGCAGCGCGCGGCGAGGCGCCGGCAGGTGCGGTCGTGGGTGTCCAGGTCGCCGATCACCCAGGCCCCGCCGTGCAGGAACACCACCAGCGGCCGCGCCTCGGGGGAGGGCCGGTAGTGGCGGAGCCGGAGCCCGCCGGGCCCCTCCACGTCGCCGACGGCGGCCAGCTCCGGCCCCCGGGGGCGCCGGGCCGCCCGCAGGGCCGAGTCCCTGCGCAGCTGGAAGACGTCTGGAACGGTCATGACGCGCCATCCTAGAGGCCGCCGCCCCGGAGACGCGGGTACGGTGCCTCAGGCCACGGTCCAGCGGCCCTCGCGCATCAGCTCGCGGCCCTTCAGCTCGTTCTCCTCCCGCCACGCCAGGATCCGCAGCGGCGTGACGCGGAAGTAGAGGTACGGCGTCGAGAGCGCGCGCGGGTCGAAGCCCGTCTTGACGGCGAAGGCGTCGCCCTCCTCCTCCCGCAGCTTGGCGGGCGGCACGGTCTCGACGGACCCCTCGATCACGGTCACGTCGCGGGTGTGGCCGAGCCCGAGCTGGACCCGCCCGCTGTGCCGCAGGTTGCGGCCCGTGGGGCTGTCCGCCGCCGTGGACAGGAGCAGGGTGGCGCCGTCCCACAGGAACGACAGCGGCACCAGGTGCGGCTGCCAGCCGTCGGGGCCGGCGGTGGACACCCAGGCGTCGACGTCACCGGCGAGCCGGTCGAGGACGTCCTGCTTGCGCCGGAGTGCGGTACGGGGCGGAGCCGGGGTCATCGGTGTGTTCTCCTTCACGCGCGTGTGCCGTCATGACTCTGGCACATCCGGGCGGGCGGATGTGACGGCTCCCGCTCACCGTCCGCGCGAGCGCATGTCACGGCCCCCGCCCGCCGCCGCGCGTGCGTGTCAGCGATCTGTCAACGATCGCTCAGGCGGCTGTCGGCGGCCTCCGCGAGCATCACGGTGACCCGCCAGAGGGGGCCGCGGACACGACGCGGTCCCCGCAGGAGAGGAACGACCGCCATGACGCCGCCCCACATCTCGCCCGGCACCCCGGCACGCCTGGACGCGTCCGCCTACCAGGCCGCCGAGCTGCTGCTCCGCCACAACCGCCGCCGGCTCGTCCGCGGCGGCGAGATCACGCCCCGGTGGATCGACGGGGGAGCCCGCTTCTGGTACGCGGTGGACGCCGCCGAGGGCACGCGGTTCGTCCTCGTGGACCCGGAGGCGGGCACGCGGCAGCCCGCGTTCGACCACGACAAGGTCGCGGCCGCGCTGGCGGAGGCGTCGGGACAGCAGGTGGACGCCCGCGCGCTGCCGATCGCCGCCCTCGACGTCCTCACCGGCCCGCCGGGCGGGGACGACGGGGGGAGCGGGGATGTCGAGTTCGACGCGTTCGGGGAGCGCTGGCGGTGCCGGGCCGACGGCTCGGCGTGCGAGCGCGTCCCGGGCCCGCCGCCGACCGGCCCCCTGGAGGCGCGCTCGCCCGACGGGCGGCTCGCGGTGTTCCGCCGCGGCCACGACCTGTGGGTCCGTTCCCTGGAGGACGGCGGGGAACGGCCGCTGACCTCCGACGGCGACGCCGGCCACGACTACGGCGCGAGCCCCGACTTCTTCATGTACTCCCCGTTCCTTAAGCGCCTCGGCCTGCCGCACGCGCCTCCCGCGGTGGCCTGGTCCCCCGACTCCACCCGCGTGCTGACGCACCGCACCGTCCAGGACGGCGTACGGCTCACGCACCTGGTCGAGGCAGCGCCGGCGGACGGCGGCGAGCCGCGGCTGGTGACGCTGCGCCAGCCGTACCCCGGTGACGAGAGGCTTCCGGAGGCCGAGCTGGTCGTGCTCGACGTGGCCACGGGCGCGGCCGTGCCCGCCCGCGCGGAGCCTGAGGCCATGCCGACGATGTCGCCGATCCTGCTGAGATGGGCGTGGTGGTCGGAGGACGGCTCGGCCGTCCACTACCTGAGCCGCTCCCGGGACGCGCGGACCCTGCGGCTGCGCCGGCTCGACCCGGCCACCGGCGAGGTGACGACCCTGGTGGAGGAGAGCGGGGCCACGCGGGTGGAGCCGGCGCAGCGGCTCGACCGGCCCCACCTCGTGCGCGTCCTGTCCGGCGGGGACTCCGGCGGGGACGAGGTGCTGTGGTACTCGCAGCGTGACGGCTGGGGCCACCTCTACCTGTACGACGCGCGCACCGGCGAGCTCCGCCACCAGGTGACGTCGGGGGAGTGGGCGGTCCAGGAGATCCTGCACGTGGACGAGGCGCGCCGGGTCGTCACCTTCACCGCCTCCGGGCTCGTCCCCGACGACCCGTACCGCCGTACCGTGTGCCGGGCCGGGCTGGACGGCTCCGGCGTGGAGCGGATCACCGGTGACGACCTGGACCACGCGGCCGTCGTGCCGCCCGGCGGCGGGTACGTCGTGGACACCGCCTCCACCACCGGCACGCCCCCTGTGACCCGCGTGCTCGGCCGGGACGGGAGCGTGCTGGTCGAGCTGGAGCGCGCCGACATCACCGGGCTCGTCGCGGCCGGCTGGAGCGCGCCCGAGCGATTCCGCGTCAAGGCGGCGGACGGGCGGACCGACGTGTACGGGGTGCTGCACCGGCCGCACGGGTTCGACCCCGCCCGGCGGTATCCGGTGCTGCACCACCTGTACCCCTTCCCGGCCGTGACCCGGGTGAGCCCCTCGTTCGACCCCGGCTGGCACGGCTACGACGCCGAGGCGGTGGCGGCGCTCGGGTTCGTCGTGATCGCCCTCGACGGGCGCGGGACGCCGGGGCGCAGCAAGGAGTTCCACGACGCGTCGTACCGGCGGCTCGGCGACGGCGGTCTGGACGACCACGTCGCCGCCCTCCGCGAGCTCGGCGCGGACCGCCCGTGGATGGACCTCGATCGGGTGGGGGTGTTCGGCATCTCCGCGGGCGGTCACGCCGCCGTCCGGGCCATGCTCGGCCATCCGGACGTCTTCACGGTGGGGGTGGCCGAAGCCGGTCCGCACGACGCCCGGTTCGGCGATCCGGGCACGACGGAGGCGTACAACGGGCCGTACGACGAGGAGACGTATGCCGCCGCGTCCAACGTGGACCTCGCCGACCGGCTCGCCGGCAGGCTGCTGCTCGTCCACGGCGGCCTCGACACGCAGGTCTCGCCGCACCAGACGCTGCGCCTGGCCGAGCGGCTCATCGCCGCGGACAAGGACTTCGAGCTGCTGGTGGTGCCGGGGGCCGACCACGTGTTCGCCGGGTACGAGCACTACGTCAACCGCCGCAAGTGGGACTTCCTCGTACGGCACCTGCTCGGCGTCGAGCCGCCGCGGGACCACCGCCTCACCCCGGTGCCCCCGGGCAGCTAGCCTCAGGGGGTCAGGGTGGGGGCGACGAGCTCCCGCACCGTCGCGATCGTCGCGTCCCTGCCGCCCCGCTCGGCCTCGGCGTACCCCGCGTCGCCGAGCGCGTCCCGGACGGCCGCCTCCACGCGCGCCGCGTCGGGCTGCGACAGATCCGGCGTGCCCCGCACGGCGCGGCTCGCCCCCAGCAGCCGCGCCGCCTCGCGCGGCCGTCCGCGCCGCAGGGCCAGGTCGGCGACGCCCACCAGCAGCAGCCCGACCGCCGGGGCGCTCATCGACCGCAACGCCCAGGGCAGCGCGGCCGCGCGATGGGCGCGCGCCGACTCCAGGTCACCGGCCAGCGCGTCCAGGTACGCCAGCGAGTCCAGCACCATCGCCCGGAACCCCCAGCTCACCGGGATGCCCCGCGCCAGGTCCTCGGCCCGGCCCAGGTACGCGCGGGCCGCGCCGTGGTCACCGGCCCAGCGGGCCAGCTCCGCCCTGGTGTACGCGACCGCCACCCGCCCGTCGGGCAGCCCGATCCGCTCGGTGTCCCGCTCGGCCCGCGCCAGGGCCGCCGCGCAGCCGTCCGCGTCGCCGCCCAGCCACCGCAGGTGGGCCAGCTTCAGCCGCATCTGCCACACGTCCTCGCCGGGCACCACCTCGGTGACCACGGCGATCGCCTCCTCGTAACGACCCGCCGCCCCTTCCAGGTCGCCCCGCCAGGAGGCCAGCCCGCCCAGCGCCGTGAGCGCGGAGGAGACGCCCCACCGCTCCCCGATCGCCCGGAACCCGGCCAGGGCGCTCTCCAGCGCCGCCTCCGCCTCACCGTGCCGGCGCCCGGCCTCGATCCAGGTGAGGGCCTGGTTCATCCGCGCCATGGCCCGCACCCACGGGTCCTCGTCGGCGAACAGCCCCTCCAACGCGCCCGCCTCCAAGGCGCCGGAGTCGGCCGGCATGCGGCTGAGCGGCCCGATCAGCCGGGCCAGCGGGTGGGGACACCACGTCCGCGCAGCGATCCCCTCGGCCGCCCGGATCCACTCCCCGGCCCGCCGCTCGTCACCGTGCCCGTTCAGCTCGAACAGCGCGGCGACGGCACAGGCCGCCGCCACGACCCTGCCGTCCGCCGCTCCTTCCGACACTCCTTCCACCGCTCCCTCGACCGGGCCCTCGTACGGGAGGCCCAGGCCGGGCATGGCCAGCACCTCGGCGGCCAGTCGTGCCCCCTCCGCCTTGTGGCCGCTCAGCGACCAGTCGAGGAACCAGCACCAGCCCATCGCCGCCACCAGCCGTACCGCGGTCGCGTGGTCGCGCGCGGCGAGGGCGTCGCGCACGGCGGCGTCCACGTTCGCGCGCTCGGCGGCGAGCCGCCGCAGCCACACGGCCTGGCCGGCGCGGCGCAGACGGGGGTCGGCGGCCTCGGCGAACGCGGCGAACCAGGCCGCGTGGGCGCGGCGCACCCGCTCCAGCTCGCCGGCCTCGCGCAGCCGCTCCAGGGCGTACTCCCGGATCGTCTCCAGCATCCCGAACCGCGGTCCCTCGTCGTCGGAGACCACCAGCAGCGACTTGTCGGCCAGCCCGAACAGCAGCCCGAGCACCCGCTCACCACCCCCGGCCTCTCCCACCGCCCGCCCGGTGACGAGTCCGCCGTCCGCGCGGACCCGCTCGGCGGCGTCCGGTGTGGCGCCGTCGTCCGCGCGGACCTGCTCGGCGGCCTCCGGTGTAGTGCCGCCGTCCGCGGAGACCTGCTCGGCGGCCTCCGGTGTCGCGCCGCCGGAGAAGACGGCGAGCCGCCGCAGCAGCGCCCGCTCCTCGTCCGAGAGCAGGTCCCAGCTCCAGTCCACCACCGCCCGCAGGGTACGGTGCCGGGGCAGCGCGACCCGGCTGCCGCCGGTGAGCAGCCGGAACCGGTCGCCGAGCCGTTCGGCCAGCCGCTCGGCGGTCATCGTGCGCAGCCGTGCCGCCGCCAGCTCGATGGCCAGCGGCATGCCGTCCAGCGCCCGGCAGATCCGCACCACGGCCGCCGCCGTGCCCTTGTTCACCTCGAACCCGGGGTTCGCCGCCCGCGCCCGCTCACCCAGCAGCCTGACCGCCGGGTACCTCATCGCCTCGGCGGCGCCCGCGTCCTCCGGCGGCAGGGCGAGCGGCTCGACCGGCCACAGCGCCTCGCCGGTCAGCCCCAGGGGCTCGCGGCTGGTGGCCAGGATCCGCAGCTGCGGGCACTCGCCGAGCAGCCGGTCGGCGAGCGCCGCCACCGCGTCGGCGAGGTGCTCGCAGTTGTCCAGGACGAGCAGCAGGTCCCGGGTTCGGAGTGCGGCCACGAGCCGGTCGGCAGGGTCGCCCTCGGGCACGGGCCCTCCCCACGCCTGCTCACCGATCCGCAGCGCGGCCAGCACCGCCCGCGGAACCTCGGCCGCCTCCCGTACCGGCGCCAGCTCCACCAGCCACACCCCGCCGGGCCGCCGGTCGAGGAACGCGTGGGCCGCCTCGCCGGCCAGCCGCGTCTTGCCCGACCCGCCGGGGCCGGTGAGCGTGGCCAGCCGATGCCCGTCCAGCAGGTCGCCGACCCGCTTCAGGTCGTTCTCCCGCCCGACGAGCCCGGTCAGCGGCACCCGCAGATTCGTCCGCACCGCAGCGCCCGGAGCCCCTGCCGCGACGTCCGCCGCGGCAGGGGCTCCGGGTGCTGCGGCCACCTCGCCGCGCAGGATCGCGGTGTGCAGCGCCGACAGCTCGGGCGACGGATCAGTGCCCAGGTTCTCGGCGAGGGCCCGCCGCGCCCGCTCGTAGACGGCGAGCGCCTCCGCCCGCCGCCCGGTCGCGCACAGCGCGCGCATCAGCGCCCCCGCCAGCCGTTCACGCAGCGGGTGCTCGGCGACCAGAGACGTCAGCTCCACGACCAGCGCGGCACCCGCCCCGTCGAGGGACGGCACGCGGAGATCCGCCTCGACCCGATCCTCCAGCACCGACAGCCGCAGCTCCGACAGCCGGGCGACCGGCGCGGCGAAGAAGTCCGCCCCCGCCACGTCCACCAGCGCCGGACCGCGCCACAGCGCCAGCGCCTCCCGCAGGATCCGCGCCCCGCCGGCCGGGTCGCCCGCCGCCGCGGAACGCCCCGCCGCGGCCAGCCGCTCGAACCGCACGACGTCCACCGCGTCCGGCTCGACAGCCAGGAAGTAGCCGGCGGGGTGGGACTCGATCGCGAGCGAGGGCAGCGCCCGGCGCAGCCGCGACACCAGCGCCTGCACCGCGTTGACCGCTCCGGCGGGTGGGCGCTCACCCCACACCCCGTCGACCAGCCGCGCCATGGGGACCACCTGCCCGGGGGAGAGCGCCAGGACGATCAGCGCCGCCCGCAGCCGCGCCCCGCCCACCTCGACAGGGGTCCCGTCATCCGCCCGGAGCTCCAACGGCCCCAGCATCCCGATCCGCACGCCCCGATTCTGCCCTTCCCGGGCCTCCGCGCGGACGACGCGCCCCACGAGGTGAGGCGTCATGCACCCTGATCTGCACCGCCGCCACCACGCCCGGGATCGACCCCGACCGGATCACGTTCCTGGAAACCGTCCGCTCGTGTGCCGCCTGTCATCGACCGCACAGGCGAAACCATGATCACCCGTCAGCTGGGGCACTGAACCGAATCTCTTGACGAGGCCGAACCCGGTACGGTACAAAACCATTCAGTTATAAAACCGAAGGGTGATCAACATGGCTGCCGACGTTCTCGACGCGACGTTCGCCGCGCTGGCCGACCCGACCCGGCGAGCGATTCTGGCCCGGCTGATGGAGGGCGAGGCCACGGTGACCGAGCTGGCTGCGCCGTTCGCGATGAGCCAGCCGGGCATCTCCAAGCACCTGCGGGTGCTGGAGCGGGCCGGACTGATCTCGCGTGGCCGCGACGCGCAGCGCAGGCCCCGCCGGCTGGAGGCCGGCCCGCTCAAGGACGCCATGGAGTGGCTGGCGAACTACCGCTCCTACTGGGAGGAGAGCTATCAGAGGCTGGACGACCTGCTCGGCGAGCTCGAGTCCGGCGGACCGGACACCGTAGAACGGGAAAGCCCATGATGTCGCGGCAGGAGCAGACCGAAGGCCTGACGGTACGGGCGGTGTCCGACACCGACCTCGTACTCACCAGGACGTTCGCCGCACCCCGCCGGCTCGTCTTCGACGCGTTCACCCGGCCCGATTTGCTCCGGCGGTGGCACGGCGCGCGCGGCTGGCACCTCGTCGTCTGTGAGATCGACCTGCGCCCGGGCGGCGTCTGGCGCTTCGTGTCGCGCGGGCCGGACGGTGCCGAGTTGGGCCAACGCGGGGTGTTCCGCGAGGTCGATGCGCCCGGCCGGCTGGTCCAGAGCGAGGTCCATGACGGCTGGGACGCAGGTGAGGCCCTCGTCACCACCGTCTTCGACGAGCGGGACGGCCGAACCGCGATGACCACCACAGTGCGCTACCCCTCGCGGGAGGTCCGCGACAGCGTGCTCCGTACCCCCATGGAACGCGGCGCGGGCGAGGCGTACGACCGTCTCGCCGAGATGCTCAACGAGACGACCTCGAAAGGCGAACTGTAATGACCGACACCCAGCCCACGCGGACCGAAATCCCGGCCGACACCGCCGATATCCCGGCCGGCCTCACTGGACCGCCCGTCCATCCCGGTGCGCTTCTCCTCGAACTCGTCCCGGTGCCGGTCACGGACATCGACCGGGCCAAGGCTTTCTACGCCGACCGCCTCGGCTTCCACGTGGACGTCGACGTGCGGCCCTCGGACGGGGTTCGCATCGTTCAGCTCACCCCGCCGGGCTCGGCCTGCTCGATCACCCTGACCGAGGGCATCTCGTCCCTCGACATGCCGGTCGGCACGTTGCGCGGCCTGCACCTGGTGGTGAGTGACATCGAGGAGGCCCGTAAGGCACTCCTCGAGCGCGGTGCGGACGTGGGTCCGATCGAGGACCTGGGCGGCGTCTACTACGCTCGCTTCGCCGATCCGGACGGCAACACCTGGACTCTCCAGCACATGCCCTGGCGCATCCAAGGACGCTCCCCGATGCCCGAGAGCGCGTAGGCGTCGTACGGCGCCGGCCAGGCTTGTTCGCTTGCCTGTCATCGGACGGCCAGGCCGAAGCGGTCGCCGAGGCTGGTGAGGCGTTCGACGGGTTCGTTGGCGAACACGAGTCGCAGGTAGTGCCGTCCGCTGGGACCCCAGCCGTCCATGGGGGTGGCGGCGATCTTGGACCGGTCGAACAGGCGGCGGGACAGTTCGACAGCGGTCAGTTCCAGGGGTCTGGTGTCGATGAGGAGTGACCAGCCGCCGTGCGGCCGGATGGCCGGGTAGGCGGCGAGCTGGTGCAGGACCACCTCGCAGCGCCGTTGCCATTCGGCGGTGGCGGCGGCGACGTCGGCATCGGCGTCGGGCGCGTCCAGTGCGGCCGCCACGGCGTCCTGGGCCAGGCCGACCTGACAGACGACGTTGGTCAAGCCGACCAGGCGGATGTCGGCGATGATGTCGGCAGGGCCGACGACCCAGCCGACGCGCCAGCCGATGAGCCGCAGCTCCTTGGCGGCCGAACCGACGGTGATGGTACGCCGTGCCAGGCCCTCGTGGGCCGCGGGGTGGCTGGCGGGGCGGCCGTCGAAGCGGATGCGTTCCATGGCCGCGTCGTAGATCAACCAGGCGTTGTGGCGTTCGCAGGCGTCAGCGAGGGCGGACCAGTGGCGGTCGTCCAGGACGAGGCCGGTCGGCATCACCGGCCCCATCATCAGGACCGCCGCCGTGTCGGGTCCGACGGCGTCGGCGAGTCGTTCGGCGTCGATGGTCCAGCCGTCCGGGGTGGGCTGTGCGGGGACGAAGCGGGGGATGCCGCCGGCGAGCCGGACCCGGTTGACCAGGCCGGCGTAGACCGGGTCGCACAGGACGACCTCCTGCCCGGGCTCCACGGTGGCGAGCAGGGTGTTGAGGATGCCGTTGAGCCCGCCGGCCACGCTGACGCACTCGGTGTCGGCGTCATAGTGGCGCCCTGAGATGCGCCCGACGTGCGCCGCGGCGGCTGCGCGAAGAGAGCGACGCCCCTGGAAGGGCAGATAGCTGTTGGCCGCGTCGTCGTCGATGGCGGCGTGCGTGGCGGCGATGGCGACGGCGGGCGGCCGCAGGTCGGTGTCGAGATTCTCCAGACGCAGGAACTCCGGGTCGGCCACGGCGTCGGCCGCGTCACCAACGGTGTCCACGCCGATGCCCGGAATGTCGCGCAGCCGCGTCACTGTCATGTCGCCTCCGAAGTCGGCATCATTTTACTGGTACAGCTATCTCACTATGCTGATACGCATGGATCTTACGCAAGTCGTTGGGCGGAACGTGCACCGGCTGCGCACGGCGGCCGGAACATCGCTGGCCGACCTGGCGTCCGCCAGTGGCATCAGCAAGACCACGCTGCACGGCATCGAACAGGGCCAGGGCAACCCGACCCTGAGCACCCTGTGGGCCCTGGCCACCGCGCTGAAGGCGTCCCTCGGTGAGCTGCTGGAAACGCCCGCCTCGACGGTGGAGGTGGTACGCGCCGGTGACAGGCGGCCGCAGGTGGAGGGCGATGCGGTCAGCGCGCGTCTGCTCCACCGCATCAGGCTGCGCGGCACCGTGGAGGTCTACGACGTCGCCATCGCCGGGAGCACCCAGCACTCAGACGCCCACCTGCCCGGCGTCGAGGAATGCCTCGTGCTCACCAACGGACGCGTCACCACCGGCCCGGCCGATTCCCCCACCGACCTGGCCGAAGGCGATTCCATCCGGTTCGATGCCGCTCGCCCGCACCTGTACCGAGGTCACGCCGCGGACAATCGCGCCGTCCTTCTCATGGTGCACCCGGAGAGCTGACCCGCGCGCTGGGGCAGGGCGTGGGCGAGGAGAGATCCGCCTCGGACGTCCTTCGGCAGACCGGTCATGCAGGTCGAGTACGGCGGGCCACTCGACAAGCCGGCCCAGGTCCGCGACTCGCTCCGGGCGTTCGTCACCGGTCTGAAGAGCTTCGGCGGGCTGGGCGCCCTCTCCTGGGAGTCGGAGGTCTACGCGCCGTTCGCCACGTACGGCAGCGGGGCGTGGGACCCGGCGCCCCGGCCCGCCTCGTGCGGGCCGGGGCGCTGTCGCACCTCAGGCGTGGATGCGCTCGGCGATCCCCGCATGTCCTCTGGGGGCGCCCGGTGGGGTCGGCAGCGGATCAGCCGCAGTGCACGTTGTTGAGCTCGCGGGTCACCCAGTCCGGCACCGTTCCGGCGACGTCGATGCACTGGCCGGGCGCCGAGACGTACACCGGGCCGGCGTAGGTCTTGTACTGCCCGGCATCGGTGTCCTCCCCGCTGCCGTCACCTCTTGAGATCGTGACTCTCTTCCAGCTCTTGGTATCGGCGTAGGCGCCGTAGCCGTACGTCAGAGCGCAGTTCTTTCCGGTGCTGGAGCTGTAGTACACCTCCAGCGTGCCGGTGCGGGTCCCGTCTCCTCTGGAGATGGCGTAGACCCCGACCCGGGAGTAGCTGCTGCCGCAGGGTCCGGTCGCGCCGGCCGGAGCGGCGCCCGCCACCAGCGTGGTGGTGGCGGCGAGGGACGCGCCGGCCAGGAGGGTTGCCAGCTTGCGTATGCGCACGAATATCCTTTCGCTCTCCAACAATATGATCATGAATATCACCGGATGCACGGCCGCTACCCGCAAGTTGTGCGGGATGTGATGGTTCGCACAGATCGCGTCCCTCGTCGTTGTCTGTCCCCCCGTGCCCGGCTGGAGGCGATCCAGGGGGCCGTCAGGCGAGGTCACCACGGAGGAAGGGTGTGGCCGGGCGCTTGCGGCGCGCGCGGAAACGGCGGAAGCCGACGAGCAGGGTCACCGCGGTGACGAGGGTCGCCGCGCCGGCGAGTGCGAGGAGAAGGGACAGCGGGGAGTCCATCGAGGCCGCCAGGCCCCACGTTCCCGGCTTCCGCGGGAAGGTGAGCGTCCCGGTCTGGGTGTGCTCGATCCGGCCGCTCTCGAGGGTGAGGCTGAACGTCCACGGCCCGTCGGGCAGGTCCCGGCCCAGCAGGATCGAGACGCTTCCCTGCTGGCCGGGGGCCAGCGTGGTGCCGCGCTCCACGGGGAAGGGGCCGGCGCTCAGTGAGCTCGGCCCGCCCGACATGGTCACCCGGCCTTCGAGGTCGATGGCGCGCTGGCCGGTGTTGGCGACGGTGGCCTCGATTCTTGGCTGCCCGTCGCCGGTCCGCTGAGGCACGATCTCGCCGATCTTGAAGTCTGTGGGCGGCTCCCCGCCGGGGCCGACGTCGAGGTAGGTGCGGATCCCGACGCGGTTGACGAGGGTGATGCCCTGCTGCCGGCTTGCTCCGGGGGCGGAGACTTCTGCCCAGATGACGGCGTATCGCTCGCCTTCGGGAGCCCATGCGGGCACTGCGACGGTGGCCTTGACCGGTGCCCTGCCGTGTGGGGGCAGGACGGCGGTGGCGTGGTTGAGCGTGATCCACGAGCTCAGCTCGTTGGCGGTTCGTTCCGGCGCGAAGGTGAAACGGCCGCGGCTGATACCGGCGCCGGCCGCGTACAGCCGCACCCGCTGGGGTTCGCGCGAGGCGTTGTAGACCTCGATGTGCCGGGTGAAGGTGGTGCCGGGATTGACGTGGTCGACGATGTAGGCGTGCGAGCGCGGGTCGTCCACCCGGTTGGCCGGAATCTCCAGCAACCTGATGCCGATGCTGTTCTTGCCGCTGGGACGCGTTTCTCCCCGGCCTGTCTGCGCGATCGCCGGAGTGCCGAGCATCGCGGATGCGATGAGCACCAGCAGCATCGCGCGGAGGGGCCGGGGGAGCAGGGTGGTGGGCATGCGAGTTAGGCGACGGAGTGGTTGACCGTGCCGGTGTAGGTGCCCGCTACCGCTTGGGACGGGACGTTGATCACGATGGTCGGGTTCCAGGCGGCGGAGTTGTCACCGGAGCCGCTCGTCTTGCTGAAAGCGGTGCGCGAGACATCCAGTGACTGCGCGGCGGCCGCGTTGATCTGGCCGGGGACGAGGGTGCCGGTGCCGGTGGTGGCGGTCGCCGGGCCGGACCAGTACAGGACGGCGCTGGTGGGGATGGTTTCGGCGGTGGTGCCGCCGCCGGTGGTGAAGCCGCCCGTCGCGGCGACCGCCGACGCCACCCAGGTGGCGTTGAGGGCGGCGCGCTGGTCGGTCACCGTGACCGTGCCGAGGCTTCCACTGATCTGAGTGCCCGGCGTACCGCTCCCGACGTTGACCTGGCTGGTCGGCACGGTGATCGTCAGCCCGCTTGCGGCGGTCACGGTGAAGGTCACCGTCGTGGAGCAGGTGGTGGACGCAGGACAGGTGGTGGCCTGTGCGGCCGGGGCCACCGTCAGGGCCGCCGCGAGGCTGGCAGCACCTGTCAGGACGATGCCGAGACGGCTCTTGGACACGGGTGATCTCCCTCGTTGAGCGCCTGCCTTGTGGCCGGTCCCTATGAGCGCACATTCTCCGTAGCGATCACTGAGGAGAGGCCTGCCCGAGGGAGACATACGCCAAGTCTTGGCGACCATATGGTGACTTTTTGGCAGTCATCGTGGTTACCGATATCCGGCGGAAGGCGCGGACCCGCACAGTACGGAAGATCTGGTGCATGCGCGCGGCCTCTCAGCCGGAGCGGCTGAGGCGAGGCCGGCGCGGCGTGTTCGGGCGACCGGGCGTGACTGGTGCATGTCGTGGTCTTTACCGCGGATTTGCCGTCCATGGACGAGGTCGCAGGACCTGGCGTGGATCATGTGATCTAAGCTGCCATCGGTCTTTCCGCCCGTCGAAGAGATGCCCCACCCGCGGCGCCCCGAGGGATGTGTGAGGAATCGACATGAAGACGAGCCGTGCGAACCGCGACGTCGCGCGAACGCTCTTGCCGCTGACGACGTCGCTCGTCGTGCTGCTCGCCCTCGACACGCCCGCGCTCTCGGCCTCCTCGGCCGCCTCGGCCTCCGGGTTCGTGCCCCTCGCGACGGTTGCCTGGCACGCGGACCCGTTGACGATCACCGTGCCCGCCTCGGTGGATCTCGGCAGCGCCGCACTGGGAGCCACCATCAGCGCCCTGCTGGGGACGGTGACCGTGTCCGACAGCCGGGCAGGGGTTCCCCCCTGGACGGCGACCGTGTCGGCCACGAGCTTCACCACCGGAGCCGGAACACCGGCGCAGACCATCACGACCGCCGACGTCTCCTACTGGTCCGGCCCCGCAACCGCCGCATCGGGCGGCGGCAGCCGCGCCCCCGGCCAGGCCACCGCCGCTCAGAAGGCCGCTCTGACGGCGCCGGTGACCGCGTTCAGCGGACGCAAGGCGGCAGTAACCACTCAATCCACGAGTTGGCAGCCGACGCTCGTCATCACCGTCCCGGCCTCCGCCGTCGCAGGCGCCTACACCGGCACCGTCACCCACTCGGTCGCCTGAGCGGCGCGTCCCTTCCTGCGCGGCGCACAGCGCGCATCCGACGGTGGCCTTGAACCGATCAAGGCGCTCTCCACCCACCGAGTTGGCGCTTCCATGACGGGCCACAGACACAGAAGGCCGAAGCCGAACGGCGGCCGTGGGAGATATTGGGGTCGCGGGGGCCGCACCTGAGGCGACACCACGGCCTGGAGCAGGACCCGGACCAGCATGCGCGCCGATGCCGGACGCATCCGCAGACGGCGGCCCGATGCCGCAGATCCCGACGACGCAACGGTGACCGGCGGTCCACCCGCGTTCCCTGTTCGCTCTTGTTCTGGAAGGGATGTCATGCCTCGTCTGACTCGGCGCCTGGGCTACCCGCTCATGGTCATGGCTCTGGCCCTGGCGGCAAGTGCCCCCATGGACGTATCTGCGTCCACCGCCCCGCCGCGCCCGCCGTCGCCTCCGCGGCCCTGGGTGACGATCTGCCTGAAGCTCAAGCAGATGCCGAACCACCGGCGCATCAAGTGCCACTTCCCTCCGGCGCCCCGCAACACCGCCCCGGACAGGCTCGCGCCCGAAGCCCGGCAGGCGCCGTCGATCAGCGAAATCGCGATACCGACCACCCCCGCGGCCCCCATCGGGATCACGACCGGCCCGGACGACAACCTGTGGTTCGCCGAGAACTACGCCAACAAGATCGGAAAAGTCACGACAGCGGGCCTGTTCACCGAGTACTCGATCCCCACCAGCGACTCCCAGCCGGCGCACCTCGTCACCGGCCCGGACGGCGCGGTGTGGTTCACCGAGGCGAACGCCAACCAGATCGGCCGCATCACCACCAGCGGGACGATCACCGAATACCCGCTGCCCACCAGCGACGCCTACCCCTGGGGTATCACGGTCGGGTCGGACGGCGCCCTGTGGTTCGTCGAGACGATCGCCAACCAGATCGGCCGCATCACCACCAGCGGGACGATCACCGAATACCCGCTGCCCACCAGCGGCGTCTATCCGATGCGCATCACCGCCGGCCCGGACGACAACCTGTGGTTCACCGAGTCGTTCTCCAGCAGCATCGGGCAGATCACCACCAGCGGAACGATCACCGAGTTCACCGCCCCGTCCAGCGCTGTCCCCATCGGGATCACCACCGGCCCGGACGGCAACCTCTGGTACACCGACGCCAACGGCAAGGTCGGCAACGTCACCACCACCGGCACCTTCACCGAGTACACGCTCTCCGACCCCAACAGCCTCCCGTGGGGCATCACCGTCGGAGCGGACGACAACCTGTGGTTCACCGAGCAGACCGCCGGCAACGTCGCCAGCACCACCACCTCGGGGACGATCAATGAGTACGCGTTGCCGACCAGCGTCTCGGGGCCGTTCGACATCACCGACGGGCCTGACGACAACCTGTGGGCCACCGAGGACTACGTCTCCCAGCTCGCCGTTGTGACTCCCTGACCAAGCCCGCCCGCGGCCGTTCCCCTCATCCGGGAACGGCCGCCCGGGCATATGATCGTCGGCATGGCGCTGCGACTTGTTCAGGTGAACTTCAAGGCTCGGGACGACTCAGCGCTCGGCCGGTTCTGGGCGGAGGCGCTCGGCTGGAGCGTCTCCAGCGAGGGACCCGGCGTGACCAACCTCCAACCCGAGGGCTTCGACTGGCCGGACCCCGACGCCTTCTACGTCGACCTCGTCACCGTCCCGGACCCCGAAACGGTGAAGTACCGCGTGCACCTCGACCTGGCCACCACCTCCGCCGCCCATCAGGCGGAGCTGGTCGCGCGCCTGAAGGAGCTCGGCGCGACGCCCGCCGACGTGGGCCAGGGCGACGTCCCGTGGACAGTCCTGGCCGACCCGGAGGGCAACGTGTTCTGCGTGCTGGAGCCTCGACCGGTCTACCGGGACACCGGGCCGATCGCCGCGGTGGTGGTCGACTGCGCCGATCCGCGGGCCATGGCCCGCTTCTGGGACGAGGCGGTGGACTGGACCCTGCACGAGGTCACCGACGATCACGCGGTGCTGCGCTCCGCCAAGGGCGTCGGCCCGTATCTGGAGCTCCTTCGCACGCCCGGCGTGAACAGCGGGCGGAACCGCATCCATCTCGACCTGCTGCCGGACCCCGTGGAGGATCAGGAGGTGGAGGTGGCCCGGCTGCTGGCTCTGGGCGCCACCGCCGCCGACGTCGGCCAGGGCGACGTTCCGTGGAAGGTCCTGGCCGACCCGGAGGGCAACGAGTTCTGCGTCCTCGGACGGGGCTGACGCGAAGCTTCTGCACCTGCGGCCGGCGGCGGCCGTCCTCGGCGGCGCCGCGGGGGCCGGAGGGTCAGGGGTGCTGGGTCTCCGTGCGGTACGGGCGGAAGCCGCGGGCCCGGTAGTTCGGCAGGGCGGCCGGGTTGTCGGCGCTGGAGGTGTGCAGCCACACGCGCCGGGCCGTGCCGCCGTCGCGCGGTGCGGTCGCCCACGCCTGCCGCGCGCACAGCGTCAGCGCGTGCCCGCCGAGCCCCTGGCCGACGAACTCCGGGACCAGTCCGAACGTCTCGATCTCGATGTCGCCCCCGTCCTGCGGGTGCACCACGAGCATGCCGGCGATCTCGCCCTTGTGACGGATCAGGTAGTAGTCGAACGGGTCGCTCTCCAGCTTGCGCCGCCACTCCTCCGGGGTGAGCCGCGCCGCCCGCCAGCCGTACGGGGCGCCGATCCGCGTCTGCACGGGCGCGAGGTCGCGGCAGGTGCTGTCCACCCGTTCCAGGGTGAGACCGTCCACCTCGCGGCCGGGCACGAGCTGCTCGGGTGCGGTCATCTCCAGGTACGTGATCGTCTCTTCCATACGCGTGATCCTAGGGACCCCGTCCACGCGGCCGGCGCCCCTCCTGGAGCACCGGCCAAGCTGGATCACAGGCGTTCGAAGCCGCGCACCCGCTCCCAGTCGGTGACCGCCGACTCGAACGCGGCCAGCTCGGCCCGCGCCGCCGCGGCGTAGTGGCCGGCCACCGCGTCGCCGAACAGCTTGGCCGCCAGGCCGCCCTCCTCCCAGCGGCGCAGCGCCTCGCCCAGCGTCGCGGGCAGGCGCGGCACCGACGGGTCGGCCAGCGCGTTGCCGGCGTGCGGGGCGGGGAGCGGCAGCCGGTTCTCGATCCCGTACAGGCCGGCCGCGATCATCGCGGCCACGGCGAGGTACGGGTTGGCGTCGCCGCCGGGCACCCGGTGCTCCAGGCGCAGGGAGGGGCCGGAGCCGACGACCCGGATCGGGCACGTACGGTTGTCCCTGCCCCACGCGATCCCGGTGGGAGCGAACGCGCCGGGCCGCAGCCGCTTGTAGGAGTTGACGTTCGGCGCCATGAGCAGCGTCAGCTCCGGCAGGCAGGCGAGCTGCCCGGCGACGAAGTGCCGCAACAGCGCCGACATGCCGCCGTCGCCGGCGCTCTCGTCCGCGAACACCGGCGAGCCGTCCGTCCCGCGCAGCGACAGGTGCACGTGGCAGGAGTTGCCCTCGCCCTCGTCGAACTTGGGCATGAACGTGAGCGCCACCCCCTCCTGCTCCGCGATCCGCCTGGCGCCGTTCTTGAACAGGACGTGCTTGTCGCAGGTGGCCATCGCCTCGTCGTAGCGGAACACGATCTCGTACTGCCCGGCGTGGCACTCGCCGCGGGCCGTCTCCATCGGCAGCCCGGCGCGGACCATCTCGCGGCGGATCCGGCGCACCACCGGCTCGACGTCGGACAGCCCGTGCAGCGCGTAGTCGACGTTGTAGCGGGTGCCGGTCTCCAGGCCGTGGTAGCGGCGCTCCCAGGCGTCGCGGTACGAGCCGCGGAACACGAGGAACTCCAGCTCGGTGCCGGCCAGCGCGACCAGGCCGTGCTCGGCGAGCCGGTCGAGCTGTGCCCGGAGCACCCGGCGGGGCGCCACCTCGACCGGCTCCCCGCCCGGCCAGACGGCGTCGGCGACGACCAGCGCCGTGCCGGGGTCCCACGGCAGGAGCCGCAGCGTCCCCGGATCGGGCCGCAGCACGAGGTCGCCGAAGCCCGAGTCCCAGGCGTCGATCGCGTACCCCGGCCCGGTGTTCATCTCCACGTCGGCGGCCAGCAGGTAGACGCACGCGCCGAAACCGTGCCGCGCCACCTCCTCCAGGAAGTACGGCACCGACAGGCGGCTGCCCTGCAGCCGCCCCTGCAGGTCGGGGACGGCGACGATCACCTCCTCCACCTGCCCGGCCTCGGCCTCCTGGCGCAGCCGTTCGTACGTGAGCGTGGTCATCGGTCCTCCCTGGAGGCAGGAGCGGCGAGGGGGTTGGGAACCGTGCCGTGGACGACGTCGAAGCCCTCGTCGCGCTCGGCCCGGTCGTGGAAGCCACCGCCGAGGAGCTGTTCGCGGTTGAGCGCCACCCGGTCGAAGGAGGGCGCCAGCAGCCCGAACGCCTCCGCCCGGCCGGCGTCCTCGGGGAAGCGCGCGTGGTGGCGCTCGATCTCCTCCCGCGCCATCCGCCAGAACTCCCGCTCCGGAACGCCCAGGTGCTCCTCGGCCAGCGGCGCGAAGAACCGGAAATGGCCGGCGAACACGGCGCTGAGCAGCGAGTGCGCCAGCTCGCCCGCGGGCCAGCGCAGCAGCACCTCCCGGGCCCGCGCGGACAGACCGGCGTAGGCGGGCAGGTCCTCGGGCAGCAGGTTCACGTCCTCGGCGAAGTCCTTCACCGCCACCCCCACGGGCACGTCGGCGGCGTCGTAGAGGATCACCGTGTTCTCGCCGTGCGGGCAGAACGCCACGCCGTACCGGTAGAGGTGATGGAGCAGGCCGGGCAGCAGCGCCGAGAAGAGCCGGGCCAGCCAGTCGCGCGGCGCGAGGCCGGAGCGCCCGGCCAGCTCGGCGGCCAGCGCGCGGCCGTCCGAGCCGACCGTGAGCAGCGCCGCCATGGTCCGCGCCCGCTCGCCGTCGCGCAGCACCCCGGTCACCGGCTCGCGCCACACCGCGCCGAGCAGCTCGTGGTAGCGGTACGGGGCGTCGGGCACGGCCGCGTACAGCGGATGGCGCACGGCCACGGCCGCGACCTCGCCCAGCGGATGGAAGCGCAGCTCGTCACGCAGGTACGGGTCGGCTTCGCGCAGCGCCAGCAGCCAGGCGCTGACATCGGGCGCGGACCGTGTCGGCTCCGTGGACAGGCCGCGCCAGACCAGCGTGTTGCGGATGAGCAGCGGCACCTTGACGTTGCGCCGCCCGGGGCGGTCCAGGTTGGCCAGCGTCCGGATGGACTGGAGCGGCCGGTAGCGGTCCGGGCCCTCGCCGAGCGGCACGATCCGGCCGTCGGCCAGGTACGGGGCGAACAGCGGCTCGACCGCCTCGTCCCAGTGGAACGGGTGGACGGGCAGCCAGGTGAACGCGGCCGGGTCCAGCCCGCTGCGCGCCGCCGCCTCCTCCAGCGCCACGGCGAACTCCTTGCGGACCGCCTCGTCCAGCTCCTGCGCCAGCAGCGTCGCCGCGTCCAGCCCCGGCACGCCGGAGTACGCGGCGAGCGAGGAGTGCACGGCCGCCCACCTCAGCCGCACCGCCCCGGCGGCCTCGGGGGCGTAGGCGGCGGCGTCGGAGGCGGCGAACCCGAGCCGGCCCTTGTTCAGCAGCATGCAGGGATGCCCGTGCTGGTGCGCCTCCAGGTCGAGGTGGTCCAGGTCGGCCAGCTCGGCGGCGGGCAGCGCGCGGGACAGGGTCTCCGCCTCGGCCCGGCGGGTGGCGGTCAGCTCGCGCAGCGCCTCGGCGGTGGTGGGCCCGTCCCAGCCGAGGACGGCACGGGCGTCGAGCAGCAGCAGCTCCGGCCCGGCCACGCCGTCACCGGCGGGGGGGCGGCGAAGCGTCCCGGGCTCGACCCGCCAGGAGCCGAACGACCCGCGCGCCGCCCGGAACGTCCACCGGACCCCGCCTCCCAGCTCCAGCCGGTACTCGTCCGGCCCGGGCCCGGCCAGCGGCACCAGCAGCTCCTCGTACGCGAACTCCTCCACTGCCTTGACCAGCAGCCGGCGTCCGGCCTCCGCCCACGCCCGCCGCCAGGCGCCGTGCTCGTCCCCGCTCATCGGCCGCCCTCCTCGGACCGGGCGAGCACCGGCGACCCGGGATCCGCCGGGGGTGCCGGCTCCGGCGCGCCGAAGGTGGTCCAGGCGGTCCGGGAGGGCAGCGGCACCACGGTCCGCCCGGCCGCCGCGTTGAGGATCGTCGCCGCCCGCCACGCTCCCAGGGTCAGGTCCGGCGCGCCGACCCCGTGCGTGTGCAGCTCCGCGTTCTGGACGTACAGCGCCCCCGGCACCCTCGGGTCGAGCGCCACCCGGTAATCGCCGTCCACCTGGTAGCGGCCCCGGTCGTCCCAGTCGACCAGCTCGGCCATCGGCTCCAGGAACGCGGGCCGGGCCGCCGCGTACCCGGTGGCCAGCACCACGGCCGACGTCCGCACCTCGAACGACGTGCCGTGCTCCGCGTGCCGGCAGCCGAGCACGTAGCCGCCGTCACGTTCGGACGCCTCCACCACCTCGACCCCCGGGTGGAGCGCCGCGCGGGGCTCGGCGCCGCCGATGGTCCGCTCGTACAGCTCGTCGTGGATGTCGCCGAGCGTCTCCGCGCTGACGCCCTTGTAGAGCTGCCACTGCTCGCGGACGAGCCGCTCGCGGTCCGCCTCGGGCAGGTGGCGGAAGTACCGCACGTAGTCGGGGGTGAAGTGCTCCAGACCCAGCTTCGAGTACTCCATGGGGGCGAACGCCGGGGTACGGGCCAGCCAGCGCACGTACGGCCCGCCGCGCCCCCGGCCGTCCTGGCGGCGCAGCAGGTCGAGCACGACCTCGGCGCCCGACTGCCCGGCGCCGACCACGGTGACGTCGGGCGCGGCGGCCAGCCGGGACCGGTGGGCCCGGTAGTCGGCGCTGTGCAGCACCCGCCCGGCGTGCGCCTCGCCCAGCAGCGGGCGCAGCGGCTCCGGCACGACCGGGGAGGTGCCCACGCCCAGCACCACCTGCCGGGCCAGGACGCGGGAGACCACTCCCGCGGCCGATCGGTACGTCAGCGCGAACGCCCCGGCCGTCCCGTCCCACTCCACGGCGGTGACCTCGGCGTCGAACCGGCACGACGGCAGCCGCTCGGCCACCCACCGGCAGTAGTGGTCGTACTCGCGGCGCGGGATGTGGAAGCGCTCGGAGAAGAAGAACGGGAACATCCGGTCGTGCCGGCGCAGATAGTTCAGGAACGACCAGGGGCTCGTCGGGTCGGCCATGGTGACCAGGTCCGCCAGGAAGGGCACCTGCAGGACCGTGCCCTCCACCAGCAGGCCGGGGTGCCACGAGAAGGCCGGCTTGGCGTCGAGGAAGAGGGTCCGCATGCCGGGCACGCCGTCGCACAGGGCGGCCAGCGACAGGTTGAACGGGCCTATGCCGACACCGGCCAGATCGTAGGGGGCGGTCACCGCTGCACCTCCGAGAGGGGGTTGGGAAGGTCGATGTAGACGGACTGGGAGTGGACGTCGCCGGTGAGCTCGTCCCGGCCGTCCACGCAGGTGAGGTGGTTGGCCTTGCAGCGCAGTGACGGCGCGTCGAGCAGCAGCCCGAGCAGGCCCTTGGCGCCGGGCTCGGCCGCGCGCAGCCGCTCCAGCGCCGCGCGCGCCACCCGCAGCAGGTCCTCCTCGGCGGCCAGGCCCAGCGCGCCGAACGCGCCGACCAGGCCCAGCAGGTTGCCGATGCCCAGGTAGTAGGCGACCCGCTCGTCCACGAACGCGTCGTCGAAGACCAGGTCCACGCCGTCGGCCAGGCCCGGCACCAGCCGCTCCAGCTCGCCGGCGCGGGAGGCGGCCACGTAGTAGCCCTGGCTGTCGCGGTACCAGCCGGCCCGGGGCAGGCCGTCGGCGTCGAGCGCCACCAGGGTGTTCTGGTGGTGCGGCTCCAGGGCGACGCCGTACCTGGCCTGGAGCCGGATGAGCGGGACGGCCAGCACGTCGAGGTAGCGGGCCAGCCAGAGCGCGGACGCCTCGGCGGTGGACAGGCCGAGCGCGCGGGCGGCTCGGCCGACGGCGGCGGACAGCAGCGCGCGGTGGCGCGGTGGCGAGCCGTCGCCCGGCCCGGTGCGCTCCGCGATCAGCCCGGCGACGCACAGCGCCCGATCCGCGCCGGTCCGGAAGGGGTTGTCGCGGATCGCCGTCTCCAGCCCGCTCTCCGCGCCTGAGTCGTCCGTGCCCACCGACACCCAGGCGAAGTCGCGCAGGACGCCGAACGCGGGGTGCTCGGCGCGCAGCCACTCCGCCGGCCCGGCCGCCAGCAGGCGGGCGGCCCGGACGCCGAGACGCAGCTCGCCGCGCAGGTTCTCGCGGCGGGAGTTGGTGATCCGCATGCCGAGCGACAGCTTCAGCATCGCCTCCGCGTCCGCCCGGTACACCGTCCGGACCGAGGAGGTCGGATGCCAGGCCGGGCCGGCGGGCCCGAGCGGCCGCAGCAGCCCCGCCTCGACCAGGGCCGCGATCCGCGGGCGGCGCAGCACCTCGCGCGCCTGCCACGGGTGGGCGGGCACGGGCACCCAGCCCTCCGGCAGGTCGAGCCCGGCCGGGGCGATCCGCCGGCACAGCTCGGCCGGGGCGCCCCGGCTCTCATCGATGCCGCCGCCCCCGCTCTCGCCGGTCACGACGCCGGGCGCGGCGGCGAACCAGTGCAGCGGGAACGAGCCGCGCAGCTCGGGCGAGTACTCGGCCAGGTCGCCGGTGGACGCCTCCTCACGGCTCTTGGGCGCGGGATGGAACGGGTGGCCCAGCAGCAGCGCCTGCTCCGCGTCGAGGAACCCGGCCGCCTCCGGCGCGTCCGGCCCCTCGGCGCGGCGCGCGGCCAGATGGGCGGTGGTGCGGCGCGCGGAGTCCAGCACGCGGGCGGTGGCGTCGGACACCCGGTGCGCGGGCAGCCCCGCGAGCACGGCCGTCTCCCGCACCACGACGGCCGCCACCAGCGCCACCCCGGCCGGCGCCACCCCGGCTTGGGTCGCCCCGGCCCGGGCCGCCGTCTCCGAGGTCGCCGTCTCCGGGGCCGCGGTTTCCATGGCCGCGGTCTCAGGGGCGCCGCCGGCCAGGAGCGGCTCGCCGAAGCGGTGCCAGCCGGTCGGGGAGCGGTGCCGTACGGGGACGCGCAGCCGCACCCCGGTCGCCGGGAAGTCCAGGATCAGCTCCTCCTCGGCGGCGGGCACCGGGATCGCCAGGTCGCGCACGTACGCCCGCAGCAGCGTCTCCGTCGCGGCCGCCTCCCCGGCCCGCGACGCGTCGGGGTGGTCGAGCGGTTCGGCGGCGCTCACAGCACCGCCTCCTCGGCCTCGCCGGCCGCGGCCACCACATGTACCAGCCGCTCCACCTCGGCGGCCGTCGTGTACGGGTTCAGCAGCGTCAGCTTCAGCCGGACACGCCCCGGCCCGTCGCCGGGCGGCCCATCGGCGGGCAGCTCGGTGCGGCCGATCACCGCGCGCCCCTCGCGCAGCAGCCGGCGGCGCAGGGCGGCGTTGACCTGGTCCGCGCGGGCCGGGTCCGCGGGCAGGTAGCGGAACAGGAAGGCGGTCAGCACCGGCTCGGCGTGCAGCTCCAGACGCGGATGGGCGCGCACCGCCGCCGCCCCGGCCAGGGCCAGGTCGTGGCAGGCGTCGACCAGGCGGCCCAGGCCGTCCCGCCCCAGGGTCCGCAACGTCACAGCGATCTTGAACGCGTCGGCCCGGCGCGTGGTGCGCAGCGACCGTCCCAGCAGGCTGGGGTATCCCGCGTCCTCGTCGTCGGCCGGGTTGAGGTAGGCGGCGCGCCGGGCCAGCGAGGCGTACGTCTCCTCCCGCCGTACCAGGAAGACGCCCGCGGCGGCGGGCTGCCAGCCCAGCTTGTGCCAGTCCAGGGACACCGAGTCGGCCAGCTCGACGCCCGCCAGCAGCGGCGCGAGCCGGTCCGACAGCAGCGCCCCGCCTCCGTAGGCGGCGTCCACGTGCAGCCAAGCGCAGTGCTCGGCGGCCAAGGCGGCGCACTCGGGCAGCGGGTCGATCGCCCCGGTGTCGGTGGTGCCGGCCGTGGCCACCACCGCCACCGGCAGCTCGCCGCGCCCGGCCCGGTCCCGTAGGGCGCTCGCCAGCGCCTGGGGGTTCATCCGCAGCGCCCGGTCCACGGGGACGGCGACGACCGCGTCCTCGCCGAGCCCGAGCAGCGCGGCGGCCCGCCGGACGGAGAAGTGCGCGGCGGCCGAGGCGAAGATCCTCGGGCGCGGCCCGTTCCCGGGCACCCCGGCCAGCTCGATCCGGCCGCCGGTCGCGCGGCCCAGGACGCGGTCCCTGGCCAGCATCAGCCCCATGACGTTGGACTCGGTGCCGCCGGAGGTCAGCACGCCCGCGGCGGTGCCCGGGTAGCCGACGAGCCCGGCCAGCTCCCTCACCAGCAGCGTCTCCAGCTCGGTCGCCGCGGGAGCCTGGTCCCAGGAGTCGAGGGACGGGTTCAGCGCGGACACGGCCAGGTCGGCGGCCACGGCGACGGCCAGCGGCGGGCAGTGCAGGTGCGCGGCGCAGGCCGGGTCGGCGGGGTCGGCCCCGCCGTACGCCAGCAGCTCGGTCAGGCGGCCCAGGGCCTCTTCGCCGCGCGTCCCGGCGAAGGCGCCGGCGACGTGCGCGGCGAGCTCCCGCGGCGGCCCGGCGGGTACGGGCCCGCCGCGCCGCGCCGTCCCGGCGGCCAGTCCGTCCAGCACGACCCGCACCGCCCGCTCCAGCTCCTCGCCGCCCGCCCGCGACAGCAGTCGTGCGGGCGTGGCGGTGCCGGTCTGTGCGGGCGTGGCGGCGTCGGTTCGTGGGGGCGTGGCGGCGCCGTCCTGCCGGAGAGTGTTCGTCATGCGGGCCGCCCGGCCAGGCGGGGAGCCGTCACCGTGGCGATCGCGTCGGCCAGCCGGTCCACGACCGTCTCGGCCTGCTCGTCCGAGATGACCAGCGGCGGCAGCAGCCGCACCGTGGAGTCGTACCGCCCGCCGAGCTCCACGATGATCCCGCGTTCCAGGCACGCCGCGCGGACCGCGGCCGCCGTCCGCGGCGCCGCGGGGAAGGCGCCGCACGCGTCGGGCGTCCCCGTCGGGTCGACCAGCTCGACGCCGATCATCAGGCCGCGCCCGCGCACGTCGCCGACCACCGGCAGCTCGTCCCGCAGCGCGCCGAGCCGCTCCAGCATCCGGGCGCCGACCGCGGCGGCCCGCCCGGCGAGCCCCTCGCGGGCGACGTGCCGCAGCGTCGCCGTGCCGGCCGCCATGGCCAGGGTGTTGCCGCGGAACGTGCCGGTGTGCGCGCCCGGCAGCCAGCCGTCGTAGTCCTCGTGATAGACGATCACCGCCAGCGGCAGGCTGCCGCCGATCGCCTTGGACAGCACCATGGCGTCCGGCACGATCCCGCTGTGCTCCACCGCCCAGAACGCCCCGGTACGTCCGACGCCGGTCTGCACCTCGTCCACGATCAGCGGGATCTCGCGCTCGGCGGTGACGCGGCGCATCTCGCGCAGCCAGGAGTCCGGGGCCGGCCCCGCGCCGCCCTCGCCCTGCACCGCCTCCACGATCATCGCGGCGGGCGGCACGACGCCGCCCGCCGGGTCGTCCAGCAGCCGCTCCGTGTACGCCGCCGACAGCTCCGCGCCCGCCTGCCCGCCTACGCCGAACGGGCAGCGGTACGGGTACGGGTACGGCAGCCGTGTCACGTCGGCCGCGATGCCCGCCACCGGCTCCTTGACCGCGACGTTCGCGGTGGCGGCCAGCGCGCCGAGCGTCATGCCGTGGTATCCGCCGGTGAAGGCGAGCAGGCCGCGCCGGCCGGTCGCGGTCTGCATGAGCTTCAGGGCCGCCTCGACGGCGTCGGTGCCGGCGGGCCCGCAGAAGTGGATGCGCGCCCGGTCGGCGAACCCGCGGGGCAGCGTGGCGAACAGCTCCTCCACGAACGCGTCCTTCTCCGGTGTCGCCAGGTCGAGGACGTGCAGCGGGGCTCCGCTGTCGAGCGTGCGCCGGATGGCCTCCAGGACCACCGGGTGGTTGTGGCCGAGGGCGAGGGTGCCCGCGCCCGACAGGCAGTCGAGGTAGCGGCGGCCGTCGGCGCCCTCGATCACCATTCCCTCCGCCCGTACCGGGACGATCGGGAAGGACCGGGCGTAGGTGCGGGCGGACGACTCGCGGTCACGCTGCCGGCGCAGGACCGCACCGGAGAGGGGAGAGGGGTCGAGGGCGGAGTCCGGGGCCAGGTCGGCCGGATGCGCGGTCATGGGTCTCCAGGACATGGGGGGACAGGACACGTGGGACAGGGCATGGGGGCAGGGTTTCGAGGAAGGTTCAGAGCAGGTGGCGTTCGGCGACGGGGTGGCCGAGGAAGCGGTGCATGGCGAACTCCCAGCCGTAGGAGCCCGCGTACGGGAAGACGACGAGGTCGCCGGCGCGCACGCGGTCCACCCGCACGTCGCGCAGCAGCGTGTCCTCGGGGGTGCACAGCTCGCCGGTGACGGTCACCTCGGTCCCGGCGGCGGCCGGACGCGGGCAGTCCTCGGGCCAGCTCTCGACGGGCAGCACCGCCATGTTGTGCACGATGTCCCACGACGTGGGGAGCTGGAAGTGGTTGATGCCGCCGCGGATCAGCACGAACGTCGTCCCGTACGAGGTCTTCACGTCGATCGCCTCGGCGGCGTACCAGCCGCAGTCGGCGACCAGGAAGCGGCCGGGCTCCAGCAGCACCTTCACGCCGGGCGGCGGCTCCACCTGGGCGGCCAGTTCGCCGAAGCGGGCCACGTCGAACGGTTTCTCGCCCTCGAACGCGACGCCGATGCCGCCGCCGACGTCCACGAGCCGCAGGTCGACGCCGCAGGCCAGGGCGGTGCGCGTGCTCCACTCGACGCACCAGCGCAGGTAGGCGGCGTGGGCGTCGGCGTCGAGGTTGCCGGAGGCGGCGTGCACGTGGAAGCCGGCCACGTCCAGGCCGGGCAGCCGCAGCGCCTCGCGCAGCACGTCCGGCACGTCGGGCTCGGCCACCCCGAACTGGGACGCCACGCCGCCCATCCGCAGCGAGCCGGTCACCGGGATGGTCGCGGGGTTCACCCGCAGGGTGACCCGGGCGCGCAGGCCCTCGGCGACGGCGATGCGGCTGATCCGGTGCAGCTCCAGCAGGCTCTCGGCGTTGATCGCCTCCACCTCGGCCCGGATGAGCGCGGCCAGGAACGGTGGTGACTTGGCGGGTCCGGCGGCCACGACGGGAGCGGGCGCGCCCGTCGTGGGACGCGCGCCGAGGGCGAGGTCCAGCTCGGCCCGCGACGCCACCTCGAATCCGTCCACGTGCGGGGCGAGGGCGGCGACGACGCCGGGGAAGGAGTTGGCCTTGACGGCGTAGTGGACGGCCGCCCACTCCGGTAAGGAGGCCCGCAGCTCGCGGGCCCGTTCGGCGGCCACCTCCCCGTCGTAGACGTAGGCCGAGACGGGGGTGCCGGAGCCGGCGAGGTGGAGGAGGAGACGGCGGAGCCGGGCGGGGAGCACATCCGCGGGGTAGGCGGAGCGCGGCGCGGCGGAGGGCGGGAACTGCACGGACATGGAGCTTCTGCCTCCGAAGTATTAGGTAAGCCTAACCTAAACTCCGGATCATGCCCTGGCAAGGCGGCAGAAGCTCCCAATTCCCTGATCTACATCGTAAAGGCGTTCGCCCGCTCCCGGCGGTCCGGCCAGGAAGGTGACCCCGTGACCTGAGGAGGGGCAGTTCCTCAGGCCGGGGGCGTCACTCGCCGGTCATCGCCGCATGGAGACGCAGGTACGGCTCGGCGTCCTGGGGCCTGTTGCGGCGTTGCAGCGTACGTCCGAGCAGCAGGTACGCGTACCCCTCGGCGGGGTCGCGCTCCAGGACCAGCCGGAGCTCGGCCTCCGCCCGGCCGAGCTGGGCGGAGTGGTAGTAGGCGCGGGCCAGCAGCAGCCGGGCCGCCACGTTCTCCGGGGCGGCCGCGACCACCCCGGCCAGGATGCGCGCGGCCCCGATGTAGTCCTGCGAGTCGAAGAACAGGCGGGCCCGCTCGTACTCCTCGGCCGTCGTCTCGATCTGCATGGTCACTCCTGTCCCGGGACGGGCCCGTCGGTGTGCGGAAGGCGCTCGGCGGGGGCGACGCCCAGGCGGCCCGCCTGGTAGTCCTCCATCGCCTGGATGATCTCGGCGCGGTTGTTCATCACGAAGGGGCCGTAGTGCACGACCGGCTCGCGGATCGGCTGCCCGCCCAGCAGCAGCACCTCCAGGTTCGGCTCGGCCTGGGGCTGGGCCGGGCCGGCGGCGACGGTGAGCGCGCCGCCCGGGCCGAAGACGGCCAGTTGCCCCTTGCGCACCGGCGTGCGCTCCTCACCGGCGAAGCCGTTCCCGGCCAGCACGTACGCGAGGGCGTTGAAGCCGGGGTTCCACGGCAGCTCCAGCCGCGCGCCGGGGCTCACGGTCGCGTGCACCATCGTGATCGGGGTGAACGTGATGCCGGGACCGGCGTGCCCGTCCAGCTCACCGGCGATCACCCGCAGCAGCGCGCCGCCGTCGGCCGAGGCCAGCAGCGCCGCCTGCCGGCCGCGGATGTCCTGGTAGCGGGGCAGGTGGAACTTGTGGGCGCGAGGCAGGTTGACCCACAGCTGGACGCCGTGGAACAGGCCGCCCGAGACCACCAGGTGCTCCGGGGGCTTCTCGATGTGCAGCAGCCCCGCCCCCGCGGTCATCCACTGGGTGTCGCCGTCGGTGATCGTGCCACCGCCGCCGTTGGAGTCCTGGTGCTCGAAGATGCCGTCCATGATGTAGGTGACGGTCTCGAAGCCGCGGTGCGGATGCCAGGCGGTGCCCTTGGGCTCGCCGGGCGCGTACTCGACCTCGCCCATCTGGTCCATGTGGATGAACGGGTCCAGCAGCGACTGCGGCACCCCGGCGAACGCGCGCCGAACCGGGAAGCCCTCGCCCTCGAACCCGCTCGGCGCGGTCGTCACCGACCGCACGGGCCGCCGTGCGACGGCGGCCGGGTCGGGTACGGCGATGCGCGGCAGCGTCAGCGTGTCGGCGGTGATGGCGGGCATGATTCCCTCCGGTTCGTTGAAAATTCAACTGATGCCCGGCTCAACACCCCACCCCCCTCGGGCATTCCCGCCTCTCGCCGATCACCCGGACACTAGGCTGGGATCATGACGCGTGAGGCGCTGTTCGCCTATCTGGCCATCGTCGGGATGATCACGATCACGCCTGGGCCCGACACCGCCCTGGTGGTACGGAACGCGATGCGCCAGGGGTGGGGCGCCGGAGTCCGGACCGGCCTGGGCAGCGCGGCGGGCCTGCTGCTCTGGGGGCTGGCGGCCGGCGCCGGCATCTCCGCGGTCCTCGCCGCCTCCGCCATCGCGTTCACCGTGCTCAAGCTGGCCGGAGCCGCCTACCTCGGTTACCTGGGCGCCCGCATGCTCTGGCGGTCGTGGCGCTCGAAGGAGCCGAAGGAGCCGGCCGCGGATGCGCCGCCGGCGCCCGCTTCGTCCCCGGCGCTGTTCCGCCAGGGGCTGACCACCAACCTGCTCAATCCCAAGGCCGCGGCCTTCTTCACCGCGCTGCTGCCGCAGTTCGTCACCGCCCACGACGGCACGGCGATCCCCGTGATCATCGGCTTGACCCTCATCGCCGCCACGGCCAACCTGACCGGACAGTTCGCCTTCGCGATCACTGCGCACCACACCGCCCGGCTGGTCGGCCATCGCCGCTTCGAGAAGATCCTGGACCGCCTGGTCGGGTCCGTTCTCCTGGGCCTGGGCCTCAAGATCGCCACCGGCGACCGTCCCTGACGGGCGTCCGGCTCGGGCGCGCCGGCGGTCCGGTCGGCCGTGCTGCTGTCCCCGGCGCGGACCCGCGACGTGGTGCCGTGGCGGACCGCCCTCGCCGCGCTCGTCCCCGCCACGCTGCTGCGCGCCTCGCAGATCAGGCCGCGTCGAGCAGGATCTTGAGCAGCTCGTCCGGGGCGTCGCGCATGAGGTTGTGGCGGCCGTTCACCGCGTGGGCCGTCCAGGCCGGGTCCTGCCGCAGCCGCTCGTGGAAGACGGTGAACGGCGACTCGCCGTCCCATCCCGCCGCGTACACGTAGTCCCTGCGGCGCACGTGCGCGAGGTCGCCCGTGAGGCGGAGCGGCTGCAGGACCGAGGCGAGCGGGTGCGGCGTGGCCCGCGGGTCGAAGAAGGGCTGCGGGCGCACCCCGAACCCGGTCTCGTCCACGTCGGTGTACCACCGGCGCTCCTCGTCGCGGACGAGGGACCAGCAGGAGTCGCCGTCGGAGGGGACGACCGCGTCGATGTAGACCAGCGAGCCGGCCCGGCCGGGGGCGCGGTCGGCGGCCCCGGTGATGACCATGCCGCCGTAGCTGTGCGCGACGAGCACGGCGTCCTCGACCTGCTCGGCCTCCAGGAGGGCGGTCACGTCCTGGATGTGGGTGTCGAGGTTGACCCCGCCGGCCATCAGGTGGCGGCGCTCGCTGACTCCGCTGAGCGTGACGGCGTGGACACGGTGGCCGAGGGCGCGCAGCCGCTCGGTGAGCGGCTCGAAGCTCCAGCCGCCGTGGCACATGCCGGGGACGAGGACGAAGGTGGCCATGATGGGTGCTCCCTGCCGAGGTTCCGGTGGATCTGTGTCCAGGGTGCCCGGCGGGGAGTCAGAAGTCCAAGAGATGTTCGGGATGGCTACCAGAAGCCACAGTTATGGAAGGCCGGTCAGCGGCCCTCGATGGCGACGCGCAGGCCGAGGGCCACGAGCACGGTCCCGCTCACCGCGTCCAGGCGGCGGCGGACGACCGGGCGGCGGAACCACGCGCCCGCGCGGCCCACGACCGCCGCCAGCGAGAGGTAGAGGACCGTCTCCATGGCCACCTGGAGCAGGGCCAGCAGGGCGGTGGTGGTGAGGAGCGGCCGGTCGGCCGGGACGAACTGGGGATAGAAGGCGATCATGAAGGCGGCGGCCTTCGGGTTGGCCAGCATCACGACGGCGCCCTCCCCGAACGCCTTCCACCAGGCGCCGCGGCCGGACGCCGCCACGGGCTCCTCCTCCACCTCCGCCTCCTCCGTGGCGGCGGTCGTGGCGCGGCCGCGCCAGGCCGACCGCCAGGACTTCACCCCGAGGTACAGCAGGAAGGCGGCGCCCACCACGCGCAGGACGACGAAGGCCACCTCGGAGGCGGCGACGAGGGCGGCCAGGCCGGCGGCGGCGCACAGCGCCCAGACGTAGAGCCCTGCTTCGAGGCCGAGCACCGTGGGGACCGCGCCGGAGAGCCCCCGCACCGCGGCTCGGCGCAGGATGAGGGCCATCGCGGGGCCCGGCGAGGCCGAGATGAGCACGACGGCGACGGCGAAGGCAGGCAGGGAGGCGAGGAGATCCATGCCGGGATGATGCCGGGACGGGCGTTCCCCCCGCAATCAGGTTTTCTGCGACACGGCGGGCACGCGGGCGCACGCCCCGGCCCCGGAGGGTAGGAGGGGACCGGCCATCCAGGACGATCCCGGGAGTCATCCATGAACGACGGCATCAGGAAGCTGTACGAACGCTGGCTGCTGGACATGTGGGCCGGGGACTTCGCGCTGGCCCACGACCTCGTCACTCCCGGCTTCGTCGGCCACTGGCCCGGGCACGACGTCCGGGGAGCGGCCGAGCTGGCCGCCGTCCTCGCCCAGGGGCACGCCCCGTTCACGGGCGTCACGGTCACCCTCGACGTCGGTCCGATCGTGGACGGCGACACGGTGGCCGCCCGCTGGACGTTCGCCGGGTCCTATCGGGGCGGTCTGGACGGGGCCACGGCGCCCGCGGGCACGCGGGTCGCGTTCAGCGGGCACGACATCCTGCGCGTCGAGGGCGGCAGGGTAGCCGAGTACTGGGTGATCTCCGACGTGCGGACCTTCGCCCAGAGCCTCGGCATGGGTTGACCGGCGAACGGCCGGCGGGCTCGCCGTCGATCACGCGGCGAGCCCCTTCCGTGCCCGGCTACCTGCGGCCCTGCCAGTTGAGGTAGGCGACCGAGAGCAGGGTGGAGCCGTACTGCGACTCGACGGCGTGGTCGGCGTAGACCGCCAGCGCGTGCGGGAACAGCGCCTCGTCCCACCGGGCGACCGGCATGAAGCGCGGCGCCTGGAGATATTGGCCGGCGGGGGCCAGGCCGCCGCTGCCGTCCACCCTCAGGAAGGTCGTGGCGACGCCGTTGTCGGTGGTGGCCATGTTCCTGGTGTAGGAGCGGGCGAAGCGGACCATGTCCCTGCCGGTGAAGCCGAGGCCCCATCGGTGCGCGGCGGCGGCGAACTCGATGTCGATCCCGCCGTGGCTGAGGTCCTCGCCCTGCTGCGCGCCCTTGGGCGGCGAGCCGTAGGACGGGGTCCACTCGGAGACGCCGTCGGCCTTGGTGTAGCCGCTGTAGAGCTTGCCGAAGCCGGGCCAGTACGGCCAGGTGTAGGCGTCCTTGTCGTTGACCTTGAGGTCGCGGGCGAACGTCGCGGCCAGACGGCGCGTGCGGTCGCGGAAGTGCGAGTCCCCGGTCGCCGCCGCCAGCTCCGCGTAGGTCTGGCCGAGGGCGACGCTCTGGTTGATGGGCTGCTCGACGCCGTCGTAGGGGACGGGCATGCCCTTGGGCCAGATGTAGTAACCGCCCGCCATCCACTCGGGGTCGTGCGCGGCCGCGGCGGCCTGGCACGCCTCCAGGTACTCGGCGGCCTTGGCGCGGTAGCGGGCGTCGGCGAGCAGGCGCGGGTCGCGGCGGACGATCCGGACGAACGACGCGAGCGGGTAGGTGATCATGCCGGTGTGCACCGCGAAGATCACCGGCGCGGCCGCCAGCTTGAACGCCCCCTGCGCCGGCGTCGCGGCCCCCGCGGGCGAGGGCCGCAGGTCCTTGGCCGTCACCATGGTCGGCGACGGGTAGGCGTCGAGGATCCGCTTCACGGCGTAGTCGGGGCTGCCGGGGTCCATCGTCAGGTCGGTGAAGGTGGACACCTTCGCCTTGACCGGATTGCGCACCTCCAGCGTGAAACGCCCCTCCGAGGAGCCCGCTCGTACGGTGGCCACGGCGTCGTTGACGTTGGCCAGCGCGCTGCGCACCTCCAGGAGCGGCTGCCCGGCGGCGTCGAGCAGGCTCACACCGCCGGCGCTGTAGACGATGCTGCGCCAGGCGGGCAGCGACAGGCCGCGGTAGTCGGTGACGCCCCGCTCGGAGTCGCGGCCCGCCAGCACCAGGTCGGCGTTGTGGATGAGCCGGTCCAGGTAGGCGGTGTCGCGGTAGGCCTCGTACATCCTGACGTAGGCGGCCAGCACGTAGGACGCGCCCCAGCCGAGGCCGCCGGCCTCGTTGGTGTCGGTGGGCTGACCGACGGCGCCGCTCTCGTGGAACAGCTTGTCGAACTGGTCGAACGTCTCGCGCGAGGTGTAGTCGTGGCCGGCCGCGGCGCGGGCCGTGCCGGGCAGTGCGGTCAGCGCCCCGAGGGAGAGCGCGCCGAGGCCGAATTGCCGGCGAGTGAGCATGTGTGACCCTTTCACGAGCGGCAGGCGGCGTCAGCTCTTGACCGCGCCGCGCATGCCTTCCAGGACGTGGCGTTGCATGATCATGAAGAAGACGACCACGGGCAGGATCGAGATGATCGTGCCCGCCGCCAGGCTGCGGACGTCCGTGCCGGTGATCCCGGCCAGGTAGGCGATGCCCAGCGAGATGGGATAGAGGGAGGAGTCCTTCAGCACCACCATCGGCCAGATGAAGCTGTTCCAGACCGAGATGAAGCCGAAGACGCCGAGGATGGCCAGGGTGGGGCGGGCGGCGGGCAGCATGACGTGCCAGAAGATGCGCAGCTCGTGGCAGCCGTCGGTCCTGGCGGCGTCCACGACTTCGCGCGGCACCCCGGCGAAGGTCTGCCGGAGCAGGAAGATCCCGAACGCCGACAGCAGGCCCGGCAGGATCACTCCCAGGTAGCTGTCGGCCATCCCGATCTGGGAGACCACCAGGAATCTCGGCAGCAGCATGACCTCGCCGGGCATGAACATGGTGGCGAGGATCGCGAAGAAGATCAGGCTCCGGCCGCGGAAGACCATCTGCGCCAGCGGGTACGCGCACAGGGCCGACACGAGGATGTAGACCGGCACCATCACGGCCACGAGGAGGATCGAGTTGAGGAGGTAGCGCGGGAACGGGATGGCCGTCCACGCCTCCTTGGCCCAGGTGAGCACGGGCGGCCGGGGGATGATGTCCGGCGGGAAGGAGAAGACGGCCTGGCCCGACGGCTTCAACGCCGCCGACAGCAGGATGAGGAACGGGCCGACGAACACCAGCGCGATCGCCGTGAGCAGCACGTACATGCCGACGCGCCGCGTCCACCAGCCGAGCCTCCGGGTCAACGCTCGTCCTTCTTTCCGCTGGTGAGCCGGTAGTTGAGCAGGGCCATCACGATCAGCAGCACCCACAGGACGAGGCCGACGGCGCTGGCGTAGCCCATGTCGTACTTCTCGAACGCCTCGGACCAGATGTAGTAGCCGAGCATCAGGGTGGCGTCCTGCGGGCCGCCCTTGGTCATCACGAAGACGGTGGTGAACGCCTGCATCGCGTCGAGCATGGCCATCGTGATGGTGACCGCGATGTAGGGGACCATGAGCGGGACGGTGATGCGCCGCATCCGGTGCCAGCCGTTGGCGCCGTCGATCTTGGCGGCCTCGTAGAGGTCCGACGGGATCGTCTGGAGGCCCGCCAGGTAGACCATCATGTAGACGCCCATGTTCTTCCAGCCCTCGACCAGGATCAGCGCGGGCAGCGCCCAGACGGGGTCGAGGAGGTACTGGATCGGCTCGTCCAGGACGCCGAAGCCGGTGAGCAGCCAGTTGACGACGCCCTGCTGGTGGAAGACGTAGTTCCAGGCCACCGCGACCGCGACCATCGAGGTCACGACCGGCAGGTAGTAGAGCATCCTGAACGTCCTGATGCCGGGCAGCTTCTGGTTGACCAGCACGGCCAGCGGCAGCGGGAGCACCACGAGCAGCGGGAAGAGCCCGGCGAGGAACACCAGCGAGTTGCGCAGGGCGGTCCAGAACCGGGCGTCGCCGAGGATCCTGCCGAAGTTGTCCAGCCCGGTCAGGACGGGCGGGCTGACCCCGTCGTAGTCGGTGAAGGAGAGCTGGAGCGCGGTGACGGCCGGCCAGGCGAAGAAGACCCCGAACAGGATCAGGGCCGGCAACGGGAAGAGGTACGGCGTGTACCAGCGCTGCCCCGGGATCCGGCTGGTGGCCACCGGCCTCACATCCTTCGCCGTTTAATAGTGACGTCCAGAGTCTCGATAAGAGTTGGCCGGAATTTGGACCGCAGCCTATATACGCCCCTCTGGACCGTCAAGAGCACACAAATGCCCCTCTTGACGTCCCAGCTCTCGGATGACAAGGTGCCGAAAAGAATGATTAGGGACGGCCATAAGTTGTCAGGAGGGTCCCGGTGTCGAGGAGAAGAACCTTAGGGGCGGGCGCGCTGGCGCTGGCTCTCATGTCGTCCGGTTGCGTCGCCGGAACGTCGGGCGGCACGTCCACCGCGGTGGACGACCAGCCGTTCGAGGGCGAGGTCGAGTTCTGGACGATCAACCTGAAGAAGAACTTCGGCGCCTACGTCGACGGGCTGATCGCCCAGTACCAGAAGGACCACCCCAAGGTCACCGTCAAGTGGGTCGACGTGCCCGGGCAGGACATCGCCACCAAGCTGCTCGGGGCGGTCGCCAGCGGCGACGTCCCCGACGCGGTCAACCTCGCCTCGTCCGACCTCGGCAGGTTCGCCCCGTCGCTGGCCCCGCTCGACGGGCTGTTCAAGCCCGCCGACCTGGCCGACTTCCAGCCGAACCTGATCGAGCCGCTCCGCGTGTCGGGCAAGCTGTACGCCGTGCCCTGGTACAACGGCGGCACGCCCGTGGGCATCTACCGCAGGTCCGTCGTCAGCAAGGCCGGCTTCGACGAGCAGGCCCCGCCGAAGTCCTACGCCGAGGCCCTGGAGCTGGCCGACAAGGTCTACGCCGAGACCAAGGTCTACGGCAGCAACGACGTCCCCGGCCCCAACGCGGCCGCCGTGCTGCGCTACTACGGCGTCGAGCTGCTGAGCGCCGACAAGAAGAAGGCGGCGTTCAACACCCCCGAGGTCGCCGAGCTGCTGGAGTCGTTCAAGAAGAGCTACGACAAGCACGGCCTCGCGCCGGGAACGGTCTCCAAGGACGTCAGGAACTACCCGCAGACCCTGGAGAACGGCCAGCTCGCGATGGGGGCGAGCGCGACGGCGGCGACGCTGGTCAACATCCAGAAGAACGCCCCCGACGTCTACGAGGACCTGGTCGTCACCGAGCCCGTCCAGACGAAGACCGGCGGATACCTGCTGCTCGCCCAGCAGACCGTGGCCATCCCCAAGGCGTCGAAGCACCAGCGGGCGGCGGCCGAGTTCGTCAAGTTCTTCACCAACGGCGCCAACCAGCTCGCCTTCTGCAAGCTGGTGCCGATCTACCCCTCGACGGTCTCCTCCACCAAGGACGCCTTCTTCGCCGGCACCGGCGGCGACGACCCGATGGCCGTGGCCCGGCGGGTGATCGTCGCGGGCCTGCCGAAGCTGGAGTACGTCCCGCTGGGCACCTCCAAGGACGGCGAGCTGGCGGAGTCGCTGGCCGAGGCGGTCAGGGCCTTCCTCCAGGGATCCAAGAGCGCCAAGGAGGCGCTCGACGCAGCAGAGAAGCAATGGGATGACGCACTTGCCTAAGCTCAGAGTCGGGATCGTCGGCGCCGGGATCATGGGGCGCGGCCACGCCGAGGTCCTGTCCGCCCACCCGGACGCCGAGATCACCGCCGTCGCCCGCCGCGCCCTCGACGCCGCACCCCACGCGGCCGTCTACCCCGGCTACCGGGAGCTGCTCGCCTCCGGCACGGTCGACGCCGTGTCGATCACCACCCCCGACCACCTGCACGCGGACGTGATGGTGGCGGCGGCGGAGGCCGGCGTGCACATCCTGGTCGAGAAGCCCTTCACGACCACGGTCGAGGACGCGGACCGCTCCGTGGCCGCGATCCGGCAGGCCGGCGTCACCGCGATGTGCCTGTTCAACCACCGCTGGGTGCCCGCGTACGCGCAGGCCAAGCAGCAGATGGAGCTGATCGGCGAGCCGGTCGTGGGCTACGCCCGCAAGAACGACACCATCCACGTGCCCACCGAGATGATCGGCTGGGCCGACCGGACGACCTGCGCCTGGTTCCTGTCCAGCCACGACATCGACCTGGTCACCTGGCTCTACGACGACCGCGTGGCGGAGGTGTTCGCCACCGCCCGCCACGGCAGGCTGCGCGGCATGGGCATCGACACCCCCGACGCGATGCAGATCCAGGCCCGCTTCAGCCGGGGCGCCGTCGCCACCTTCGAGTCGGCCTGGATCTACCCGAACACCTTCCCGACCATGGTCGACAGCTACGTCACCGTGGCCGGCGAGTCCGGCGTCATCCAGCTCGACCGGCAGAAGGAGAACATCCAGCTCGCCACCGAGAAGTCCTACTCCTACCCGCGCAACATGCTCCAGCGGGTCGTGCACGGCATCCCCGCGGGGGCCTACCGCGACGCCATCCACCACTTCGTGGACTGCGCCCGCACCGGCGCCGAGCCGCTGGTCAGCGTGGAGAGCTCACGGGACGTGACGGCCGTGCTCGCCGCGGCGCACGAATCAGCCCGTACCGGACGGCCGGTGCGGCTGTGATGTCGGTGGAGAAGGCGCCGCACGTGCACCCCACGCGCATGCGGCACATCACCGACGAGGCGCTCCTCGACGCGCTCGGGACGGGCGGCGTCGCCGAGGCCAGGGCCTGGCGGTGGCGGCGGCCGGCCCCGGCGGCCCTGGGCGCGGAAGGGGCGGACGCCCTGCTCGGCGTCGAGGTCGACTTCCTGGACAGGGGCCACGGCCGCTCGCTGCTGTACGGCTTCCACTACCTGCGCTGGATGTCCCCGCTGATCACGGCCTACGCCGAGACCGGGGACCCCCGCTACGCCGCCGAGTGGGACCGGCTGTTCCGCCAGTGGTACGACGACCGCGACCGGGTCAAGGGCGACTGGCCGGGGCTCGACGTGATCTGGTACTCCCTCGGCGTCCGCGCCCGCGCCATGTACGTCACCGAGGCGCTGGCCGTCTTCGCGGGCGAGCCGGCGCTGAGCGACGGGTGCTGGCTGCGGATGATGAAGACGGTCGTCGGCGGCGCCAGGTGGACCGCGGAGGAGCACGACGCGTTCCGCCACGGCAACTGGCAGTTCGTCGCCGCGTGCGAGCTGCTGCACACCGCCAGGGTCTTCGCCGACCTCCCCGAGGCGGGGCGGTGGGCCGAGGTCGCCATGGCCCGCATCCTGGAGCATCTCGACCGGGACGTGCGCCCCGACGGCGGCCACCACGAGCGCTCGCCCAGCTACCACCTCATGTGCCTGGACAACCTGGAACGGGCCGTGGCCGTCGAGCCCTCGCTGGCCGCCCACCCGCGCCGCCGGGCCATGTACCACTGGCTGAGCGTGCTGACGACCTCCGGCGGCTGGGTGCCGCACCTGCAGGACAGCGGCCTGATCTGGCCCGAGGGCGTCGAGCCGGTCGAGGGCTCCCACAACCTGGAGGCCAGCGGCTACGCGACCTTCCGCCACGGCGACTTCCACACCGTCGTCAACTACGGCCCGTACGTCGGCCACGAGCTCGAACCGCACAGCCACCACGCGGCGCTCGACTTCGTGCTGACGGGCTGGGGCGTGCCGCTGGCCTGGGAGGGGGGCGGCCCGCCGTCCTACGACGACCCCGGCTACCACGACTGGTACCAGGCGACCAGGGCGCACAACACGTTGCTCGTGCCGGGCGAGGAGTACACCGAGGACCGCCGCGCCGCCTGCGACCGGTTCTCCGTCTCCGCGCGGGCCGACGTCTTCGCCGGGCACCACCACGGCTACGGCGCGCGGCACGATCGCGAGATCGTCTTCGTCAAGGGCGACGCCCCGTACTGGGTCGTCACCGACCGGATCGACGCCGACGGGTTCGGCGCCGGTGCGGTCTGGCAGATCCACGGCCTGTCACCGTGGACGGAGCGGGACGGCGGGTTCGCGGGCACCCGCGGCCCGGGAATCCTCGTGGTCCCCCTGGAGCCGCCCGACGAGGTGCTGTACGGGACGGGCCCGGCCAGGATCCCCGACCCCGCCACCAGGACCGCCGAGTACGGCGAGATCCACTCGCTCGGCCTGAGGCGCGCCGACGGCAGGTTCACCGTCGGCATCTTCCCCTACCGGGACGAGCCACCCTCCGTCCCCGACGATTGGACGGTTCATGCTGATCGACGCTGACGCGATGCTCGGCCGCCACCCCCGCAGGGACACGGGCACGGGCTCGATCACGGAGGCGCTGGACAGGATGGACCGCTTCGGCATCGCCGAGGCCGTGGTCAGCCACACCCTGTCGTGGCTGCACGACCCGGCGACGGGCAACAGGGAGCTGCTCGGCCTGGTCGCCGGGCAGCCCCGGCTGCGTCCCTGCTGGGTGATGCTGCCCGACACCTGCGGGGAGACCGGCACCCCGGCCGAGTTCGTGAGCGCCGCGCTGGAGGGCGGGGTGTGCGCCGTCCGCGCCTACCCCGCCGACCACGGCTACGACCTCGCGGGCGCCGACTGCGCGACCATGCTCGGCGCGATCGCCGAGGCCGGGCTGCCGCTGCTCGTGGACGCGGCCCAGACCGCGTGGCCCGCCGTGGAGTCCGTCGCCGCCGCGCACCCGGAGCTGCGGATCGTGGTCGGCGCGCTCGGCTACCGCCAGCTCAGGCAGGTGGCGGGGGTGCTGTCGCGCACCGGCAACGTGTACCTGGGGCTGGCCAACCTGTCCTCGCACTGCGGCCTCGAATGGCTCGTCGAGAGGTACGGCGAGCGCCGCCTCGTCTTCGGCACCGGGGCGCCGCTCAGGGACCCCGCCGAGGCGGTCACCCGCCTGCTGTGGGCGGAGCTCGACGACGGGGCCGTGGCGGCGATCGCCGCCGGCACCCTGCTGGGGCTGCTGCCCGTGGGGGCGGCGTGAACGCGATCACCACCGCGCTGTGGCGGCGGCGCCCGCAGAGCGGCGTCCGGATCGTCGACGCGCACGCGCACACCGGCCCCTACAGCCTGTTCTTCATCCCCGAGCCGACCCCCGAGGCGATGGTCAGGGTGATGGACAGGTGCGGAGTGGCCCACGCGGTCCTCTCCAGCCACCTGGCGATCCAGCTCGACGCGGCGGCGGGGAACGCCGCGACCGCCGAGGCGGTGGACCGCGCGCCGGGCCGTTTCACCGGATACCTGACGGTCAACCCCTGGCAGGATCCCGCGGGCGAGCTGGCCAGGTGGGGCGACGACCCGCGCTTCGGCGGCATCAAGCTCCACCCCGACCTGCACGACTACCCGCTCACCGGCAGGCGCTACGCCGGCGTGTGGGAGTTCGCGCAGCGCACCGGCTGCCCGGTGCTCACCCACACCTACGACGGCTCCCCGTACAACGACCTGGACCAGGTGGACGCCGTCGCGGCGGAGCACCCCGACGCGGTGATCATCGCGGGGCACGCGGGCGCCACCCCGCTCGGTTTCGAGCGGGCCATCGAGGTGGCGCAGCGGCGTCCAGGGGTGATCCTGGAGGTGTGCGGGTCCTACAACACCGGTCCCGACATCGCCAGGATGGTGCGGGAGGTCGGGACCGGCCGGGTGGTCTACGGGTCCGACTTCCCCTTCATCGATCTTCGGATATCGCTGGGGAGGGTAATCTTCAGTGGTCTTGCGGAGGGGGACCAGGCCGCGGTGCTCGGTGCGACGATGACCCGCTTGCTGCAGTGGAGATCCGGACTGGGGTGATCAAGATCATGGATCGGCTGCGTTCCGAAACGCGGTCACGGGTGGCGATCGGGGTCGTGGGACCGCACGATCTCGTCGAGCAGATCATGATGATCGGCGCCGAGCTCCCGGCCGCGACCGACTGGCGGCTGGTCGGCGCCCCGCACGCCGAGGAGCAGGAGACCTTCGAGAAGTTCTCGAAGATCGCCGACAGCATCGACGTGGTGCTGTTCACCGGGCCGCTCCAGCACGACCTGGCCAGGAAGGCGGGCGAGCTGCCCATCCCCGCCACGTTCGTGCCGATGAGCGGCGCCAGCCTGTACGCCAGCCTGCTGCGCGGGGTGCTCACCCACGGCATCGACCCTGCCCGGGTGAGCATCGACTCGCTGCCCGCCGCGGACGTGGACGAGGCGTACGCCGAGATCGGGGTGAGCACCGGCGGCGTGCACCTGTCCGAGTACGACCGGCCGGAGTCGGCGCGCGGCTTCAGCGCCTTCCACGAGCAGCTCTACCGCCAGGGGGAGACCACCGCGGCGCTCACCACGATAAGGAGCGTCTCCAACCGGCTGACCGCCGCCGGGGTGCCCGTGCTGCGCCTGCTGCCGACCTCCCACACGTTGCGCCTCGCGCTCAACACCGCCGCCCTGCTCGGCACCGGCAGCAGGCTGGAGGACGCGCAGATCGCCATCGTGGTCGTCGAGCTGGCCGCCTCCGCCAAGCCCGCCTACTCCGGGCCGGGCAACTACTGGCAGCAGGAGCTGAAGCTGTCCCTGCACCGCTCGCTGCTCGCCGACGCGCGGCTGATGGGCGCCACCGTCGTGCCCCGGGACGAGAACGGCTACGTGGTCACCGCCACCGTCGGCGCCCTCGGCCAGGCCACCGACGGGTTCAGGGTGGCGCCGTTCATGGACCGGATCCACTCCGACGCCGGGGTGGCCGTCGAGGTGGGCATCGGGCTCGGCAGCACCGCTCGCGACGCCGACGCCAACGCGCTGGCGGCCGTCGAGAAGGCGCGCCAGGCGGGGGCCGCCGCCGCGTACCTGGTCGGGGCGGACGGCACCGTGCTGTCGCTGCCGGTACGCCGGCGCAGGCCGCAGGAGAGCGGGCCCGTCGTCGCCACCAAGGCGGCCAAACTGCTCGACCGCCTGGTGGAGAGCCTCGACGACGGCGACACGATGGTGGTCGACGCCGAGATCGTGGCCGAGGTGCTGTCGCTGTCCCCGCGCAGCGCCCGCAGGGTCCTGCAGAGCCTCGCGGAGGAGGGGCTGGCCTGGCCGCTGCCCCCGGTCAAGGGCACCCAGGCCGGCCGGCCCCGCCAGCCGTACCGGCTCGTGCGGGGTTAGGCGTCGCCGAGGCGCACGCGGGAGCCGTACCTCTCCAGCAGCCGGTCGTTGTGCGCGTCCCCGCCCGGGGTGTTGGCCGACCGGAAGACGGGCGGCGGCTCCCCGGCGGCGACGAAGCGGCCGGCGACGTCGGCGACCAGGAGCTGCGCGGCCAGCACGCCGGTGAGGGTCGAGACGCCGCAGGCCGTGCCGCCGCCCGGCAGCGGCATCGCGGCGTCGCCGTACGGCGCGCCGTTGTCGATGACCACCTGGGCCAGGTCCGCCAGCCGCTCCTCGACGGCCACCTCGGCGGTGTGCGCGCGGGAGGTGATGGCGATCACCTGGTGCCCGTGCCGTACGGCGAGGCGGGCCATCTCGACGATCGCCGCGTTGCCGCCGGAGTTCGAGATGATCACGAAGATGTCCTCGGGCCGGATGTCGGCCAGCGCCCAGACGCGCGCGGCCAGGCCGGGCTCGCGCTCGATCTTCGGGTCGAGGATGTCCCGCGGTGAGGCGTCGCCGTAGTAGGCGAGGTCGCGGATGCCGAGCTGGTTGGCCGGCACCAGGCCGCCCGCCCGGCCGGTGAGTTCGAGGGCGACGGACCTCGAATGGCCGGTGCCGAACGCCTGGAGCACCCCGCCCGCCCGCAACGCGGCGTGGACGAGCGCGCCGGCTCGTTCGATCGCGTCGCGCTCCGCGGTGAGCAGCCGGTCCACGGCCGATCGGGCGATCAGCGCGTACGCGCCCTGGTCGATCACACTTCCTCCAGCAGGTGTCGTGCGGTGTCGGCGATGAGCTCGGCGCTGCCCGCGGCCACGTGGCTGGCCAGCACCTCGTACTCGGCGCGCCGGTAGGCGCCGGCGGTCGGCAGGTATCCGGGATAGCCGTTGACGTAGCCCAGGACCACGGTGGGCTCGCCTGGACCGTCGGGGACGCGCCCGGCGTCGCGCCCGGCGATGCGCCCGGCGACGGCGAGGAACGGCTCGCCGGGCAGCCCGGCGAGGGCGAGCACGCCCAGGCGGGCGACGTTCACGTCCACGCCCGTGCGGGCGGGTGGCGAGGTCCGGGCGCGCACCCCTTCGAGCCGGCTGCGGGCCAGGCGCGTGGCGACCGGATCGCCCGACGCCACGGCCCGCTCGTACCCGGCGGTCAGCGCGCCCTCGTCGGCCGTCGTGGCGGCGGGTTCGAGCGTCAGGCGCCGCGTGGCCCAGGAGATCCGCCCGCCGGCCGGTCCGGCTCCCCAGAGCGGGGTCCCCGGACCGGCCAGCAGCTCGGCGCACCGGTCCGCGACGAGCGCGCCCAGGCGCTCCAGCTCCGCCGCGTCCTGGCCGCGCCTGGTGTGGCGGGGGCTGATGCCGCCGCCCGCGCCGGTGGCGCCCGTCACCCAGCCTTTCCCGCCGAGCCGCTCCCGCAGACTCCTGCGTACGGCTCCGACGAGGTCGGCGCTGACCAGGCGGCTCGTCGCGGGCAGCACGGTGGGGTGCACGGGAAGCACCACCAGAACCCCGGCGAGCCCGCCGTCGCGCACGGCGACCAGGTCCAGCGGCACCACGGCCGGCGCCCGTGGCCTGCTCCGGTCGGCGCCGACGCCGTGCAGCTCGCCGCGGTGCACCGTGCCCTCGCACGGCCTCTCCCCGTCGATCGCCCGCCGTACGGCCGTGCGGACCGCCTCGGTGATCCGGTCGAGCCACGGCTCGGGCGTCGGCCCGCCGCCCGGCACGCAGCCGGTCTCGGGCCCGGAGTGGGTGTGGCTCGCCGCCAGCCACAGCTCGCATCCGGCCGCCGACCTGGCCCGCCTGGCCAGGTCCTCGTTGACGCAGATGACGTCGGCGGTGGCCAGCGCGAACCGCCGCTCGCCGTCCGACCAGGTCACCGCGCTCACGGTCAGCGGATCGGCCAGGCCCGCTGACGGCCCTGGCCGGTCGAGGTAACCGCCCATCGGCGTGCCGTCCGGCACGGGCAGATCGGTGGTGCCGTGACCCACTCTCATCGTTCCGCCGTTCTGATCATCGTCTGGTAGTGGCCGGGTACGGCTGAGGCGGCCAGCAGGGCGGCGCCCGCGAGGCTGTCCCCCGCGGGGGGCCGGAGCGCCGCCCGGGGAAGCAGCCGGGTCAGCTCCGTCTCGAAGCCGGCGCGCAGCCCCGCGTCGCGCAGCAGGCGGCCGGTCCACGCGACGGGCACCGCCGCGCCCTCCGGGAAGCAGCGGGCCGCCGCCGCCACCGTGCCCGCCAGCTCGCGGGCCGCCTCCTCGGCGATGGCGCGGGCCGTACGGTCTTCCGCGAGCTCCAGGACGTGGACGGCGAAGCGCGCGATGCGCGCCACCGCGTCCGGGGCGAGGTAGAGGCGCTCGGGCAGTCCCGCCAGGTCGCCGAACACGTCCTGCGCGCGCTCGGTTAGCGGGCCGGGCTCCGCGCGACCGTCGAAGCCCCGGTAGGCGGCGTCGAGGCCGCGGCGGCCGATCCAGAAGCCGCTGCCCGCGTCGCCGTAGAGGTAGCCCCAGCCGTCCACCTGCCGGATGCCGTCCCCCACGCCCAGGGCGATGGCTCCGGTGCCCGCGGCCAGCACCACGCCCTTGCCGCCCGCGAACGCGCCCGCGTGCGAGGTGACCACATCGGTGGTGATCAGCACGCGGCGGGCGATGCGGAGCAGGTGGCCGGCCAGCTCGCCGGCGTCGTCGAGGATCGTGGTCAGCCCGAGGCAGACGGTGCCGAGCTCGCCCCATCCCGTCCCGATGCGCTCCAGCACGGCCTTGACCGGGGAGCCCTCCGCGTACGACAGGCCGGGCAGCTCGCGGATCTCCTTGATCCTGCCCCGCTCGGCCAGGCCGAGCCGCAGGCCCGTCTGTCCGCCGTCTATCGCCAAGTCCATCAGCACCATCCTGGTCACGATCGGGCCTGGTCACGGTCAGGCGTGGTCACGGTCGGGCCTGTCACGGTCGGGCCGGAACCCGGCCCTGCGGTATTCCGTGGGGGAGCAGCCGACGTGCCGCCGGAACGCGCCACGCAGCGCTTTCGCGGTCGGGTAGCCGGTGCGCGTGGCGATCACGTCCACCGGCAGGCCGGAGGTGGACAGCAGCCGGCGCGCGTGCCGCAGGCGCAGCCCCGTCAGGTGGCGCAGGAACGTCGTCCTGCGCTTCTCCGCGAACAGGTGCGAGATGTAGAACGGGCTCGCGCTGACCGCCTCCGCCACCGTCGCCAGGCGCAGCTCCGGATCGGTGTAGTGCTCGTCCATGTACGCCTCCGCCAGCGCGAGCACGTCCCTGCGCGGCGGCTCGGGCACCAGCCGCCCGAGCGTGTCACGCAGCCACATGTGCAGGTAGGAGCGCTCGTGGATGTCGCCGACCGTGACGATGTCCTCGATGGGCAGCCGGGCGCACGTCATGACCCAGTCGGTCGAGCCGTCGGCCAGCGTGGCGCGGTTGGCCACGTCCACGACGAACAGCAACTGGCCGATCAGCCAGTTGCGCAGCGTCTCGGGGTCGGCGTCGCGGGCGCACCTGTCGACCCAGCTCGCCAGCAGCCCCGCCGCGCCGTTGCGGTCGCCCGCGCGCACACGCCTGGTCAGCTCCCGCTCTATCCGCACGGGAGGTGCGGCGGCCACCGGGCCGGCGGACGGCGGCTCGATCACCCGGTCGCCGCCGAGCACGAGCTTGTAGCCGTTGACCCGCCGGGCGTCCCGCTCGGCCGCGACCGAGCCCACGCTGGGGAAGCCCAGGCTGACGGTGGCGGTCCACTCGGTCTCCCGGACGATCGCGGCGCGGACGTCCTCCGCCAGCGCGGCCGCGTCGGACATCAGCGTGGCGGGATCGGCCCCGGTCAGCATGACGAGCCACTCCTCGGGCGGCCGGGGGTGGCAGGTCGCCCCCGGACGGCCCCGGGCGGCGGCGCGCACCGCCTGGTCGGCGTGCCGGAGCTGGCGCTGTGCCCATGGCCGCCCTCGGACCTGCTCCGAGACCATGAAGTCGTCGATGTCCACCAGGGCGGCCATAGCGTATGTCATGCCCCCATTTTAGGCTGACCGGAATTTGACCGTATTTATCAGTGTGCCGATTCCCTCCACGGTGGCGCGCATGGTGTCGCCGTCCTTGAGCGGGGCGATGCCGGCGATGGTGCCGGTCGCGATGAGGTCGCCCGGCATCAGGGTCATCCCGTCGGACAGGTCGGCGATGAGCCGGGGCAGGCCGAAGACCATCTGCCTGGTGTTGGCCCGCTGCCTGACCTGGCCGTCCACCTCCAGGGTGAGCTCCAGCGCCTGCGGGTCGGGCACCTCGTCCACCGTCGCCAGGTACGGGCCCACGGGCGCGAAGGTGTCGAAGCCCTTGGACTGGTCCCAGGGCACGTTGCGGGCGATGTTGGCCAGTTGCAGGTCGCGCGCCGTCATGTCGTTGATCACCGTGTACCCGGCGACGGCCTCGCGCCACCGCTCGGCCGGCAGGTCCCTGGTCACCTTGCCGATGACCACGGCCAGCTCCACCTCGTGCTCCAGATGGCGGGTGCGGGCCGGGGGGAGCACCGGGTGGTTGTGGCCCACGAGCGCGGACGGCGGCTTGAAGAACAGCACCGGCTCCGGCGGAACCTCCAGCCCGCTCTCGTCCGCGTGCTCCTGGTAGTTCAGCGCCAGGCAGCAGATCTTCGTGCAGGTGGCCACGGGCGGCTCGAAGAGCACCGCGCTCTCGTCCAGGAGGGGGCCGCCGCGGCCGGCCGCCAGCTCGCTCAGGCGGTCGAGCCCGAACAGGTCCAGGGCGGCCACCGGGTCCGCTCCGAGCTCCCGGCTGGGCGCCGGGCCGGGCGCCGGGTCGAGCTCTGGCGCGAGGCCGGCCAGGCTCACCAGCTCGCCGGGCGCGCGCCGGGCCACCAGCTCGACCGGGCTGGAGGGGGTACGCCGAATGCGTCCAAGAAACATGTCCGTAAGCCCATCAAGGGCCCACGACCTCCACAAGCATCGAAATTTGCGCTTACGACCCGCTTCTTGCTGTCTTTCTTGTCGCCGGGCGATCTGGCACCGTTTGATGGTCGGCATGACCCGGATTCTGGACGTCAGCCGCGACCTCTACACCACCGCCCAGCACTACATCGCCGGCGGCGTCTCCAGCGACGCCCGCCGGACCGCGGGCGTGCCGCTCTACGTGGACAGGGCGTCGGGAGCCAGGCTCTGGGACGTCGACGGCAACGTCTACCTCGACTACGTGCTCGGCCAGGGCCCGGCGCTGCTCGGCCACTGCCCGCCCGCGGTGGTCGACGCCGTCACCGCGCAGGTGGCCCGCGGCATCGTGTACTCCGCCCAGCACGCGGCCGAGGCCCGCGTCGCCGAGCGGCTGTGCGCGATGGTGCCCTCGGCCGAGCGCGTCCGCTTCAACACCGTCGGCTCCGAGGCCGTACACGCCGCCTGGCGGCTGGCGCGGGGTTTCACGGGACGCCCCAAGATCCTCAAGTTCGAGGGCCACTACCACGGCTGGCTCGACCCGGTCCTCTACAGCGTGCACCCGCCCCTGGACGACGCCGGGCCGCACGACCGGCCCCGCGCCGTGCCCGGGACCGCGGGCCAGCCGCCCGCCGCCGACCTGGTGATCTGTCCCTGGAACGACCTGGAGTCGCTGACCCGGCTCATGGACCTGCACGCGGGGCAGATCGCCGCCGTCGTCACCGAGCCGGTGCTCTGCAACACCGGCGCCATCGAGCCGGACCCCGGCTACCTCCAGGCGGTGCGCGAGCTGTGCGACCGTCACGGCAGCCTGCTGATCTTCGACGAGATCATCACCGGCTTCCGGCTCGCCCCCGGGGGCGCCCAGGAGTACCTCGGCGTCAGCCCCGACCTGTCGGTCTTCGGCAAGGCGATGGCGGGCGGCATGCAGGTGTCCGCGCTGGCCGGGCGGGCGTTCGTGATGGACGCCATCTCCTCGGGCAAGGTCGCGCACGCGGGGACGTTCAACTCGCAGCCCGTCGGCATCGCCGCCGCCGAGGCCACCCTGCGCATCCTGGACGAGCAGCGCGAGGAGGTCTACGGCACCCTTCACGCCCGGGGCCGGCAGCTCATGACGGGCCTGCGCGAGGCCGCCGCCAAGGTGGGAGTCCCGATGCTGGTGGACGGGCCGGGCCCGGTCTTCCAGACGTACTTCACGGACCGGCCCGCGGTGCGCGACTATCGTGACTTCGCCAGGACCGACCGCGCCATGATGGGCCGCCTGCACGCCGCGCTGCTCGACCGCGGGGTCAACATGGTGCCGCGGGGGCTGTGGTTCCTGTCCACCGCGCACACCGAGGCCGACGTCGCCGCCACCGTCGACGTCTTCGAGGACGCGCTCCGGTCGATCGCGCTCGGCTGAGTGCGTGCCCCTCCGGCTGAGGGTGCCGGACGGGCGGCTTCGGCGCGGCGGTGACCTGAGTCAGGGCGGTCCCCAGCGCGTCGGCATGGCCGGCGCGGGGTGAGCGCGTCAGGCCAGGCCGGCGTCGTGCGCGAGCAGGGCGATCTGCGTGCGGTTGTCCAGGCCGAGCTTGGTGAGCATGCTGGAGACGTGGGCCTTCACCGTGGTGATGCCCATGAACAGCTCGGCGGCGATCTCCGCGTTCGTCCGGCCGTGTGCGATCGCGAGGGCCACCTCCAACTCGCGTGGAGTGAGCGCGGCCAGCGCGGCGCGGGCCTGCTCGTAGGCTCCGGCCTGCGTGATGGTGCGGTCCATCAGCCTGCGGGTGATCCGCGGGGACAGGATCGGATCGCCCCCGGCGACCCGCGTGACCGCCTCCACGATCTGCGCGGGCGGGGTGTCCTTGAGCAGGAAGCCGCTGGCGCCGGCGCGCAGCGCGTGCAGGATGTTCTCGTCGGTGTCGAAGGTGGTCAGCACGATCACCTCCGGCGGGCGGGCGCGCTCGCGTAAACGGCGGGTGGCGGTGATGCCGTTCACGTGCGGCATCCGCAGGTCCATCAGGACGACGTCGGGGGCGTGGGCGTCGGTCGCCGCGACGGCCTCCCGGCCGTCGGCGGCCTCGCCGACTACGGTGATGCCGGCGGCGCCGTCCAGCATCATGGACAGCCCGGCACGGACCAGGGCGTCGTCGTCCACCAGGAGAACGCGGATCACGCAGGCCATGGTAACGAGGCCCGCAGCCGGAACCGCCCGTCGACGACCTGGTGGTCCAGCCGCCCCCCGGCCAGCCGTACGCGTTCGGTCAGCCCGACCAGACCCGTGCCGCTGCCCGGAGAGGTCGGCGCCGCACCGGCCTCGGGCATCGGGTTGTGAACGTCGATCAGCAACCGCGCCCCGGGACCGCCCCGCAGCAGCACCTCGACCGGCTGTCCGGCGGCGTGCTTGCGGGCGTTGGTCAGCGCTTCCTGCACGACGCGGTAGGCGGTCCGGCCGGTGGCGGCCGGGAGGGCGGGGGCATCGGCGACCTCATCGCGCAGCCGGACCTGTTCTCCGGCCTCGCGTGCCTCGGTGACCAGGCGCGGCAGGTCGGCCAGCGTGGGTTGAGGCTCCGGGCCGCCGTCCTCCCCCTCGCCGTCCTCGCGCAGCAGGTTGATCACCTGGCGCAGTTCCTCCAGCGCCTGGTGGACTCCCGCCCGAACCACCCCGGCGGCACGGGCGAGCTGCTCCGGCGAGGAGTCCGGGCGGTACTCCAGCGCGCCGGCGTGGGTGGCCACCAGAGACAGTCGATGGGCCAGCACGTCGTGCATCTCCCCGGCGAGCTTGCGGCGCTCGGCCATCCGCGCCTCGGCCACCCGCCTGCCCTGCTCGGCCTCGGCACGGCGGGCTCGCTGGCGCAGCGAGATCAGCAACGCGCGGCGGGAACGGGCCAGGGCGCCCCAGCCGAGCATCGCGCCGTACGCGGCGGAGATCAGCAGCAGCCACCAGCCGAGGGAGATGCCGGTGTTCGGCCGCCACAGCCCCTGCGCCAGGTGCATCGCGACGCCGGCCGCCGCCACCGCGCCCGCGACGGGCAAGCGCCGGCATTGGGCCACCTGCAACGCCCCCAGGGTCGCCGCCGGGGTGGCCACCGGCGAGGCGACCGCGAGGAGGGTGGCGACCAGCGCGCCGGCCATCGGCCACCACAGCTGGGCGACCGCCGCGGCCACGCTCACGGCCGCGACCGCGATGTCCAGAACGTGCATGGCCGAGGACGTGCCGGCCTGCCCCCGGAGCGTCAAGGCCGCGAGTCCGCCGATCCCGGCGACCACGATCGCCGCAGTGACAATTCTGTGGAGCCGGCGCTCGGTCATCGGGTCAGGCTAGCCCCCGGTACGGCACCGCCGGCACCTACCAAAGGAGGAGGCGCTCCCCTCCGGAGAAGGACATGGCGCGACCGCGGGCCCGATGCGGCGGCACGGCACCCCCGGCCACGCTGAACGGCGTGAACACCTTCACCAAGAGACTCCTTGTCACCGTGATCGGCGCACCCGCCGCCGCCCTGGCCGTGTGGTGCCTGGCGGTACCTCTGGCCGGCGTCGTGCTGACGGTGCGGCAGGGCGGCGTCACCCAGACGGTCGGCCCGGTGACCATCGCCCTGGCGAGCCTGCTGGCCGGTCTGGCGGGCTGGGCGCTGCTGGCCGCCCTGGAGCGGTTCTCGGCCAGGCCCGGCCGCCTCTGGACGATCACGGCCCTGGTCGTGCTGATCGTCTCCCTTCTCGGGCCGCTCGGCGGCGCCGTGGGCCCGGCCGCGACACTGACGCTGGTCCTTCTGCACCTGGCCGTCGCCGCCGTGCTCTTCCCGGGGCTGGGGCGCCGATCAACCACTTCCCTGGGGACGTGACCGCGCCCCCGGGACCACCAGGCCCGTCTCGTACGCGGCGACCACCGCCTGCGTCCGGTCGCGCAGCCCGAGCTTGCCGAGGACCCGGCTCACGTGCGTCTTCACCGTCTCCTCCGTGACGGTCAGCCGGGCGGCGATCTCCGGGTTCGACAGGCCCTCGGCGATGAGCCGCAGCACCTGCGTCTCGCGCGGCGTGAGCGTGGCCAGCACCGCCGCCGACCCGGCGTCGGGCCCCTGCTGGAGCCGGGCGAACTCGCCGATCAGCCGCCGGGTCACCGCCGGGGCCAGCAGCGCCTCGCCCGCGGCGATCACCCGGACCGCGTCGAACAGCCGCTCGGCGGTGACGTCCTTCAGCAGGAACCCGCTGGCCCCGGCGCGCAGCGCGTCGTAGACGTACTCGTCCAGGTCGAACGTCGTCAGGATCAGCACCCGCGGCCCTTCACCGGGGGCCGCGGCCAGGCGGCGGGTGGCCTCGATGCCGTCCATGCCCGGCATCCGGACGTCCATGAGAACCACGTCGGGGCGCAGGTCACGGCACAGCCGCACGGCCTGGGCGCCGTCGGCGGCGGTCCCGACCACCTCGAAGTCCGGCTGGGTGGCGAGCAGTTCGGCGAACCCGGTGCGGACGACGAGATGGTCGTCGGCGACGACGACGCGCACGGCGGGGGAGAGGCCGGCATCCGTCATCCGCCCGCACCCCAGTTCCCGACCACCACGCCGGCACCTGTCCCCGCCCGCCTGCCCACGCCTCCTCGAGGCTCGCCCGGGTCCGGGGCCGCGCCGGGGAGAGTGGCTTCGATGAGGAAGCCGCCGCCGGGCGCGGGCCCGGTCGTGAGCCGCCCGCCCACGGCCGCCGCCCGCTCCCGCATCCCGGCGAGCCCATGCCCGGCGAGCCCATGCCCGGCCGGCCCATGACGAGCCGGCCCATGCCCGCCGGGTCCGTGCCCGCTCGGTCCCTGGCCGGTCGGCGCGCCGTGCCCGACATTCGGCGGCGGGGGATGGTGTGCCGGTCCGGGCCCGTTGTCGCGGACCCGGACCCGCAGCACCTCGCCCGTGTAGTGCAGCTCGACGTCCACGGCGGCCCCCGGCGCGTGCCGGCGGGCGTTGGTGAGCGCCTCCTGGACGATCCGGTACGCCGTCAGCTCCACACCCGGATCCAGCCGGACGGGACGGCCCCGCAGGATCAGGCGCGTCCCCGTTCCGGAGGCGTCGCGGGCCGCGTCGAGCAGCTCGTTCAGCTCGCCCAGCCCCAGGCCGGGCTGCGGACTGCGAACCCCCGGGGCGGCGCCCGCGTCCTCCCGCAGCACGCCGAGCAGGCGCCTCATCTCGGTCAGCGCGGCGCGGGCGGTGTCGCCGATGGCCGTCAGCCGCTCCGCGCCCGCGGGAGGCATGCCGGGTGTGGCCAGCCGGGCCGTCTCGGCCTGCACGGCCACCATCGAGATGTGGTGGGCCACCACGTCGTGCAGGTCGCGGGCGATGCGGGCCCGCTCGCCCCGCGCCACGTGCTCCAGCAGCCCTTCGGTGGCGACCTGGCGGGCCGCCGCGCTCTCACGCGCCTCGCCGCGTGCCCGCCGCGCGATGCCGGCCAGCGCCGCGGCCGGTGCCAGAGAGGCCAGCACCAGCGTGAGCAGCCGCGCCTCGCCCTGGGCCTGGCCCATCAGCGCCAGCAGCGGGAACGGCACCGCCGGCGCGACCGCCACGAGCCGCGGCGCCGCCCGGCCGAGGCGGTAACCGGTGAGGAGCTGGGCGACCGCGCCCGCGACGGTCATGGTCTGGAACGCCGTCAGGGACAGCACGCCCGCCGCCGAGACGGCCAGCCCGGCCGCCACCGGCTGCCCCCGCAGCGCCACCACCGGCAGCGTCGTGGCCAGGGCCAGCAGCCCGTACACGATGAGGAACAGCGGCCGGTCGGTGGTCAGCGCGAGCGCCGGGCTCACGGCGTGTGCCGTCGACTCCACCAGCGCCCCGGTCATCAGGAACGCCCCCACCACGACCGGCCCGTACGGCCCGCTGAGACGCTCCCCCCACGACCGCCCTGCCCACAACCACGCTACCCACGACCGCCCTGCCCACGACCCCCGTGCCGCGGACCGGTCCTCGACCACGCGGCCACCGTCCGGCCGGTCCGCGTCCGGTCCGTTCACGGCGGGTGAGGCCGCGGCGTCCGGCGAGGCGGCGGCGCCCGGCGGGGCCGCGGCTCCCGGCCGGGGGAGTCGCTTCGGCTGGTCATGCGTTCCGTCCACCCTGGTCATTGTCCTGGTCGTCCAGGTTCGTGGCATCCCTCGATCGAGGGATGCCACACCGGTGATGATGGCTCCCCCGCGTGACGCGCCCGCCCGGCGCCGCCGCCTAGCCTGCGGTGCCATGGAAACCATCATCGAGGTCGCCGGCCTGCGCAAGCGGTACGGCACGACCCTGGCGCTGGACGGCATGACGTTCACCGTGTCACCGGGACGGGTCACCGGGTTCGTCGGCCCCAACGGCGCGGGCAAGTCCACCACCATGCGGGTGGTGCTCGGTCTGGACGCCGCCGACGAGGGCAGCGCGCTGGTCGGCGGCCGGCCGTACCGGAGCCTGCGTGAGCCGCTGCGGCACGTCGGCGCGCTGCTGGACGCGGGCGCGTTGCAGCCGAGCCGCACCGGCCGCCACCACCTGCTGTGGCTGGCCCACTCGCAGGGGCTGGGCGCCCGGCGGGTGGACGAGGTGATCGACCTGGTCGGGCTGGGTCCGGCGGCGCGGCGCAGGGCCGGCGGGTACTCGCTCGGGATGCGCCAGCGGCTGGGCATCGCGGCGGCGCTGCTGGGCGACCCGCCGACGCTGATGCTGGACGAGCCGTTCAACGGGCTGGACCCCGAGGGCATGGTCTGGATCAGGGGGCTGCTGCGCTCGCTGGCCGGCGAGGGCCGGGCCGTGCTGGTGTCGAGCCATCTGATGAGCGAGCTGGAGGACACCGCCGGGCACGTGGTGGTGGTGGGCCGTGGCCGGGTGGTGGCGGACGCCGCCGTGGCCGATCTGGTCGGCGCCGCCTCCCACGGCCGGGTCACGCTGCGCACCTCCGACCGGACCGCGGCGATGACGGTGCTGGCCGGGGCGGGCGCCGTCGTGGCCGTGTCCGGCCAGGACACGGTGACGGTCTCGGGGGTGCCGGCCGAGCGCGTCGTGGGACTGCTCAACGCCGGCGGGGTGCCGTTCTCGGAGGTGTCGGCGCACCGGGCGACGCTGGAGGAGGCGTACATGGAGCTGACCCGCGACGCGGTCGAGTTCCGCGCGTCGGCCGGCGGAGCCGCGCGATGAGCGCGGGCACACACTCCCCGGCAGGTCGCGGAAGCGACGCGGTGAGCGCCGCGACAGGCTCTCCGGCAGGTCGCGGGAGCGGCGCGATGAGGGCGGGCAGAGACTCCGCTCGGGGTGGCGGGTTCGGGCGGGCGGTGCTGGCCGAATGGACGAAGTTCCGCACGGTCCGCGGCTGGGTGGCCGGCATGGCCGCCGCCGCCCTGGTCACCGTGCTGCTCGGGCTGATGACGGCGACCGGCAGCCACACGTCGTGCGGCGGTCCCGACGACGCCTGCCCCGCCCCGCCGGTCGGACCGGGCGGCGAGGCGGTGACCGACCACTTCTTCTTCGCCCATCGGACGCTGACCGGCGACGGCTCCGTCACCGCCCGCCTCACGTCCATGACGGGCCAGGTACGGCTGCCGGACCTCGTCCAGGGCGTCCGGCGGGTCGAGAACCGGGTCGTGCCGTGGGCCAAGGCCGGGCTCATCATCAAGGACGGCGTCCGGCAGGGCTCGACGTACGCGGCCGTCATGGCGACGGGCGGTCACGGCGTGCGGATGCAGGACGACTTCACCCACGACACGGCCGGCCGGCCGGGCGGAGTGTCGGCGTCGTCGCCGCGCTGGCTGCGGCTGGTCCGCTCGGGCGAGGACGTCACCGGGTACGAGTCCGCCGACGGCGAGCGGTGGACCAAGGTGGGGACGGCACGGCTCGCCGGGCTGCCGGCCACGGCCGAGATCGGGATGTTCGCCGCCTCGCCCGGCGACCTGACCGTGCAGCGGGCCGACTTCGGCGGCAGCATCGAGCAGGTCCGCTTCTCCGAGACCACCGCCGTCTTCGACCGGGTCGGCCTGTCGGGCCGCGTCACGGGCGAGGCGTGGAGCGGCGACGACATCGGCGCCGTCCGGGAGCCCGGCGGGGCGATCCACCATCCGGGTGGCTTCCGGCAGTCCGGCGGCACGTACACCGTGGTCGGCGTCGGTGACATCGCGCCGGCCACCGACGGGCAGAGCGTCGAGAACACCCTGACCGGTGTGGTGACCGCGCTCATCGTGGTGATCGTCGTGGCGGTCACGTCCGTCACGTCGGAGTACCGGCGCGGGCTCATCCGGACCACGCTGCTGGCGGTCCCGCGGCGTGGACGGGCGCTGGCGGCCAAGGCCGTCGTGATCGCCGGGGTGACCTTCGCCGCCGGTCTGGCGGCCACCGCCGTCACGGTGCCGCTGGGCACGGGCATCCTGCGCGACAACGGCAACATCGTCCTGCCGGTGTCCTGGCTGACGCAGGTCCGGGTGGTGGCGGGTGTGGCACTGCTGATGGCCGCCGCCGCGGTCCTGGCGCTCGCGCTGGGCGCGCTGTTCCGGCGCGGCACGGCGGCGATCACGGCCGCCGTCGTGGTCGTCGTGGTGCCGCATCTCCTGGCGACCGCGTCGATCCTGCCGGACGAGGCCGCGCGGTGGCTGCTGCGGCTGACTCCGGCGGCCGGGTTCGCGATCCAGCAGAGCATCCCGGCCTACCCGCAGGTCCTGGCCAACTACGTGCCGTCGGCGGGCTACTACCCGCTCGCGCCGTGGGCCGGCCTGGCGGTGCTGTGCGGTTACGCCGTGCTCGCGCTCGCCCTGGCCGCCCACCGCCTGAACAGTAGGGACGCATGAGCCGCGGGCCGGCGGGCCGAGGAGGGTGGATGAGGCGCGAACTGCGGGCCGAGTGGACGAAGCTGCGCACCGAGACGGGCGTCGGCCGGCTGCTGCCGGCGCTGGTCGCGCTGACGGCGGCGGCGGCCGCCGGGGTGAGCGCGAGCGTGACCTGCGGCGCCGCGGGCTGCGGCCACGACACGGTCAAGCTGGCGCTCGCCGGGGTGCAGGTGGGGCAGGCGGTCGTCGCCGTGCTGGCCGTCCTCGTCGTCGGGGGCGAGTACGGCACCGGCATGATCCGCACCACCCTCACCGCGATGCCGCGCCGGGGCGCCGTGCTGGCCGCCAAGGCGGCCGTGCTGATCGGCGTGACTGTGCCGGCCGGAGCCCTCGCCGTGCTGGCCTCGCTGCTGGCCGGGCGGCTCATCCTGCCCGGGCGCGGCTTCACCGCCGCCAACGGCCACCCGCCGCTGTCGCTCGCCGACGGGCCGACGCTGCGGGCCGCCGCCGGGTCGGTCCTGTACCTGGCGCTGGTCGCGCTGCTGAGCCTGGGGATCGCGCTCGCCGTGCGGGACTCGGCGGCGGCCATCGGGGTGGTGCTCGGGCTGTTGTACGTGTCGGCGATCCTGCCGCTCATGGTCGCCGACCCGGACTGGCAGCTGGCGCTGTGGCGGCTGTCGCCGTCGAACGCGGGCATGTCCATCCAGGCCACCACGAACCTGGCGAGTCTGCCGCTCAGTCCGTGGGCGGGCCTCGGCGTGCTCGCCGCGTGGGCCGTCGCGGCGCTCGCGGGCGGCGGCGTGCTGCTGCGCGTACGAGACGCCTGACGCGCCCAGGGGGCCTCCGGCGGGGTGCGGCGCCGTCAGGCGAGACCGTCGATCCAGCGCTCCAGCCGGTCGCCCTCGGCCTTCATCAGCGCCGGGTCGCGCAGGGTGTTGGTGAGCAGCGAGATCCCCTGGTAGGAGGAGAGCAGGGCGACGGCCAGCTCGCGCGCGTCGGCGCGGCCCAGGGCGGCGAACTGGCGCTCCATCCAGTCCAGCAGCTCCCGCATCAGCGCGGCCACCGCCTGGTCCAGCCCGTCGGCCCGCTTGTCCAGCTCGGAGGCCAGCGTCCCGGTGGGGCAGCCGTAGCGGGCGGCGACGTCGCGCTGGTCCACCCAGCCGCGCACGAGCGCCTTGAGCCGCTCCGCCGGGCCGGGCATCCCGTCGAGCCGGTCGAGCAGGCCGCGCAGCGCCCCGGCGTGCTCGTCGATGGCGGCCTCGACGAGCTGGTCCTTGGTCTTGAAGTAGTAGTAGACGTTGCCGACGGGCACATCCGCCTCGCGCGCGATGTCGGCCAGCGTCGTCTTCTCGACACCCTGCTCGTGCAGCACCTTGGCCGCCGCGGTCGCCAGGCGCTCCCGCTTGCCGCCCCCGGCGCCCTTAACTGAGTTGGTCACCTGACTTATTATAGTCGCCGCGCCGGCGGACCGTCGTCGCGCGGTCCCTCGTACACCCACTGCCCGTCGAGCCGGACGAACAGGCTGTGCTCCTCCATGGAGCCCTCGCGCCCGCGCCGCACGTAGTGGGCGCGGAAGCGGACGGCCCCCTCGGTGTGCAGGACCGTGCCCCGGACGGTCTCCAGGATCTCCAGCCGCACCCACCGAACCCCGCGGTCCAGGTCGAGGCGCGCCGGCCGGGTGGCCGGGTGCCAGGTGCGCAGCAGGTACGCCTCGTCGCCCACGGCGAACGCGGCGAACCGCGACCGCATGAGCAGCTCGGCCGTGGGCGCCGAGCCCTCGCCCCGGTGGAAGCGGCCGCAGCAGTCACGGTAGGGGGCCGGCAGGCCGCACGGGCAGCCGGCGGGTTCGCGACGGGACATGACCCCTATTGTGCCGGGACGGCAGGGACGAGAGCGCCGTCCGAGGGGGGCAGGCAAGTCGTCAGCGCCGTGAGCGTGGCGCCGAGCGGCGCGTCCAGCCGCACCGCGGCCTCGGCGTCGCCGCGCGTCGGCCCCTGGTTGACGATGGCGATCGGGATGCCCAGCTCGGCGGCCCGGCCGACGAACCGCAGCCCCGACCGCACCGCCAGCGACGACCCGAGCACCAGCAGCGCCCGCGCCCCCGCCACCAGCGCGAAGCACTCGTCCACCCGCGGCTTCGGCACGTTCTCGCCGAAGAACACCACGTCCGGCTTGAGGAGCCCGCCGCAGCCCGTGCAGTCCACCACCTGGAAGCCCGCGACCTGCTCGTCGGTGAGGTCCGCGTCGCCGTCGGGCTTGATCGCCGTCGCGGCGGCCGCCCAGCCGGGATTGGCGCGGCGCAGGCGCCGGTCGAGCTCCATGCGGGGCGTGCGCTGCCGGCACGACAGGCACACCACCCGGTCGAGGCCGCCGTGCAGCTCGACGACCCGCCGTGCGCCGGCCGCCTGGTGCAGGCCGTCGACGTTCTGGGTGATGACGGCGTCGACCAGGCCGCGCCGTTCGAGGTCGGCCACCGCCCGGTGGCCGGAGTTGGGGGCGGCCTCGCCGATCCGCCGCCAGCCGACGTGGCTGCGCGCCCAGTAGCGGCGCCGCGCCTCGGCGCTGCCCACGAACCGCTGGTACGTCATGGGGTCGGCCCGCTGAGCCCGGCCGGTCGGCCCGCGGTAGTCGGGGATGCCCGACTCGGTCGACAGCCCCGCCCCGCTCAGCACCACCAGGCCGCCCCCGGCGACGAGTTCGGCCAGGGCGGCGAGCGGCGCCGTCTCGCGGTCCTCTGCGCTCACGGTCACCGGTCCATGGTGCCCGATGCGGGGGAGTGCCTCGACGGCGGCTCTGCGCAGCCGATCTTCGGCCTTGCAACTCCCTCAAAGGTGCTAAATTGGGGAGCGATAGGGAGTTCGAGGGAAGGGTGGCGATGGCGGAGCGGTACTACTCGGTGGAGCGGGTGGCCGAGGTGCTCGGGCTGCACGTCAAGACCGTGCGCGGCTACGTCCGCGACGGACGGCTCAGGGCCACCCGCATCGGCCGGCAGTACCGGATCGCCGCGGAGGACCTGGAGGCGTTCACCGGGCGCCCGGCCACGACTCCCGCCCGCGGCGGACCCCACGCCGAGACGTCCGCCATCGTGCGGATCGACGGCATCGGCCGCGAGGCGGTCATCCGGCTGGCCAACACCGTCATGGCGGCGGCCGGGAGCCGTCCCCGCGACGGCGGTCCGCTGCGCGTCGAGACCGTCTACGACGAGGAACGGGCCAGCCTCAAGGTCATCGTCCTGGGCGGCCTCGACGGCACCGCCGAACTCCTCAAAATCATCAACCTGCTCGTGGACGAGGAGCCCTGATCCCGTTGCCTGACACCCTCCAGCATGTCGCCGGCACGCCCGTTCTCGTGTGCGCCGCCGACGGCGAGCCCCTGCGCGGCGAGCGCGAGGCGGTGGACCTCCTCGGGGAGGCGTTCTCCTGCCAGGCCGCCTGGGTGGCGATCCCGGCCGAGCGGCTCGGGGAGGGCTTCTTCCGGCTGCGCACCCGCGTCGCCGGGGAGATCCTGCAGAAGTTCGCGAACTACCGGCTGGGCGTGGCCGTCGTCGGCGACATCACCCGGCACGTCGAGGCCAGCACCGCGCTGCGCGACTTCGTGGTGGAGAGCAACCGCGGCGGGCACGTCTGGTTCGTCCCCGACCTCGAAGCCCTGCGCGAACGGCTGGGCCAGGCGTAGAGCCGGGCGCGGTCCCGGCGGATCTAGGCGGCGGAGGGCGTGACCGGAGCGGCCAGCAGGCCGGTCAGCGCGTCCACCAGGGCGGTCGCCGTGTCCCGCCACACGGTCACCGGGTCGGCCGCCGGGTCCTCGTGCAGGGCGCGCTCCCGCTCGGCCAGCATGTGGACGACCAGCACCCGGCACATGTCGGTCCGCTGCCGGTGGACGGCTTCCGGCACCCCCGGCACCAGCCGGAACAGGTGCTCCACGATCCGCCCCACCGACGGCGTGGCGACCGCCTCCTCGATGACCACCGCCCGCATCGTCGGCTCCGTGTCGGCCTGCGCCAGGAAGCGGGCGTACCAGGTGGGGGCCGGCAGCGAGGCCAGGTGGTCGGTGGCCGGCCGTACCAGGCAGGCCGCCCACTCCCGCACGCCGGAGTCGTCGCCGACGGACTCCAGCATGCGCGCCCGTCGCTCCTCCATGCCGCCGTTGTGGCGGCGCAGGACGGCCCGCACCAGGTCGGTCTTGGTGCCGAAGTGGTAGCCGACGGCGTAGTTGTTGGACTGGCCGGCGGCCTCGCCGATCTGCCGGTTGGAGACCGCCGCGATGCCGTGCTCGGCGAACAGCCGCTCGGCCGCCGCCAGGATCCGCTCGCGGGTGCCCGCCCCGCGCTCGGGCCTGCCGCGCGTACGGGCGGGGCCGCCGGTGCTCGCCGTGCCCGCAGTGCTCACCACCGGACCGGGACCGCCCGCAACCCGCCGACCAGCAGCCCCTCGCGGGGCGCCAGCTCGGCCGCCGGGACCGCGAGCTCCAGGCCCGGCAGCCGCCGCAGCAGCACGTCGAGAACGGTCTGCAGCTCGGTGCGGGCCAGCGCCTGCCCGAGGCACGAGTGGGGGCCGACACCGAAGGCGAGATGCGTGTTGGGGGAGCGGCGCAGGTCCATCTCGCCGGCGCGCTCGAAGGCCCGCTCGTCGCGGTTGGCCGAGGCCATGCTGCAGATCACCGTCGTGCCCGCGGGCAGCTTGCGGTCGGCCACCTCCACCTCCTCGGTCAGGTAGCGCGGCATCCCGAAGCCGGGGTTGGCGTCGAAGCGCAGCACCTCCTCCACCGCCGGGTGGACGAGCGACGGCTCGGCCAGCAGCGCCTCCCAGCGGGACCGGTCGGACAGGAGCATCGCGGCCATCTTGCCGATCATGTTCGCGGTGGTCTCGTGGCCGGCCACCAGCAGGCCGCGGGCGGTGCCCACGAGCAGCGGCTCGGTCAGCCGCCCGTCGGCCGCGTCCACGATCCCGATGAGCTCGCTGAGCAGGTCGCCGCCCGGCTCGGCCCGCTTGGCGGCGACGTGCGCCGACAGGTACGCGTCGAACTCCGCCTGCGCCGCGTCGATCTCCTCCTGCCCGTACCGGGTCATGCTGAGCATGGTGTCCGACCAGTACGAGAACCGGTCGCGGTCGGAGTCGGGCACGCCCAGCAGGTCGCAGATCACCCACACCGGCAGCGGGAACCCCAGCGCCGCGACCAGGTCGGCCGGCGACCCCTGCGCCACCATGGCGTCGACGAGGTGCCCGGCCATCTCCTCCATGCGCGGCCGCATCGCCAGCACGCGCTTGGCCGTGAACGCCCTGCCCACGAGGCGCCGCCACTGCATGTGCGCCTCGCCGCCGGCCGAGGAGGCCGTGTCCGAGCGGCCGAACACGCCGCCGGACTCGTTGGCCGTCACGCGGGCGGCGTCGCCGGCGTCGAGCTGCCGGGTGAAGCGCGGGTCGGACAGCACCTGGCGGACGTCGTCGTAGCGGGTCAGCAGCAGCGCCTGGTCGCCGCTGGCCAGCCGGATCGGCGCGACCGGGCAGCCGTCGCGCAGGCTCGCCCACTCGGGCGGCGGCTCCAGCGCGGAGGGGTTGCGGAAGGGGTAGTCCGGGACGACGTCGCTCACGGGTTCTCCTCGCTCGGGCCGACCCTTTCATCTAAGCCATGTGACTTAACTCCGTCAACCGACATCGCCGGGCGCAGCATCATCCACGATCCGGGCAAGGCCGCCCTGCGTGCCCGCCGCTTGCCTCGCCCGAGGCGTCGTCGAACGGTGGCCGGACGCCTCCCACGCCTTCAACGGCGAGTTCCCCGAGCGCGTCAACGCCCGGGTCCTCGCCTTCGTCGACGAGATCGACCGCACCGGCCAACCGCCGTCTTGGCCCCCCTATGTGAGGAAGGCAGGTCCCCACGGGAGTGAAGGGCCGCGCGCTTCAGCCGGACTGCTCGCGCAGTTCCCTGGTCGCCGAGCGGTAGGCCCGGGCGACGCCGGTGAGCATGCCCAGCATCAACGGCACCTGCTCCGGCGTGTAGTGCTCGCGGATCTCCGCCAGGTGCCGCTCGGAAGTGATGCGGGTGGCGTGGTAGTCGGCCATGCCGTCTTGTATCAGCTCCACGGTGACCATGCGCCGGTCGCGCTCGCCGCGTACCCGCCGCACATAGCCGGCCTTCTCCAGGCGGTCGATGAGCCGGGTCGCGGAGGCGGACGGCAGCCCCAGCTCCTCGGAGATGGCCCCCACGGGGAGCGGGCCGCGCATCTCCAGCAGGATGAGGGCGGCCACGTCCACATGGTGGACGCCGAGCCGGTCGGCGATCGCCTCGATGTGCAGCATGACCGCGATCAGGAACTCGCGGAAGACATCCTCTTCTGGGTGCTTGTCGGTCACTCGACCCAATGTATTTCATATCGATGTATCTTCGAATCGAAGTTACTTCGATATGGAGATGAAATGGACGTTCTTGTCATCGGCGCCGGGGTGGGCGGCCTGGCTGTCGCGCGGAGCCTGCTGGCCGCCGGGCACCGGGTGCGGATCTTCGAGCAGGCGCCGGCCCTGCGGACGGGCGGCGCGGGGCTGAGCATCTTCAGCAACGGCGCGGCCGTGCTGCACGACCTCGGTGTCGGCCTCGACGGCGTCGGTGGCCGGTTCGACCGGATCGACGCGTTGACAGCCGACGGCCGCTTGCGGCTCAGCTCCGACATGGCCCATGCGGCCACGCTCTACGGTTTCCCGAACAAGTCGGTCTCCCGCCGTCTGCTGCTGGAGCGGCTGTCCGAGGGGCTGCCCGGCGACCTGATCAGCTACAGCAGGGGCTGCCGAGAAGTGACCCAGGACGGCGATGGGGTCACGGCGACCTTCGACGACGGCTCGACGATCACAGGGGACCTGCTCATCGGAGCCGACGGCCACCACTCGGTCGTCCGGCGCGAGCTGTGGGGCGACGTGCCCATCCGGACGGCCACCTTCGGCACCTGGCAGGCCCTGAGCCGGATCGACATCGACCTCACCCGTACGCACCTCCACCTCATGATCACCGGAAAGGAGGGGGCGTGCGGAATGATCCCCGCCGGGGACGGCAAGCTCCAGTGGTGGTTCGACGTGCGCTGGTCCTCCGGCGACCCGCGCCCCGCCGCGCCTCTGGACGAGCTGAGGCGCCGCTTCGGCCGCTGGGCGTCCCCCGTCCCCGAGTTGCTCGCCCAGGCGAACGAGGACGACCTCGACTTCTTCGGCCACCACTGGCAGAAGGTACGCCGGGAGTGGGGCAAGGGCCGCGTCACCCTGCTCGGCGACGCCGCCCACCTCATGCCGCCCACCCTCGGACAGGGCGCCAACCAGACCCTGGAGGACGTGTGGGTGCTCGGGCGCGAGCTCGCCAAGGGCGGCGACCCGGCGCAACGGCTGCGCGCCTACGAGCGGGCCCGCTACCCGCACGTCAATCTGGTGTCCAGGCTGGCCAGGCGCAGCCCCGCCAACTGGCGGATCCCGCCGTTCATCGGCCGGATGTTCTCCGAGACGTCCCAGAGCGGGATGCTCGCCCGCTTCAGCAACCGCCTCACCGCCCTTTCCCCCTGAGAGCGGGCGTCAGAAGACGGCTGGACGATCCGCCGGTATGACGCCGTACCGGCGGTGACGACGACGATCTCACAGCGGGCCGTCTCACGACGGGCCGCCGAACCAGGTGCGCAGGGCCGCCTCCAGAAGGGCGATGTCGGACGGCCTGCCGGGGACGCGGGCCCAAGCCACGGCTCCGTCGGGACGGACCAGCGCGGCCGCCAGCGACGGATGGCCGACGGAGGTGACCTCGGCCACCTCCACCCGGTCCCGCCAGCGGGCCGCCACGCCGACCGCCGGGTCGCCCGCCGGAGCGGCCAGCAGTGGCCTCCCGCCGGTGGTCAGCCCGCTGAGGGGCACCTCCCGTCCGACGTCCGTCTCCAGGGTGAGCAGGAGGTCCGGGACGTGCGTGCCGGTCAGCGGGTGGGCGTCCGGCGTCGCGTACGGGAAGGCGTACCGCGTCGCGAGTCCCGACAGCAGCTGGCCGAAGTAGCGGTTGACGTCCGGGATGTCCATCAGGTCCGCGACGATGTCGCGCAACGCGTCCGTGTGCGGCCCCGGCAGCATCAGCGCCGATTGCGCGCGCGTGTTGTGCAGCACGGCGGCCCCGGCGGGATGCCGCTCGGAGGTGTAACTGTCGAGCAGCCCCTCCGGAGCGGTCCCGCGCACCTGGGCGGCCAGCTTCCAGCCGAGGTTGACCGCGTCCATGAGGCCGAGGTTCAGCCCCTGGCCGCCGTTCGGGCTGTGGACGTGGGCGGCGTCGCCGGCCAGCAGGACCCGGTCCAGCCGGTACGTCTCCGCCTGGCGGGCCTGGTCGGTGAAGCGCAGGGCGCCGTCCATCCGGGTGATGGTCACCTCCGCGCCGGCCACGCGCCGGACACTGGCCCGCAGCTCCTCCACCGTCACGGGCCCCTCGTGACGCTCGTGGGTGTCACCGAAGTCGAACGTGCCGATGCCGCCCGGGCCGTGGAGGAGCATGCCGCCCGGCAGGCGGCCCGGGGGCGGCAGCGCGCCGAGGTCGCCGACCCCGGCGTGCGCCTGGCGGGCCGTCATGAGCGGCGGCGTGCCGGGGAAGGCGAACCCGGCCAGCTTGCGCACGGTGCTGCGCCCGCCGTCGCATCCCACCACGTAGGCCGCCCTGAGCCGCCGCCCGCCGTCCGGGGTGGCGACGGTGCCGGTCACGCCGTCCTCGTCCTGGGCGAGCCCGGTCACGGTGTGCCCCCGGCGCACGGTCACGCCGAGCCCCGCGGCGTGACCGCCGAGGACCGCCTCCAGGTCCGGCTGCCAGATCAGGATGCCGCGCCGGCCGGGCTCCTCCTGGAGCGACGGGTCGATCTTGTGGATCCACGCGAAGTGGTCCTTCTCGCTGCCGTGCTCGCGCTTCTTCTGGGCGCCGCGCTCGGGCTGGTACGCGCTCAGCCGCGCGCCCAGCCCACGCCGCCGCAGGGCCTCCGCGGCCAGCGGCCCGATCCCGCGGGACTTGCGCTGCCCGGACGGCTCGGCCAGCCGCTCCAGCACCAGCGGCTCGGCGCCGGCCAGGCGCAGCTCAGCCGCCAGGCTCAGGCCGACCGGCCCGGCTCCCACCACGATCACCTCGGCCGTCCACGACGCCACCTCCTTAACTTGTTAAAGAATCACCGTGCCTTTAACTTGTTAAAGTGTCAAGCCGGACGACGGGAGGGAGGCCGGCGCGCGTGCCGATCGACAAGGACACCGCGGCCCGGGCCGCGCTGCGGCTGCTGGACGAGGACGGGCTGGAGAAGCTGACCGTGCGGCGGGTCGCGTCGGTGCTCGACGTGCGGGCCCCGGCGCTGTACTGGCACTTCGCCGACAAGCGGGCGCTGCTCGACCAGATCGTGGACGTCATGCTCGCTCCCGCCGCCGCCGGGCTCGGCCGCCCGGGCCCCGGCGAGCCGTGGTGGCGGTGGCTGGAGGAGTCCCTGGGAGCGCTGCGCCAGGCGCTGCTCGCCCATCGCGACGGCGCGCGCGTGGCGGCCGGCGCGGTGGTCACGCGCGCCGTCGCGCTGGGGACGTTCGTCGAGCGGATCACCGAGGTGCTGCACGAGGCCGGCTTCGGGCTGGCGGACGCCTCCCGGGCCGCGGGGGCGCTCGTCCACTTCGTCGTCGGGCGGACCCTGGAGGAGCAGTCGCGGCCGGAGCCCGCGGACGAGGCGCGGGCGGTGACGAGTGAGAGCTTCCCCTTCCCCGTGCTGGCCCGCGCCCTGCGCGAGCGCCACACGGCCGGCGCCACCCCGGACGAGGACTTCGGCTACAGCCTGACCATCATGCTGACCGGCCTGCGCACGCTGCATTCCGCGAAATCCCGCGGCGGCGCGGGGGAGGGGTGACACCTGTCACGGGCGAACCCTGACAGGTGGCACAGGGAGTACGGCGCGTCACCGGCCAGGCTGGCCGCATGACATCCATTCCCCACGCGGTGGCCGCGTCCGGCCTCCGCAAGTCCTACGCCGGACGGCCGGCCGTCGCCGGGGTCGACCTGCTCGTGGCGCCCGGCGAGATGGTCGCCCTTCTCGGCCCGAACGGCGCCGGCAAGTCCACGACCGTCGACATGCTGCTCGGCCTCACCACCCCCGACGCGGGCGAGGTCTCCCTGTTCGGCCGGCCGCCGCGCGAGGCCGTCGCCGGCGGCGCCGTCGGCGTGATGCTCCAGGAGGCGGCGCTGCCGGACGACGCCACCGTCCACGAGACGGTGGCGATGATCTGCTCGCTGCACCGCGCCCCGATGCCGGTGGAGCGGGCGCTGCGGCTCGCCGGGGTCGAGGACCTGGCCGGGCGGCGCGCGGCGGCGCTGTCCGGCGGGCAGCGGCAGCGGGTGCGGCTCGCGATGGCGCTGGCCCCCGACCCCGGCCTGCTCGTGCTCGACGAGCCCACCTCCGCGATGGACGTGTCCGCCCGGCGCGGGTTCTGGCACTCCATGCGGGAGTACGCGCGGACCGGGCGCACCGTGCTGTTCGCCACCCACTACCTGGAAGAGGCCGAGACGCACGCGGACCGCGTCGTGCTCATGCGCGCGGGCGCGATCGTGGCCGACGGGCCGGTGACCGCGGTCATGGCACGCGTCGGCGGGCGCATCCTGCGCGCCACCGTGCCCCTCACAGCCCCCGCCACCGTTCCCGCCACCGTTCCCGCCACCGGGTCCGCCACCGGGCGGCAGGACCTGGCCGGCTTGCTGTCCGGTCTGCCGGGCGTCGCCTCCGCCGAGCTGGACGGCGAACGCGCCACGCTGAGCTGCTCCGACTCCGACGCGGCGCTGCGGGCGCTGCTGGCCCGCTTCCCCGCCGCCCGCGACATCGAGGTGCGCGCCCCGGGCCTGGAGGAGGCGTTCGTCCTGCTGACCGAGGAACCGGCGCCGCAGCGGGCGCGCGTGAGAGGAGCGGTGTGATGAAGGCGGGATACCTGCGTTTCGAGGCCAGGCGCGTCCTGCGCGACCCCCGGTTCCTGGCCTTCTCGGTCGGGCTGCCGGTCGGCCTGTTCCTCCTCCTCTCGTACGTCTACCGGTCCCAGCAGATCCCGGCGGCGTACCTGATGGGCGGGCTGACCGCGTTCGGCGCGTTCAAGGCGGCGCTGGACACCGGCGCCCGCACCGCCGTCGAGCGCGGCGCCGGCTGGCAGCGCCAGCTCCGGCTGACCCCGCTGTCGGGCGTCGGCTACCTCCTGGCGAAGGGGACCGTGGCCATGCTGGTGGCGTTGCCGCCCGTGGCCGGGGTCTCGCTGGCGGCGGCGCTGACCGCCGGGGTGAGGCTGTCCGCCGCGGGCTGGGCGCTGGCCGTGCTCGGCGTGTGGCTGGGCACCGTGCCGTTCGCGCTGCTCGGGCTGCTCGTCGGACAGCTGTCCACGCCGCGCGGCCTGCAGGCCTACCAGGGCGGCGTCCTGCTGCTGCTCAGCTTCGTCGGCGGGCTGCTGGTGCCGGTGAGCGCCTTCCCCGAGAGCCTGGCGGCCGTGGCCAGGGTGCTGCCGAGCTACTGGCTGGCCGAGATCAGTCACGGGGCGGCCCTGTCCGGCGGCGGCCGGGTGGGGGAGGCGACGGCCGTCCTGGCGGCGTACACGGTGGTGCTGGGCGTCGCCGTGGCGGCCCGGTACCGTCGCGACAGCGCACGCTCCTGACGACCCCCGGCGAGGTGGACATCATGCTCCGGCAGCGACCCTTCGGGCTCGCGGCGTGGCCCGCGTGGTCGCCGCGCCGCCCCGGCCGGGGATGGAGAGAGGCGCGCGGCCTGCTCGTGCTGGTCGCGTTCCTGGTCTGGCCCTTGTGGGACCTGCTGCGCGGGCGTGGGCACGGCGGGCCGCTCGCGCTCGCCCTCATGCTGGTGTACGGGGCGAGCTGGGTGACGACCATGGCGTACGGCGTCGGCCGGCCGCCCAGGGAGCGGGTCGCGGTGCTCGCCTGGCTGCTGGCCCTCGCCGTCGCCCTGACATTCGTCCGGCAGGACCCGGCCGGTCACGCCCCGCTCGGCGCGCTCGCGTACGCGCTGGCGGCGGCGGTGTGGCTGCTGCCCGCCCTCTGGGGGCTGCTGCTGGCGGTGGCCGCCGCGGCGGCGCGGCTGCTGATCCTGTACGCCACGGCGGGCGAGGCGGTGTGGGGCGCCGTGCCGTCCGTGCTCGCCGACACGCTCGCGCCCGTGGCCGTGGTGCTGCTCGTCCGGCTGCTCGTGCAGCTCCGCCAGGCGAACGAGGAGATCGAGGCGCTGGCGACCGCCGCCGAGCGGGCCCGGCTGGCCCGCGACCTGCACGACGTGCTGGGCCACAGCCTCACCGCGATCACCGCCAAGGCGGGGCTGGCCCGCCGCCTGCTGGAGCGCGGCGCCGACCCGGATCAGGCGCTGGCCGAGCTGCGCGACGTCGAGCGGCTCTCCCGGCAGGCGCACGCGGAGATCCGCGCCACCGTGTCGGGCGTGCGCAGGCCCTCGTTGATGGCGGAGCTGAGCGGGGTGCGGGTGGCGCTGCGCGCCGCGGACATCGCGGCCGTCCTGCCGTCGAGCGTGGAGGAGGTGGCCGAGGACCTCCGGGAGCCGTTCGCGTACGTGCTGCGGGAGGGCGTCACCAACGTCATCCGGCACAGCGGCGCGACCCGCTGCGAGGTGCGCCTGGACGCCTCCAGCCTGGAGATCCGCGACGACGGCCACGGGGGCGGCACCGAGGCGGGGACGGCGGGCAGCGGCCTGGCCGGGCTCGGCGAGCGGCTGCGGGCCGTCGGTGGGAGCCTGGAGGCGGGCCCGCTGCCGCAGGGCGGCTTCCGGCTGCGGGCGAGCCGTCCGTGAGCGGGTTTCCCGGGCGTGATCCGGGGCCGGCGGGAGGAGCGGGCGTGATCAGGGTGGTGCTGGCCGACGACCAGGCGCTGGTGCGCGGCGCGCTGGCCTCGATGCTCGGCCTGGAGCCGGACATCGAGGTGGTGGCGCAGGCCGGCTCGGGCGAGGAGGCGCTGGAGGCCGTCGCGCGCACCCGCCCCGACGTCGCGCTGATCGACGTGCAGATGCCCGGCATGGACGGCCTGGACGTCACCGAGCGGGTGCGCGCGCTGGTGCCGTCGTGCCGGGTGGTGATCTGCACGACCTTCGGGCGGCCCGGCTACTTCGCCCGCGCCATGCGCAACGGCGCGTCGGGCTTCGTGGTGAAGGACTCCTCACCGGAGCACCTGGTGGACACCGTCCGCCGGGTCCACGCGGGACTGCGCGTGGTCGATCCGGCGCTGGCCGCCGAGTCGCTGGCCAGCGGCGCCAGCCCGCTGACCGCCCGGGAACGCGACGTCCTGCGCGAGGCCAGGCAGGGCGGCACGGTGTCGGAGATCGCCAGGGCGCTGCACCTGTCCAACGGGACCGTGCGCAACCACCTGTCGGCGGCCATCGGCAAGACCGGCGCCGCCACCAGGGCGGAGGCGGCGCTGATCGCCGAGGAGCGCGGCTGGCTCTGACGCGCGCCGGGCTTCCCGGCGGCTACGTCGCGGGGTCGGGGATCCAGCTTCCGTGGAAGCCGGCCGGGACGCGGCGCGGCAGCCGTACCGAGGCCGTACGGGACAGGTCGGCGGCGTCCAGGACCAGCAGCTCGGAGCTGTGCCCGGCCCGGTCGGACACGATCGACAGCAGCCAGCCCTCGTCCTCCGCGCGGGCGCCCTCGGCCGGCACGAACACCGCCTCCCCCGGCGCCAGGTCCGCGCCCAGATCGAGCGCGGTCGAGGAGCCGGAGCGCAGGTCGTGCTTGACGATCGCGTCCCGGGCGACGGTGTAGAGGTAGCGGTGGGGGCGGCCGGTGCGGGTCTCGTCGTGGGTGGGGAACTCCACGGCCCGGTCGTCGATCGGCTCCTCCTTGACGGCGCCGGTGGCCGGGTCGAGGGTCCAGCGGTGCAGCCGGGCATGCCCCGTGGCCGCCGCCGCGACCGGGGCGCCTCCGGTGGCCGGCGTGCCGGCGGAGGGCCCGCCGATGCTCGGCCAGAACGCGGTGAACTCCTCCGGCCGGTAGCGGACCCCGTCCACGACGACCCGCCCCGCCTCGTCCTCGTAGGCGTTGCCCACGTGGAAGACGTAACAGGGGTCCACCTCGAACCAGCGCGCCGGGCCGCCGGCGCGCGGCATCACGCCGAGCCGCGCCCCGTAGCCGTCGTCCCAGCGGAACGGCATGCCCCCGCCCCGGCGCGCCAGCGCCATGTCGAAGACCACCGGCAGGTCCAGCCAGACCACGTGGTTCGCGGTGATGGCGAAGTCGTGCATCATCGTCGGGCCGGGCACCTCGACCTCGCGGCTCTCCACCAGCCGGCCGTCCGCCGACAGCCGGTGGTAGGTGAGGTACGGCGGGACGAGCCCGTACCCGAAGAACAGCAGCTCCCCGGTGACCGGGTCCTCCTTGGGGTGGGCGGTCATCCCGCCGGTCAGCAGCCCGCCGAAGTCGCACGGGCCGACCGTGTCCAGCTCGGGCGTCAGCTCGTACGGCAGGCCGGTCTCGACCAGTGCGAGGATCCGCCCGGCGTGCGGGACGACGTGGGTGTTGGCCGGGACGGCCGCGTGGTCGAAGCTGCCGTCGGCGCGCACGAACGGCGCGCCGTCCGTCAGCTCGGTGGTGCGCACCCAGCGGTTGCGGTACCACTCGGCGCGGCCGTCGCGCAGCCGCACGCCGTGGACCATGCCGGCCCCGGTGAACCAGTGGGCCGACGGCGTGCCCGGCAGCGGGTTCGGGCCGTTGCGGAAGTAGCGGCCGGTCAGCTCGGGCGGCAGCGCGCCCTCGACCGGCAGCCCGGTCGCGTCGATCTCGTCGGGGACGGGGGCCAGGTGGCCGTCCAGCCACGCGGACGGGGAGGTTTCGTTCGACTCGGACATCTCGGGGCTCCTCACAGGCTCGGCTGGGCGGCGGCGGTGGTGGCGGCGGCCGTGGCGCGCTCGCGGGCCTTGGCGGAGTAGCGCGCGGTGAACACGGCGGGCAGGGTGAAGCCGGCGATCTTGCAGGCCACCAGCACGGCGGTGGAGTGCGGCGCCCAGTGCTGCACGCAGGCCAGCGCGATCGCGGTGACGGTGAAGCCGGCGGCCCAGGCCGTGGTGATGACCACGTTGACCCGGCGGAACCCCTCCATGGCGGCGATCTCGGGGGCGACCTGGCGGCGGGCGATGCCCGCGGTGAACGGGCGGCCGGCGGCCAGGGTGCCCCACGCGGTGACGGCGAGCCACGCGATGGCCAGCGACGCCCCGTAGCCCAGCACCGGCGAGCCGGGGGCCGCGAAGGAGAGCGCGGTCAGCAGCGCCATGTAGACGGTGGTCGAAGTCTCCAGGATGAGCGCGTCCCAGGCGATCCCGGAGCGCAGCCGGTCGAGGGCGAGCAGGACGACCGCGGCGACGAGGCCCGCGATCGCTCCTGCGAGGGCGCCGAAATCGCTCACGATCGCCAGGGCGATCCAGGGCAGGAAGGTCCGGCCGTAGTACTTCAGCATGACGCCGCCTCTCGGTGACATTCCAACTTAGACACGTCGAACTTAGACCTTCCACTTTTGACATGTCAACCTAGAACGGTATGGTTCGAGGTATGAGTCTGCGGCATGCGGTGCTCGGCCTGATCGTGGAGCTTGACGGCGCGAGCGGGTACGACCTGATGAAGCTTTTCGAGATCTCGCTCGCCAACGTGTGGTCGGCGACCCAGAGCCAGTTGTACGGCGAGCTGGCCAAGCTCACGGCCGACGGCCTGATCGAGGTCGCCGCCGAGGGGCCCCGCGGCCGCAAGGAGTACCGGGCGACCGCCGCCGGCCGCGAGGAGTTGCGCCGGTGGCTGGTCGAGGAGACGCCCAAGCCGGCGCAGCGTGACGGCACGCTTCTGCGCGTGTTCTTCCTCGGTCAGCTCGAACCCGAGCAGGCCCGCGCGTACCTGCGCGACCGCGCCGCCCTGATGGGGGAGCGACGTAACGAGCTGGCCGCGCTCCAGGAGCAGGTGACGTGGGGCGAGGACAACCTGTCGTTCTACGGGCGGCTGACCATGGAGTACGGCCGGCGCTTCTTCGCCATGCGCAAGGAGTGGGCCGAGTGGGCCGCGGCCGAGCTGGCCCGGCTGCCCGCTCCCGGCGATCGCTCCGGGCGGGGCGACACTGACGCGCCGCCTGCCACGGACCGCGCGCAGCCCTAGACCGCCTTGGTACGGGCCTCGATCGCGTGCAGCACCGCCACCATGTCGCCCCCGCCGTGTCCCAGGTCCACGGTCTCGCGGAACAGGTCGTGGCACACGTCCAGCAGCGGCGAGGCCAGACCTGACGCCCGGGCCGCCTCGGCGATCAGCCGGTTGTTCTTCAGCACGTCCAGCGCCGCCGCCTGCACCCCGAAGTCCCGGGCCAGCAGCTTGGGCGCCTTCATCCGGGACACGGCGCTGGCCATGGGACCGGCGTCCAGGATGTCGGCGAACCGCCGCCGGTCCAGCCCGTGCCGGTCGGCGAAGTGGAACGCCTCCGTGAGGCCGGTGACCATGGTGATGAGGAAGAGGTTCACCGCCAGCTTCGTCAGCAGCGCGTTCGGCACCGGCCCGCAGGCGAACGTCTCCCGGCACATCGGCCCCAGCAGCGGCGCCACCTCCTCCACGTCGGCGCGCTCCCCGCTGAGCATGGCCACCAGCCGCCCGGCCGCGGCGGGCTCGCGGGAGCCGGAGACCGGCGCCTCGACGTAGCCGCCGCCCGCCGCCCGCACGTCCCCCTCCAGGTCGCGGGAGTAGCCGGGCGACGTCGTTCCCATGTGGACGACGACGCGTCCCGCGACCCGGGCGGCGAAGTCCGGCGTGCCCCGGCACAGCACCGCGTCCACGGCGGCCTCGTCCGACAGCATGAGGATCACGGCCCGCGCCCGTCCGAACACCTCGGCGGCCCCTGACGCGACGTCCGCGCCGGCCGCGCGCAGCGGCTCGGCCCTGGCCGGGGTGCGGTTCCACACCACGAGGGGAGTCCCGGCGCGGGCCAGGTTGAGCGCCATGGGCTGCCCCATGACCCCGAGGCCGATGAACCCGACGTCCACGCAGCACCACCGCCTGACCTCTCGGTATATGACAGTTGTCATAATAGACCGCCTATGACAAGCGTCATAGGGCGGGACCGGTAGGCTGTGCTCCCAGGGGCTGCCCAGAGGTGGGCCGGTTCCGGAACGCTTGGCCGAGGCGGGAGGCCGGGATGGCGCGTGCGGAGCGGGGGCCGCGGGAGCGGATGGTGTTCAGCGCGGCGCAGCTCATCCGCCGTGACGGGGTGGCCGCCACCGGAATGCGGGACGTGGCCGCCCACGCGCGGGCGCCCCGGGGCTCGCTCCGCCACTACTTCCCGGGCGGCAAGGAGCAACTCGTCAACGAGGCCGTGGACTGGGCGGGCCGCTACGCCGCCGGCCGCGTCGCCCGGTTCCTCGCCGCCATGCCGGAGCCGTCGCCGAGCCGGCTGTTCGCCGCGATGGCCGCCCAGTGGATCGACGAGTACGGCTCCGCCGGGTTCGAGGCGGGCGGCTGCCCCGTCGCCGCGGCCACCGTGGACTGCGCGGACGCGGCCGAGTCGACCCGGGCCGCCGCCGCGGCCGCGTTCGCCCGCTGGACCGGGCCGGTGGCGCGGGCCCTGGCCGGCATGGGCGTGCCGGAGGAGCGGGCCGAGCCGCTCGCCACCCTGATGATCAGCGCGCTGGAGGGGGCGATCCTCATCGCGCGGGCGGAGCGGGACGTGCGCGCCCTGACGACCGTGACCCGCGAACTGGCCCCCCTCCTGGACGCCGCCACGATCCCGCCACACGCCTGACCTGCCGGGCCGGCTCAGCCCCCGAGGGCGCGCTCGTAGTCCGGCAGGACGACGGCGGTGTGCGCGGCGCCGCCTGCGGCGCCGGACGGCAGCGCCGTCCGGCCGCGCAGCACCGCGTTCCGCTCGTCGAGGCGCTGCCGGGTGCGCGGGGCGACCACGCCGCCGCCCTCCGTCGCGAGGGCCTGGTTCCGCTCCACGAAGTCGCGGACCGTCTTCTCGTACGCCGCGAAGGCGGTGACGTGGTCACCGTGGGTGGCCAGCTCGCCGGCCAGGACGTAGGCGCCCACGAGCGACACGCTCGACCCCTGACCCGACATGAACGACGTCGCGTAGGCGGCGTCGCCGACGAGGGCGACGCGGCCGGTGGACCAGGCGGGCATGTGGATCTGGCTGACGACGTCGAAGAACAGGTCGTCGGCCGCGCGCATCGCCGTCACCATCCGCGGAATCTCCCACACCGTGTGGGAGAACGTCGCAGCCACGAGGTCGCGCTGCGCCTGCGGGGTGCGGAAGGCCGTGAAGGGCGGCTCGTCCCGCGCGAAGGTCAGGAAGCCGTGCATCGGCTCGCCGGGTTCGTGCGCGTAGAGGGCGGCGGCCCGGCCCGGAACGTTCCACAGCACTCCCTCACGCTCGAGACCGAAGTCGTTGGGCATGGTGAAACCGGCGAAGCAGAAGCCGAGGTAGCGGTGGTAGCGCTCCTCCGGGCCGAAGGCCAGGCCGCGGGTATTGGAGTGCAGCCCGTCGGCGCCGATCACCAGGTCGAACGTGCGCCGGAGGCCGCTGTCGAAGGTGACCTCCACGTGGCCGCCGCGGTCGTCGAGGGTGGCGACGGAGTCGCCGAACAGGAACTCGACCTTGTCCCTGACCAGGCCGTAGAGGCAGTCGGCCAGGTCCCCCCTGCGTACTTCCAGGTCGAGGCCCTCGGCGCCGCCGGTGAGCGCCTCCGGGCGCAGGCTGGTGAGGACGGCGCCGCCGGGGTCGAGGAAGGTGATCTGGCGGGTGTTCACGTGCAGCGGGCGCAGACGTGGCAGCAGGCCCATGCGCTCGACGACGTCGCGGGCGGTCCCGCGGATGTCGATGGCGTACCCGCCACCGCGCAGGTGGGAGGCCTTCTCCACGACGGTGACCTCGAAGCCGTAGCGGTCCAGCCAGTACGCGAGCGACGGGCCGGCGATGCTGGCCCCGGAGATGAGGATCTTGCGCTTCATGGGGGGATCCTTCCTGTTCGGCCTGCGGCAGCGATAGATGCATGCTTTAGGTATCCTTGTTGCGAGCGCGGTGCGGCCGTGAGCACCACCACGGACCACCATATAGATACATGTTTTAAGTATGCAACTGGGAGCTGCGATGAACGCCGGACCCCAAGACCCCGTCGGCGGGGACGACGACCAGGTGCTGGCCGTGATGCCCCGCCTGGCGCAGCTCAGCACCGCGATCAGCCGCGGCCGCCTGACCGAGCACGCCATGGACGCGGCCGGGATCGAGGCCGATCGGCCGGCCTTCTCCGTCCTCGTCTCCGTGCACCTGGCCGGCGCTCCGCTGCGGATCAGCGAGATCGCGGAGAAGATGCAGCTCGTCCAGCCGCACGTCACGCGGCAGGTCCAGCAGCTGGAGCGGCGCGGCCTGGTCCGCCGCATCGGCGACCCGCATGACCGCCGGGTCAGCTTCATCGAGCCGACCGACGAGGGCAGGGCGGCCGCCGACCGCTACGCGCGCACGCTCATCGGCTGGTTCACCGGCGCCATCGCCCACTGGCCCGAGCAGGACCGCAAGGACCTCGGCCGCCTGCTGGCCCGCTTCGCCGACGACGTCACGGCCCACCTGGCCACCCTTGACGACACCTGAGCCGTCACCCTGGGGAGGGCGTCTCCTGGCCGGGGACGACGAGGCCGGACTCGTAGGCCAGGGCCACGGCCTGGGCGCGGCTGCCGAGGCCGAGCTTGGCCATGGCGCGGTTGAGGTGCGTCTTGACGGTGGCCTCGCTGACGCTCAGGAGGGCGGCGATCTCGGCGTTGGACAGAGCGTGCCCGACCAGTTTGAGCACCTCGCTCTCGCGGGCGGTGAGCAGGTCCAGCGCGGGAGAGGGCGGGGCGGCGGCCGGGACGGTCCGATGGGTGTAGGCCTCGATGAGGCGGCGGGTGACGCTGGGCGAGAAGAGCATGTCGCCGGAGGCGATCGTCTGGATGGCGGCGATGAGCCGTTCCGGCGGGGTGTCCTTGAGCAGGAAGCCCGAGGCGCCGACGCGCAGGGCGTTGTAGACGTACTTGTCGAGGTCGAACGTGGTCAGGATGAGCACCCGCGGCCGGTGGTCGCCGTCCGCGGACAGGATGCGCTCGGTCGCCGTGACGCCGTTCATGCCCGGCATCCTGATGTCCATGAGGATCACGTCGGGGCGGGTCTCCGCCGCCAGGGAGACGGCTTCCTCGCCGCCGGCCGCCTCGCCGACGACGTCGAGCTCGGGCACGGCACGCAGCAGCGCCGTCAGTCCGGCACGGACGAGAATCTGATCGTCGACGACCATTACCTTGATCATGTGTCCGGTTCCGTGGAGGACAGGGGCAGGGTGACCACGACCTCGAATCCGCCCGACGGCCCGGCTCCGGCTGTGATCGTTCCCTTGTAGAGCTTGACGCGTTCGCGCATGCCGATCAAGCCGTGACCGCCCTCCTTGGCCTTGACGGCCGTCCCGCCCCCGTCGTCGGAGACTCGTAACTCCAGCTCGGCGCCGTACGTCAGTGAGACCCGCGCCGTTGCGGGGCCCGCGTGTTTGAGCACGTTGGTGAGGCATTCCTGAACGACCCGGTACGCGCACAGGTCGATGCCGGACGGCAGCGGGCGCACGGCGCCGGTGATCGAGACCTGGACCGGCACACCCGCCGAGCGCACCCGTTCGACCAGAGGTCCGAGCCGTTGCAGGCCGGGTGCCGGGTCGTAGCCGTCGGCCTCGTCGTCGGGGTCGATGCGCAGGACGGACAGCAGCCGTCTCATCTCGCCCATGACCTCGCTGCCGGTGTCGGCGATGGTGGTGAGCGCGCCACGCGCGGTCGCGGGGTCGGAGGCGAAGACGTAGCGGGCGAGCCCCGCCTGGATGACGATGACCGACATGTGGTGGGCGACCACGTCGTGCAGCTCGCGGGCGATGTGCACCCGTTCCTCGGTGACGGCGCGGCGCGCCTTCTCGTCCTGCTCGTGGTGCAGCCGTTCGGTGAGGTAGCCGAGCCGCCTGTTGCGCTCGACCAGCATCCTGGTGCTGTTGCCGAACGTCCAGGCGACGGCGATGAGGAGGCTCGCCTGCGCGATGTTCATTCCCGTGAACTCGGGCGGGGCGAGGAACGCCGCGTGCCACCAGGAGACGGCCACGGGCAGCGTGCACGGGATCGACACGAGCGGGCGCGACCGGCTCGCCACGGTGTAGAGGGCCAGCAGCGGCGGCGCCTCGTTCAGCCTGGAATCGTAGCCGGCCGCGTGCAGGACGATCGCCGTGGCGCAGCAGATCCCCAGCACCGTGAGCGGCGTGCGCCGTCGCCACGCCAGCGCGAGGTTGGTCACCAGCGTCAACCCGACGCCGACGGCGTCCAGCGGGCGCTGCGCGTAGCCCAGCTCGGCCGCATCCCCGGACAGGACGAACCCGAAGGCCACGGTGATGCCGGCCACGATGACGCTGAAGATCAGGTCGGTGAGGAAGGGGTTCGCCATGGCGAGCCGTCTGAGGGACGACACCACCTTTGCGCGCATCAGCGCATGGTAGCCGCCGTCGACCGGGTTCCTCATCAGTCGCCCGGCTGACAGCCGCTACAACCTGGGCGGTAGCCGAGCGGGCGCCGTACCGCAGCCGGTTGACCTTTCCGGCCTGGCCGTACGGCGGACGTTTCAGTGATCTTCATGTCTCAGGTTGACGCTCTCAAATCCGAAATTTCCTTAGATGGTGCGAGCCGAGATCATCACCGGACGCAGATCCTCAGGAGACTTCATGCGCCGCCGCACCCCCCGCGCGCTCCTCGCCGTGGTCATGTCGTTGTGGGCCGGCAGCCTGGCCGCCGGTGGCGTCCTGCACGCCGCACCCGCCGCGCTGGCCGCGACGGCGGACCCGCCGCCACGGACCGAGGCGGAGGCCCTGGACCAGGCACGCAGCAGCAAGCAGCGGGTGGAGGTGCTGTCGCTGCGTACGGAGAACCGTCAGGTGTTCGCCAATCCCGACGGCTCCTTCACCTCACAGACCTCGGCACTGCCCGAGCGGGTACGGCGGGGAGGCGGCTGGGCCGACGTCGACACGACACTGGTCTTCGCGGCGGACGGAACCGTCCACACCACGGCGACCCCGCTGGATCTCACCTTCTCCGGTGGCGGGACGACCGCCCTGGCCGCCCTCGGCGAGGGCGGCCGTTCGGTGGCGATGACGTGGCCGGGAAGCCTGCCGAAGCCGGCGCTGGACGGCGACACGGCGACGTACGGCGAGGTCCTTCCCGGCGTCGACCTGAAGGTGACCGCGTCGGTGCTCGGCTTCTCCGAGGTGCTCGTGGTCAAGAACCGGGACGCCGCCGCCAACCCCGCGCTGGACAGGCTCGACTTCGGCATGCGCGCGAACGGGCTGACGGTGCGCAGGACGGCGACCGGCGGCCTGAGCGCCGTGACGCCGGCGGGATCGGAGCTCTTCCACGCGCCGCCGCCGCGCATGTGGGACTCCTCCGGGACGGCGGCCGCGCCGTCGTCGCTGGTGGCGGGGCCGCGTCGCGAGGGCAGGCAGGCGGTCATGGGCCTCGACGTGGCGCAGGACCGTATCGCGCTCACGCCGGACAAGAAGCTGCTGACCGCTCCCGACACCACCTTCCCGGTGTACATCGATCCGCAGTGGTCGGGGTCGAAGCTGGCCTGGACGTACGTGGACCAGGCCTACCCGTCCCAGGAGTACTGGAACTCCAGCCACATGCCGGAGGCGGGCAACTACGGCAGCGGCCTGAAGCGGTCGTTCTTCCGGATGGACTCCGACAACGTCAACGGCAAGCACATCCTCAAGGCCACGTTCCGCATCACGCAGGTCAAGTCCTGGGGCTGCACCTCCAGCCCGCAGGCCGTGCAGCTCTGGCTCACCGGCGGCATCGCCAGCTCGACGAACTGGAGCCATCAGCCGTCCTGGATCGACCACCAGGACAGCGTGGCCTCCGACGCCGGTTACAGCTCCTCCTGCCCGGACAAGGGCATCGAGTTCAACGTGACCGGCGCGATCGTCAAGGCCGCCAAGGCCGGCTGGTCGAACACGACGTTCGGGCTGCGGGACTCCAACGACACCAGCAGCGGCGTGTGGGGGTGGAAGGGCTTCGGCACCTCTCCCAAGCTCGTCATCGACTACAACACCCCGCCGGCCGCGCCCTCGGGCATCGGCACCTACCCGGCCACCCCCTGTGCCACCGGATCCGCCCGCCCGGCGGTCAACGCCGGCGACGCCGCCAACCCGCTCCAGCTCAAGGCCAAGATCTACGACCCGGACAAGGCCAACGACGGCGTACGGGCCGAGTTCGTCCTGCACCACTACAACACCGCGACCGGCGCGTGGGACGACATCACCTCGACCATGCCCGGCGACGGCAAGACCGCCTACAAGTACACCACCTCGGCCACCGACCACTCGGTCAAGCTGGCCGGGCTCACCACCGGCCACACCTACGGCTACAAGGTCAGGGCCTACGACGGCACGGACTCCAGCGCGTGGAGCAAGTGGTGCGAGTTCACCGTGGACACGATCGACCCGGCCACCCTGCCCAAGGTCAGCTCCCTCGACTACCCGGCCGACACCCCGGACTCCTGGCAGGGCAGCGTGGGCTGGGCGGGCGGATTCACGCTGGCCCCCGGCGACGGTGAGAGCGACGTGACGGCCTTCCGATGGGCGCTCGACGACCCGGCACTGGCCACCCCCGCCACCCAGATCGCGATCCCCGCCGGGCAGACGAGCGTCAACGTGCGGCTCGCGCCCCGCCACGACTGGCTCAACGCCCTGTACGTCTACCCGGTCGACCGGGCGGGCAACGTCGGCAAGACCCCCGCCGTCTACAGCTTCTACGTCAACGCCGGGTTCGGCCCCGAGGGGCACTGGCGGCTGGACGAGACCGCGGGCTCCACGGCGGCCGACTCCGGAGCGACGACACACCCCGCGACGCTGGCCGGCGGCACGAACTGGGCCGGTGGGCGGGTGGCCGGAGGCCTGCACCTGGACGGCGGCACCGGCTACGGCAGCACGGACGGCCCGGTGGTGCACACCGACCGGAGCATGAGCGTCTCGGCCTGGGTGCTGCTGAACGACAAGAGCAAGAACTCCACGGTGGTCAGCCAGGACGCCGTGCGCGGCACGGGCTTCCAGCTCTACTACTCCTCCGGCTCCAAGCGGTGGATCTTCAGCAAGTTCGACGCCGACGTCGACGACAAGACCATCGTGCGGGCGATCGGCGACACCGAGCCGACGACCGGGATCTGGACGCATCTGACCGGGGTGTGGGACGCGCCGGAGCGGCAGCTGCGCCTGTACGTCAACGGCATCCCGCAGACGACGACGGGCGCCTTCCCGTACAAACCGTGGGACGCGACCGGCCCGCTGCAACTCGGCCGGGTGAAGTCGCGCGGCGCCTACATCGAGAACTTCGCCGGCGACATCGACGAGGTGAAGATCTGGAAGCGGGAGCTGTCCGACGACCCGCGCACCGTCAACGACCCCGCCCTCGGCAACGAGATCGCCGCGATGGCCAAGCAGCCGCCCATCCAGCGCGGCTGGTGGAAGCTCGACGAGACCACCGGCACCACCGCGGTCAACACGACCGACAGCCGCTGGCCCGCGGCCCTCGCCGGCGGCGCCACGTGGGCCGGCGACGGCTTCGACGGCGGCGGCGCGCTCAGCCTGAACGGCACCACCGGCTACGCCGCCACCCCGTCGGCGCCGCTGCGCACCGACCACAGCTACGCGGTCACAGCCTGGGTGCGGCTGGCCGGCGACGACACCTGCGCGCTGCCGAGCCGCGCGATGACCGTCCTCGCCCAGGACGGAGCCGCCTACAGCTCCTTCTACCTCGGCTACCGGCTCATCCCCGAGAACGGCGTCGCGGTGCCGCGCTGGTCGTTCGCGACGGGCTCCAGCGCCTCCAGCGGCACCCTGACGCGCGCCAGCTCGGCCGAGCCCGTCGACTGCTCGGTGCTCAACACCTGGACCCATCTGGCCGGCGTGTACGACGAGCAGGCCCAGCAGATCCGCCTCTACGTCAACGGTCAGCTCAACGACCAGCGCCCCGTCACCGGCGGCTGGGCGGCGGGCGCGCTGCAGATCGGCCGCGCCAGGTACAACAGCGCCGCCGTGGACTACTTCGGCGGCGACATCGACGACGTCCGCGTCTACACCGGCACCCTGACCGACCGGCAGGTCGTCAACATCGCGATGAACCTGCCCATCGACGGCTGACCACGTTCCCATGATCACAAACCGGAGGAAAGCCGTGCTCGGTTCGAGGCGAGGCTGGACCCAGATCGCCGCACTCCTGGCCGTCGTGGTGCCCGCCACGCTGCTCAGCCCGATCGCCGCCCAGGCGAGCGACGACGACCCGGCATGGCACCAGGTCCAGGAGCAGCATGCCGTACCCGGTCATGCCGTCAAGGCACAGGGGCTCTTGACGGATCCGGGCGCCGCGTACGACCTCAAGGGCGCGCCCGCGGTGACCTGGCCGCGGCCGGGTACGGCGGTGACCGCGGCCGGTGGCGGCTCCGCGAAGGCGCGGGCAGGGCAGCTCCCGATCTGGCTGGGACCGGCCGCCGTCCAGAAGAACGGCAAGGCGCCGGCCACCGCCGGCGCCGCCCCCGCCGTCGAGGTACGGACGCTGGACGCGCCCACCGCGGCCAGGTCCCGCATCGACGGGCTCGGCCTCCGGCTGAGGCCGTCCGCTCCGGCCCGGATGGCGGTCGAGGTGGACTACTCCGGCTTCCGGTACGCCTACGGCGGCGACTGGGGCTCGCGGTTACGCCTGGTCGAGCTGCCCGCGTGCGCGGCCACCACTCCGGAGCGGCCCGAGTGCCAGACCCGGACGCCGCTGCCCACGCGCAACGACGTCAAGACGGGCCGGCTGGCGGCCGACGTCGACCTCGCGGCGGGCGCGACCACGCTGGCGGCGGAGGCCGCGCCGTCCGGCTCCGCGGGCACGTACGAGGCGACGTCGCTGTCGCCGTCGGCGACGTGGAACGTGAGCAACCAGAGCGGCGCGTTCTCCTGGTCCTATCCGCTGCGCCTGCCCCCGACACCGGGCGGCCCGACCCCGAACATCGGCTTCGTCTACTCCTCGGGCAGCATCGACGGCCGTACGGTCGCCACCAACAACCAGGCGTCCTGGATCGGCGAGGGCTTCGACTACTGGCCCGGTTTCGTCGAGCGCCGGTACAAGGCGTGCGCCGACGACGGCGTGACCCCCAAGCGCAACGACCAGTGCTGGGGCAACGACAACGCCACCCTGTCACTGAACGGCCAGGCCACCGAGCTGGTGCTGGACGACGCGACCGGCACCTGGCAGCCGAAGGACGACGACGGCTCCAAGATCGAGAAGCTGTCGGGCGCCGACAACGGCGACAAGGACGGCGAGTACTGGCGCGTCACCACCCCCGACGGCACCCAGTACTACTTCGGCCGCAACCACCTGCCGGGCTGGACCAAGGGCGGCGCCGAGACACAGTCCACGTGGACCGTCCCGGTGTTCGGCGACGACTCCGGCGAGCCCTGCCACCAGGACTCCTTCTCCGACTCCTGGTGTCAGCAGGCGTGGCGGTGGAACCTCGACTACGTCGTCGACCCGCACGGCACGGTGAGCACCTTCTGGTACGGCCGCGAGACCAACTACTACCGCCGCGACGTCACCACCCTGACCGACGGCGTCCCGAACGGCACCCCCACCGCCTACGACCGGAGCGGCTACCTCAAGCGCATCGACTACGGGCAGCGCTCGGACGCGATCTTCTCCTCCTCGGCCCCGGCCAGGGTGGTCTTCGACGCCAAGGAGCGGTGCATCGCGACGTCGAGCTTCGACTGCGCGGAGAGCAAGTTCACCAAGGACAACGCCAAGTACTGGCCCGACGTCCCCTACGACCAGAACTGCGACTCCGGCGACAAGTGCCTCGACCGGTACTCGCCCACGTTCTGGACCCGCAAGCGGCTGGCCGCCGTCACCACGCAGGTGCTGTCCGGCAGCGCGTACAAGGACGTCGACACCTGGACCCTCGACCAGCAGATGCGCGCGCCCGGCGACGGCACGGCGCCGGCGCTGTGGCTGGCCGGGATCCAGCACACCGGCAAGGTCGGCGGGACCGCGTCCCTGCCGCCGGTGAAGTTCGCCGGCGTCCAGCGACCCAACCGGGTCGACGCGCTCGAAGGACGCCCGCCGCTGACCAAGTGGCGGATCTCGGCGATCGACAACGAGACCGGCGGCGCCCTGTCCGTCACCTACTCCGACGAGGACTGCACCGCCGGCAACACCCCCGACCCGGACTCCAACACCCGCCGCTGCTACCCGCAGTACTGGTCGCCCGAGGGCGCCACCTCGCCCAAGCTCGACTGGTTCCACAAGTACGTCGTCACCCAGGTCCAGCAGATCGACCGCACCGGCGGCGCCCCCGACACGCTGGAGACGTACGAGTACCTGGGCGGCGGCGCCTGGCACCACGACGACGACGACGGACTGACCAAGGAGAAGTACAAGACCTGGTCGCAGTGGCGCGGCTACGGCAAGGTGCGGGTGCTGCGCGGCGCCCCCGGGGAGCAGCGCTCCAAGGCCGAGTTCACCTACTTCCGCGGCATGGACGGCGACGAGCAGTCCGGCGGCGGCACCCGCGACGTCAAGGTCACCGACTCCACGGGGACAGCCGTCGACGACGCCGAGCCGCTGCAGGGCCGCGTCCGCGAGGAGATCCGCTACGACGGCCCCACCGGGCCAGCCATGACGGGGACGATCACCGGCTACTGGACGAAGCAGACCGCCAAGCGGGTGCGTTCGTGGGGGACCACCACGGCGAGCATGGTGCGCGAGGACAAGGAGCGCACCCGCACCGCGCTGGCGTCGGGTGGCTGGCGGTACAACACGACCGACACCGACTACAACGGCGACGGCCTGCCCACCCAGGTCGACGACCTCGGCGACCAGGCCACCGCCGACGACGACAGCTGCGTCCGCACCACCTACGCCCGCGACGCCGCCCGCTGGATGATCTCCTACGCCGTCCGCGTCGAGACCGTCACGAAGGCGTGCACCGTCACTCCCGACCGGCCGGCCGACGTGACCTCCGACGTCCGCAAGTACTACGACGGCGGTACCTTCGGCGCGGCACCGTCCAAGGGCGATGTCACGAGGACCGAGAAGCTCGGCTCCTGGAACGGCGGACCGCAGTACGTCACCGCCGGCTCGACCACCTTCGACGTCTACGGCCGCCCGCTGGTGGTCACCGACCCCAACGGCACCACCACGAAGACCTCCTACACCCCGGCCACCGGCCTGGTCACCGCCAAGCAGGAGACCAACGCCCTCGGTCACGTCACCACCACCGAGATCGAGCCCGCCTGGGGCCTGGCCACCGCGACCACCGACGCCAACGGCAAGCGCGCCGACCTGGCCTACGACCCGCTCGGCCGGCTGACCGGCGTCTGGCTGCCCGGCCACGCCAGGACCGGCTACGCCTCGACCCCGAACATGAAGTTCGGCTACCAGATCCGAGCCGACGGTCCGACCACCGTCTCCACCTCGACGCTGCGCGCCGACGGCGCCACCTACACCACCGGATACGCCCTTTACGACGGACTCCTGCGCCCCAGGCAGAAGCAGGAGCCCGCGCCGGGCGGCGGCCGGCTGATCAACGACACCCTCTACGACACCCGTGGCCTGGTCTACAAGACCAACGCCGACTACTACACCGAAGGCGACCCGGGCAGCACGCTCTGGACTCCGGCCAGTGACGACGACGTCCCCGGACAGAACGTCACGGTCTTCAACGGCATGGAGTGGCCGACCGCGCAGATCTTCCGCAAGCGCGGCACCGAGCAGTGGCGCACCACCACCACGTACGGCGGCGACCGCATCAGCGTCGACCCGCCCGCCGGCTCCACCCCCATCACGAAGATCATGAATGGGCAGGGCGAGACGACCGAGGTCCGCCAGTACAAGGGCGACGCCCCGACCGGCGACTACGACGCCGCCAAGTACACCTACACCCGCGCCGGACAGCCCGCCACCGTCACCGACACCGCGGGCAACGTCTGGACCTACCACTACGACCTGCGCGGCCGGATGGTCCAGGTCGACGACCCCGACAAGGGCACCGCCAAGCTCACCTACGACGACAAGAACGACCTGCTCACGACGGTCACCGACGCCCGCGGCTCCAGTCTGTTCCTCACCTACGACGCACTCGGCCGCAAGACCGCCGAATACGCCGGCACCTCCGCCGCGGGCACCAAGCTCGCCGAGTGGACGTTCGACAAGCTGCCCGACGGCACCGTGGTCAAGGGCCAGCCCACCGGCTCCACCCGCTACGTCAAGAACGCGGCCACCGGCGCCATGGACGCTTACACCAGCTCGGTCACCGGCTACGACAACGCCTACCGGCCCACCGGAACCCAGACCGTCATACCCGCCGCCGAAGGCGGGTTGGCCGACACGTACAAGACCACGACCGACTACAACCCCGACGGCACCGTCCACCGCACCGTGCTGCCGGCCGCGGGTGGCCTGCTCGGCGAGACGATCCTGTACGACTACGACCAGCTCGGCAACCCGACCACGATGCGGGGCCTGACCAACTACGTCACCTCGACGACCTACGGCAAGCTCGGCCAGGTCCTCGACATGACGATGAGCACCGGCCTGAAGCGCGTCAAGCAGACCAACTTCTACGAGGAGGGCACCAACCGGCTCGCGCGTTCGGTGTTCGAGCGGGAGACCGCTCCGATCTCGGTGGCCGACACCCACTACACCTACGACCCGTCCGGCAACATCACCAAGATCGCCGACACGCCCTCCGGCCAGACACCAGACGTGCAGTGCTTCCGTCAGGACTGGCTGCAACGCCTCACCGACGCCTGGACCTCCACCGACGACTGCGCCACCGCACCCTCGCAGAGCATCGTCGGGGGACCCGCGCCCTACTGGCAGTCCTTCGCCTACGACAGCGTCGGCAACCGCACCAAGGAGATCGACCACCAGGCGACCGGGGACATCACCAAGACCTACACCTATGCCGGACCCGGCAAACCGCAACCGCACACGCTGAGCTCCGTCGCGTACGACGGCGGTCCGCGCGACGGCCAGATCGACACCTACACCTACGACAAGTCCGGCAACACCACCGAACGCGGCTCGGGCCGCCTGCTGGAATGGGACGTCGAAGGCCACCTCGCGAAGTCGACCGATCCCTCCGGCGTCAGCACCTTCGTCTACGACGCCGGCGGTGAACGGCTCATCCGCCGCGACCCCACCTCCACCACCCTGTACGTCGCCGGCATGGAGATCCGGCTCGACACCAAGACCGGTGCCAAGAGCGCGACCCGCTACTACGACTTCGCCGGGCAGGCCATCGCCGCCCGTACCGGCAAGGGCGTCACCTGGCTCGGCGCCGACCACCACGGCACCGCCGACTCCTCCGTCGACGACACCGCCACGCAGGCGACGACCCGCCGCCGCTTCACCCCGTTCGGGCAGCAACGCGGCGTCGCACCGGCGTCCTGGCCCGGTCAGAAGGGCTTCGTGGGCGGCGTCATCGACGAGGCCACCGCCCTGACCCACCTCGGCGCCCGCGAGTACGACGCCGAGACGGGCCGCTTCATCTCCGTCGACCCCGTCTTCGACGCCTCGGACCCGCAGAGCTGGAACGGCTACGCCTACGCCGACAACAACCCGGTGACTGGCTCCGACCCCACCGGCCTGATGTACGACGGCGGCACCCAGTGCGGGATCATCGCCTCCAACCCGTGCAACCGGCCCTCCGGCGGTGGCGGTGGCGGTGGCGGCGGTGGTGGCGGTGGCGGCGGCGGGGGGTCCTACTCGCCACCTCCCCCGCCGAGCAACCCGCCCCACTGCGGCCGGTGGAGCTTCGGCTGCAAGGCCAAGAAGATCTGGCACGAGCACAAGGCCACCATCGTCAACGTCACCGTCGCCATCGTCGTCACCGCCGGCTGCGAAGCGGCCACGTTCGGTGCCGGCAGCATCGGCTGCGCCGCCGCGGGCGGAGCGGCAGGCAACCTGGCGGGCTACCTGGTCTCGACACCGCGCGACGAATGGACCGCCGGAGGAGCGTTCAAGTCGGCAGCGGTCGGCGCCATCTCGGGCGCGGCAGGCGGCGTCGTCGGCAAGGGAGTGGGCGCTGCACTAGGCAAACTCGCCACCACCGCGACCGGCAGAGTAGTCGCCGGAGCGGCGAGCAAGGCAGCCAGCAGAGCCAGGAGCGCCCTGGGACGCGGCGGCGGCGCGGCCACCGGTGGCAACGGCCTCACCACGACAGGCAGGGCGGCGAGGGTCAGGGCTGCGGCCCGCGCCAGCGCCGATGGGGCGACGGTGCTCTCCAACAGTCAACGGGGAGCCGTCGCGGAGGCGATCGTGCTCCGTAACGGAAAGGTCTATTCGGCCCTCAGCGCCCGTGGTGAGTCGCCTACGCTGAACGGCGCGGTGAAGCGGATACTGGACTCGGTGCCTCCAGGGGCGCGGGGAAGAGGACATGGGAGCTGCGGGTTCGCCATCTGCGTCTCCAAGGCCATCGAGGACGGAGAGGATCCCACAGGAGCGGACGCCGCCGCGGTGGTCGTGAGGTCGGCCGCGGACCATCCCAAGCACGGGGAGCCCATCGGGCCGTGCAACAGTTGCGAGGTGATCGCCAATAAACTCAGAATCACCTTCTTCCGTTAGCCGAGAGAAATGCCCGGGAAGGGAAGACATGGCCAGTTCACGCTGGGACGGCGAACAGATCCGCGCCCGACTCACGGCCCTGGGACATGAGATCCGTCCGGCGCTTCCCCTGGAACGGGTCGTCGCTTTCGAGCGTGAGTTCGCCGTCACGTTGCCGGAGTCCTATCGAACGTTCGTCACCGAGGTCGGGAACGGAGGAGCGGGGCCATTCCATGGCTTGTGGGAGCTGGAGCGCTCGTACGGGCCGAAAGACGAGGCCTGGAGGCCCGGCTTCCTGGCCACCCCGTTCCCCCACACGACAGCCGTCGGCCGGGACGAGCTCGGCGAGGACTACGACGAGGATCGCGTCGTAACCGGCTCTATGATCCTCTCTGATATGGGCTGCGGTTCGTTCGCCCGTCTCGTCGTCACCGGCGCGAGGCCCGGCCAGGTGTGGTTCGACCATCTCATGGTCGACGACACACTTGTCCCGGGACCGGGCTTCTGCGATTGGTATTCGTCTTGGCTGCGGTCCCTGCATCAATGATCACACGAGTCCTCGACGTGGCAGGTGCGCCTACGTCGACGGTTTCGTCAGCGGCCAGGAAAGAAGGTCGCGGCAGCCTGTCACAGCCTTCGTTCGAGGGCGACAAGCGACCCGGGGGAGCAGGCCAGGGAGATGGGCATCGGCGTGAGGCCGCAGCCAAGGCGGATCCTTTAGCGGCGCAGCAGATATTCGTTTCAGGGCATACGTGAAGACCTCGGCCGCACCGGCGGCCGAGGTCTTCTGGTGGTCTCTTGGCGCGCTCGAAGCGCGGGCCGGTCGCCGGGCTACAGCGGCGCTGAAACCGTTTCGGCGGGCGTCGACCGGTGGGAGCCTGCCGTGGGCTGGGCGGGCTTGTCGTGCTCGGGGGCCTGCGTGGCGTCGGAGCAGTCGCCTCGGCAGTAACCATTGGTGACGATCAGCCGTCCGCGAGCGGGCGTGTAGGAGGCGGATTGCGCGGCGACGACCACGCCCTGGCAGCTAGGGCAGATGAGCGACTGGTCGGCTGTCATGGGAGCCCTTTCAAGATCTTGGCGCGAGCGGTGATGCACGCGCTGTGAGCCGGGATGACCTACCCGGGAAGACGGTCCTCATGCGCCTGGCCGGACAGTACTGAGGAACATCTCGGTCCGGAAGCCATGATGCCGGACGCCACCGACAATTCCCGGCCGGGTCCTCAGACCTTCAGGCTCTCCAGGCCGGCCGCGGCCAGCAGGGGCGTGAACTCCACGACACCGTGGGTCGCGACGTCGTTGACGACATAGGGATCGGTGGCGAGGATGCGGTCGAGTTCTTCGGCGGTCATGTCGGGGACGAGATAGACGCCGCCCGTCAGCGGAACCCGGCGCCCGGCCACGAGAAGCAGCCGTCGGGCGATGAGGTCCTTCAGCCAGTCGCCGTGGGCCGGCCGCCACTGGTCCACTTCAGCCAGGGGCGCGGTGTAGGTCACTGTGACAACGAACATGATCAAAGTGTGACAGACGGGGGACGTCGGAAGATCATGACCCGGCCGGCAGGTGGGTCCTGCGGCGGTGGTCGCGGATGGGGGCGGCGTACCGATGGCCGCCGCTCCTGACGGTGCGGCGCCGGGTCGCGTGGCCGGCGTGGAGGAGGCCGTCACGTCCGGGTGGCCGTCACGTCCGGGTGGCCGTCACGTCCGGGTGGCCGTCACGTCCGGGCGGCCGTCACGGGGACCCGCCGCGGCCCGGACGTCGACAGCCACGAGCCCAGCAGGATGAGCGGCAGGCCCATCGCCATCCCGGCGCCCGGCTGCTCGCCGAGGACGACCACGCCGAGCACCACCGCCACGACCGGGTTCACGTACGTGATGACCAGGGCCCGCGCCGGGCCCGCCTCGGCGACCAGGACGCCGTACCAGACCATGCCCACCGCCGTGCACAGCACGCCGAGGACCACCACGGCGACGACCACCGGCCCGGACGGCATCGCCCGCGGCGGGTCCAGGACCGCCACCGGGGCGAGGAGCACCGACGACAGCACCAGCACCGCGGCCATCGACGCGCGCGGGTCCAGGTCGGACAGCCGGCGCTTGAAGATCATCGGTCCGGCGGCGTAGCTGAACGCCGCGCCCAGGAGTGCCGCGGCGCCGAGCAACTCGTCCGGACGTCCCGTGACATCCACCCCCACCAGGGCCGCGACCCCGCCCAGGCCCGCGAGCAGCCCGGCCAGCCGCCGCCCGCCCACCCGCTCGGCCGCGTCGAAGCGCAGGGCGAGCAGCGCCACGAACAGCGGCGCCGCCGCGATCAGCGTCGCGGCGAGCGAGGAGGAGACGTGCCGCTCGCCCACCGCGATCAGCGGGTACGGCACCACGACCTCCGCCAGGGCGAACGCGGCCAGCCATCGCAGCCGCCCGCGGAACGCCGCCCGCACCTCCTTCACCGGCACCAGCACCAGCAGCGTCACCGCGCCCAGCACCACCCGCGCCCACGCGAGGAACCCCGGCGGCATCCCGCCGTCCATCCCCACCTTCAGCAGCAGGTACGGCATGCCCCACAGGAGCGACACGGCCGCGAAGGCCACCCACGCACGTGCGTTCACGCGACACCACCTCACGTCAGTCAGCGGAGGGCCTTCTGACCCCGGCCTCCAGCCGAACGCTAGGCGGGCAACCGGTACGCGGATAAGCTCCAGTTCCATGTCTGTGGAGTGGACCGGTTCGGGACCCGAACTACTCCTGCGCCTCGACCGTGACAGCGCCGAGCCGCTGCGCGCCCAGCTCGAACGCGAGCTGCGCGAGGCGATCCGGGCGGGCCGGCTGGCGGCGGGGGAGCGGCTGCCCTCCTCCCGCGTCCTGGCCCGTGGGCTCGGCGTCTCGCGCGGGCTCGTCGTGGACTGCTTCGCCCAGCTCCAGGCCGAGGGGTACCTGGTCACGCGGGCCGGCTCAGCCACGCGGGTGGCCGCGTGCGCCCCGATCCCGCCCCCGGCGGCGAAGGGACCGGCGTCCGCTCCGGGACCACCGCCGCGGCCGGCCGTCGACTTCCGTCCCGGCGTGCCGGACCTGGCGAGCTTCCCCCGGCAGGACTGGCTGTGGGCGCTGCGCGAGGCCACCCGGATCATGCCGGACTCCGGGCTCGGCTACGGCGCGCCCTACGGAGCGACATCTGCGGAGGCGTCCGGGGAGACGCCCGTGGCCTCCTACGGCGACGCGGACCTGCGGGCTGTGCTGGCGGCGTACTTGGGCCGGGTGCGCGGCGCGGTCGCCGCGCCGGAGCGGCTGGTGATCTGCTCCGGGTTCGCGCAGGGCTACGGCCTCGTGCTGCGCGTGCTGGCGGACCGGGGGGTGCGGCTCGTCGCCGTCGAGGACCCGGGCGACCCCGACCAGCGGCTCCTCGCCGCGCGGGCGGGCCTGGAGACCGTGGCCGTGCCGGTCGACGAGGACGGCGTGGACGTCCGGGCCCTGGCCGCGACGGGCGCCCGCGCGGTGGTGCTCACCCCCGCGCACCAGTGCCCCACCGGCGTCGCCCTGGCCCCGGCCCGGCGCCTGGAGCTGGTCGCGTGGGCCAGGGAGTGCGAGGCGACGATCATCGAGGACGACTACGACGCCGAGTTCCGCTACGACCGGGATCCCGTGGGGTCCCTGCAGGGGCTGGCCCCCGGCCACGTGGTCGCGCTCGGCTCGGTCAGCAAGGCGCTGGTGCCCGTGCTGCGGCTCGGCTGGATCCTGTGCCCGCCGCACCTGGCTCCCGCGGTCGCCGCCGAGAAGCACCTCGCCGACCGCGGCTCTCCCGGCCTCGACCAGCTCGCCCTCGCCCTCCTCATGCGCTCGGGCCGCTACGACCGGCACCTGCGCCGCGTGCGCGCGGTCTACGCCCGCCGCCGTGACGCGCTGGTGGCGGCGCTCGCCCGCCACGCCCCGGGCGTCGAGCTGCGCGGGCTGGCGGCCGGGTTCCACGCGGTGGCGCGGCTGCCGGAGACGGTGACGGAGGAGGCGGTCGTCTGCGCGGCGCGGGAGCGCTCGGTCGGCCTGTACGGGATGAGCGGCTACCGGGCGGCTCCGGCGCCTTCGCCGCGGGCCGGGCCTCCCGAGCTGGTCATCGGCTTCGGCAACGTCCGCGAGGACGCCATCGGGCGGGGCGTCGCCGCGATCGCCGACCTCCTCACCGGCCGCTGAGACAAGCCGCGACAACGGGGACGCCCTCGCCTTCGGCGGTCAGGCTGAGGCGACCACCTCGCCGCCCTGGACCACGTACCGCAGGTGCTTCGGCTCGGCGAGGACGCCCAGCTCGCGCAGCGGGTCGCCGTCCAGGACCAGCAGGTCCGCGTGCGCGCCCACGGAGAGGGTGCCGATCTCGCCGGCCATGCCCACCAGCTCCGCCGCCCCGGCCGTGGCGGCCCGCAGCACGTCGAGGGGCCGCTGCACCTCGCCCCGCAGCCGGAACTCGTGGCTCTGGTGCCGGTGCATGCCGCCCAGCAGGTCCGTGCCGAACGCCAGCCGGACCCCGCCGCGGGCGGCCCGCTCCAGAGCTCGCAGGCCGGCGTCCAGCACCTCGTCCACCTTGCGCCAGCTCCCCTCCGACAGGCCGAACGCCCTGCCCTCCTGCTTGAGCGCCCAGTACGTGACCAGCGTCGGCACGAGGAAGGCGTCGTGCCGCAGGAACAGCTCGACGCTGCGGTCGTCGATCAGGTTGCCGTGCTCGACGGAGCGCACCCCGGCCTCCAGGGCCCGGTTGACGGCGCGGGCGGTGTAGGCGTGCGCGGCGACGTAGCGGTTGGCGGCCTCGGCCTCCTCGACGATCGCGCGCAGCTCGTCCATGGAGTACTGCGTGGAGTCGATCCGGTCGGTGGGGGAGGCGACGCCGCCGGAGGCCATGACCTTGATGTGGTGGGCGCCCTTGCGCAGCTCGTCGCGCGCGGCGGCGCGGACGGCGTCCACGCCGTCGGCGATCCGGCCGACGCCCGCGCAGCACGGCTGGTCGTCCCGGTCGTTGCGGCCGCGGCCGCGCAGGTCGCCGTGGCCGCCGGTCTGGCTCAGCGCCCGGCCGCAGAACAGCAGCCGCGGCCCCCGGATCAGCCCCTCGGCCTGCGCGTCGGCCAGGCCGTAGTCGGCGCCGGAGGCGTCGCGGACCGTGGTGAAGCCGCGGTCGAGCATCCCGCCCATGATGCGGGCGCTGTGCGCGGCCACGTACGACGGGGCCATGGACGGCAGCGCCCCGAGGTCGGCGGTGGAGGCGGTGACATGGACGTGCGCGTCGATGAGGCCGGGCACGACCGGGGCGCCGGCGAGGTCGACGACCCGCGTGCCGTCGGGCACCCGCAGGCCCCGCCCGGTCTCGGCGATCCGGCCGTCCTCGCAGCGCAGGTCGCCTTCGGCGTACTCGCCGGTGGCCACGTCGAGGAGGAGCGCGTCGCGCAGCAGCAGGCTCACGCGGCACCTCCGGCGGGCCCGCCGGCTCCGGCGACGGCGCGCAGGGCGGGCACGGCCAGCGGCGCGAGCGACTCGGCCGCCGCGACCGACTCCTCGTCGTAGCTGCCCTCGGCGTCGAGGATGTTCAGCACACCCAGAACCCTTCCCCCGTCCACGACGGGCACGTTGATGACGGAGCCGCAGCCGAGGCTCTCGATCAGCTCGTGGTCGGCGAAGATCTCCCGCACCGCGGCCCGGTCCGGGCCGAGGTAGGGCAGCCGCGCCTCGACGCACCGGGCCAGCCAGCCCCGCGCGACCTCGACGGTCTTCTCGCCGCCCACCGGATACTCCTCCGGGTGGCTGCTGTGGACGCGGCGCAGCGCGCTTCGCTCGGGGATCCAGGCCAGCACGGTGAACAGCCGCACGCCCACCTCCTCCCGCACCCGGTCCTCCACGTCCCGCAGGTCCGTCATGACCGCACCTCCTTGGCGGTTTCGGCGGGTTCGCCCCGCTCGGTCAAGTCTTCGAGGGAACGGCCGGCGGTGGCCAGGCCGAAGACGACCACGCAGACGACCCCGACCACCAGGACGGCGGTGGTGAGTCCGAACACGCCCGCGAAGCCGAGGCTCGCCGCCGACAGGCCGATGATCGTGGGGGCGAGGATGCTGCCCACGCGGCCGAACGCGCTGGACAGGCCGGTGCCGGTGGCGCGGATCCAGGTGGGGAAGACCTCGGGGGTGTAGGAGTAGACGCCCGCGTACGTCCCGTTCAGGAAGAACGACAGGACCGCGCCCGCCAGCGTGATGGCGGCCGGGCTGTCCATCTGCGACAGCCAGAACGCGCTGACCGCGGAGCCGGCCAGGTAGATCGCGATGGTGTTCTTGCGGTCGAGCCGCTCCGACAGCCAGGCGGCGGAGAAGTAGCCGGGGATCTGCGCCAGGTAGATGATGATCGAGAATTCGAAGCTCTTGGTGACGGTGATGCCGCGCTGGACGAGCAGCGTCGGGATCCAGGAGAAGAACCCGTAGTACGAGAACGTGATCACGAACCAGATCAGCCAGATCACGGCGGTCCGCCGGGCCATGGCCGGGCTCCACAGGAAGCGCAGGGCGCTGATCAGGTTGACCTTCGGCGTCTCGGACGCCGGAGGCGTGCCGTCGTCCTCGGGCACCGGCGGGAGCGGCCGGCCGGTGGCCCGCTCGACGCGCCGTTCGAGGTCGGCGACCACCGTCTCGGCCTCGTCGTGGCGGCCCTGCTGGAGGAGGAAGCGCGGTGACTCGGGCAGCGAGCGCCGCCACCACAGCAGCATCAGGATCGGCACCGCGGTGAGCACCTGGGCGATCCGCCAGCCGCTGTCCATCGTGGGCACCACGAACCGGCCGATCAGCGCCGCCATCACGAACCCGAACGAGAAGAAGCCGGCCAGGGCCCCGATGAACCAGCCGCGCCGCTTGGCGGGCACGAACTCGGACAGGAACGGCGCGATGATCGCGCTCTCGGCCCCCGCCCCCGCGCCGGCCAGCACCCTGGCCCCCAGGAACACCTCGTAGCTGGGCGAGGCGGCGGCGATCACGGAGAAGACCGCGTAGAACGCCAACGCGTACATCATGACCTTCTTGCGGCCTATGCGGTCGCCGAGCAGCCCCGCCACGGTCGCGCCGAACAGGAACCCGAACGGCGTGGCCGATCCGATGAGGCCGAGGTGGCCGTTGTCGAGGCCCCACTCCTGCTGCGCGCTGGGCAGCAGGAACGCCACCACCGCGGAGTCCATGCCGTCGAAGGTGTAGCCGAGGCCGCCTATCAGCAGCAGGAGATAGTGGGGACGGCTCAGCGGGAGCCGGTCCAGCCGGGTGAGCAGGGTCATGGCACCTTCCCTGGTCGGTGATTTATGGCAACGTATAGTGCAAATCTCCATGTATGCAATGTCTGTTGCATTTTTTCGCTGTTACGAACGCGTACCATGACTCCCTGCCGAGGGAGGATCATGTGACGGACCCCAGCACCGACACCTACGACGAGTGGCTGCGCGCCCGGGTGCCGGGGCGCGGCCTGCGGCCCAAGGCGGCGGCGGTGCTCGACGTGCTGGTGTCGCAGCCGCGCCGCGCCTCCTACGGCTCGGCGGCCGAGCTGGCCCAGCTCGCCGGGGTCAACGTGGCGACCGTGACCCGCACGGCGCAGGCGCTCGGGTTCGCCGGCTGGCCCGCGCTCCAGCAGGAGCTGCGCGCCCGCTACCTGTCGTCGCTGAGCGCCGGCCAGGTCGCCGCCGAGCACGCCGGCGCCGGCTCGCCCAGCTCCCGCTCGCTGCGCCGCGACCTCGACGGGCTGGCCCTGCTCGCCCGGCGGCTGGACGAGAGGGTGCTGCTGACGATCGCCGAGGCCGTCGCCGCCGCCCGCCGCACCGTCGTGGTGGCCGACGGCAGCTATGCGGCCGTGGGCCTGGCGCTCGCGCACAACGCCCGGCTGGCCGGCTACCCGGTCGCGGCCGTCACGGCGGGAGACGCCGGGCCGGCCAACGCCGTGGCGGCCCTCGGCCCGGAGGACGTGCTGATCGCGATCAGCTTCTGGCGGCTGTACGAGAGCACCGTGCTGGCCGCCCACGAGGCCCGCTCGCGCGGGACGCGGGTCTTCGCGCTGACCGACGCGGCGAGCCCGGCCCTGGCGGCGGCGGCCGAGGAGGTGGTGATGGTGCCGGCGGAGGGCGAGGCGTTCTTCCCGTCGCTGACCGCGGGCATCGCGGTGGCGCAGGCGCTGGTCACGCAGCTCGCCGCCGTGGACCCGGCGCACACGGGCGCCTCCATCGAGGCGGCCGAGGCCATGTGGTCGAGGTTCGGGCTGCTGCATCGCCGGCCCGCTCCACCACCAACTGACAAAAATTGAAATCTGTCATCTGTAATGCCATAGTGGGTAGGGACTGACGACGGCAGCACATCCGCAAGGAGTCCTCATGCTCACTCGTACACTCGGATCGACCGGACCACGTGTCTCCGCCCTCGGGCTCGGCTGCATGGGCATGTCCGCCCTGTACGGCGAGGCCGACCGCGGCGAGTCCATCGCCACGATCCACGCCGCCCTCGACGCCGGAGTCACCCTGCTCGACACCGGCGACTTCTACGGCATGGGCCACAACGAGATGCTGATCGGCGAGGCGCTGCGCACGGCTCCGGCCGGGCTGCGTGATCAGGCCCTGATCAGCGTCAAGTTCGGCGCGCTGCGCGCCCCGGACGGCGCGTGGCTCGGCTACGACGGCCGCCCCGCCGCGGTGCGGAACTTCGCCGCGTACTCGCTCCAGCGGCTCGGCGTGGACCACATCGACGTCTACCGGATCGCGCGCGTCGACCCGGACGTCCCCATCGAGGAGACCGTCGGCGCCATCGCCGAGCTCGTCCAGGCCGGGTACGTCCGCCACATCGGGCTGTCCGAGGCCGGCGCCGACACCGTCCGCCGGGCCGCCGCCACCGCGCCCATCGCCGACCTGCAGATCGAGTACTCGCTCATCTCCCGCGGCATCGAGGAGCGGATCCTGCCCACCACGCGCGAGCTGGGCATCGGCGTCACCGCGTACGGCGTGCTGTCGCGGGGGCTGATCTCCGGCCACTTCACGCCGGACCGGACGCTGTCCGCCGGGGACTTCCGGGCGCACTCGCCCCGCTTCCAGGGCGAGAACCTGCGCCACAACCTCGGCCTGGTCGAGGCCCTGCGCGAGATCGCCGAGCGCAAGGGCGTCACGGTCGCGCAGATCGCCATCGCCTGGGTGCTCTCGCGCGGCGAGGACATCGTGCCGCTCGTCGGCTCCCGCACCCGCGAGCGGCTGGCCGAGGCGCTCGGCGCGCTGGACATCACGCTGGAGGAGGCCGACCTCGCCGCCGTCGAGCGGGCCGTGCCCGCCGACGCCGCCGCCGGCGAGCGCTACCCGGAGACGCAGATGGCCTTCCTCGACAGCGAGCGCTGACGCCCGCACCAGGTACGGTCGTCACCATGGCCACGATCGACGTCCTCACCGCCGAGCGCATCCTCGAAGCCACCGAGGAGGTGCTGCGCCGCCACGGCCCCGCCAAGGCGACCGTGGTCGACGTGGCCCGCGCGCTCGGGGTCAGCCACGGCAGCGTCTACCGCCATTTCCGCACCAAGACGGCGCTGCGCGAGGCCGTCACCCAGCGCTGGCTCGACCGGACGTCCGCGTCGCTGTCGGGCGTCGCGGCCGGCTCCGGGGCCCCGGAGGAGCGGCTGCGGCGCTGGCTGGCCGAGCTGTTCTCGGCCAAGCGCCGCAAGGTCGGCGACGATCCCGAGCTGTTCGCGACGTACATGGTGCTGGTGGGGGAGAGCAGCGCGGTGGTGGACCGCCACTGCGCCGACCTCACGGGACAGCTCGCGGAGATCATTCGCGAGGGGCTCGACCGGGGGGACTTCGCGGCGGCGGGCGCGACGCCGGAGGTGCTGGCACGCGCGGTCTTCGACGCCTCGGGCCGCTTCCACGACCCGGCCTACGCCCGCGAGTGGGACCGGCCCGGCATCGACGCCGAGTTCACGGCCCTGGTCGACCTGGTGATCCGCGGCCTGCGGGCCCCCTGACCCCGGGGCGGCGCTCAGGGGCGGCGGCGGGCCACGAGGACGGCGTCGTGGAGGGTGATGTCACGCCCCTCCGGGTCCACCGCGGGGCGCGGGCGGGCCTCGGCGGCCAGCACCTCCCACGCGGCCGGGTCCAGCGACGACGCCACCTCCTCGGCCGTGAACATCATGTCCGGGAAGTGCATGCGGTTCGCCGTGGTCCGCAGGTCTCTCGGGTGGTGCCCGACGATCAGCAGCGTCCCGCCCGGCGCGACCGCGGCGGCCAGCCGGGCGAACAGCCGCCGCCGCATCTCGCCCGGCAGATGCATGAACTGCGACGACACCAGGTCGTACGCCCCCTCCGCGGGCTCGTGCTCGCGCAGGTCCGCCTGGACCCATTCGACGCGGTCGGCGACGCCCGCGGCGGCGGCGTGGGCGGCGCCCCGCTCCAGGGCCGTGACCGAGATGTCGGCCGCCGTCACCCGCCAGCCGCGCTCGGCCAGCCACACCGCGTCCGCGCCCTCGCCGCTGCCCACGTCCAGCGCCCGTCCCGGGGCCAGCCCGGTGGCCTCGGTCACGAGCTGCGGATTCGGCCGGCCGCTCCACACGGCGGGCCGGGAGCGGTAGCGCTCCTCCCAGGCGGCCTCCTCGAACAGCGTGCCGATCTGCTGCCGGTACGCCTCGACGGCGACGCGGCCGTCCTCGGCGACGAGGTCGGCGTTGATCGCCGCCCCCGCGCTGAGCCCCGCCGCGGCGGAGGTGATGACCTGGGCGCGCGGGTCGGCCACGTTGCCCGCCACCCAGACCCCGGGCTCGGCCGTGGCCCCGGTGGGGTCCGCGGGGATGCGGTCGCCGATGGTCTGCCCGCCCATCTCGACCTCCACGGGCTTCAGCTCGAGCGACTCCAGCACCCCCGCGCGGGCGGTGAGCCGCGGCGAGACGATGAGAGCGTCGATCCCGACGACCTCGCCCGAGGCCAGCCGCACGCCGGTGAGCCGGTCGCCCGACACCTCCACGGCCGCGACCGGGCCCTCCACGACGGTGATGCCGCGCGCCGCGAGCCGCTCGGCCTCCTCCGCGCCGGGAGCCGGCGCCTGGTGCAGCAGCAGCAGCACGTGCGGGCTCCACTGCCGCCACAGATGCGCCTGGTGGGTCGAGATCGGCCCGGCGGCCAGGATCCCGATCCGCTGGTCGCGTACCTCCCAGCCATGGCAGTACGGGCAGGTCAGCACCTCGCGGCCCCACCGCCCGGCCAGTCCGGGCACGTCGGGCAGCTCGTCGGTGAGCCCGGTGGTCACCAGCAGCCGCCGTGCCCGCACCGCCCGGCCGTCGTCGAGCGTCACGAGGAAACCGCCGTCCTGGCGCGCCGCGGTGACGGCTCGGCCGGTGACGACCTCGCCGCCGTAGTGGGCCACCTCCTCGCGGCCGTCGGCCAGCAGGTCGGCGGGCGGGGTGCCGTCCCGGCCCAGGTAGTTGTGCATGTGGGCGGCCGGGGCGTTGCGGGGCTCGCCGGAGTCCACCACCAGCACGGATCTGCGCGCCCGCGCCAGCGCCAGCGCCCCGTTCAGCCCGGCCGGGCCGCCGCCCACCACCACCACGTCGTACATCTCGTCCGTCATGCGGCTCTCCTTGCCGTTGGTCCGTTGCGGCAAAGGTGCCGTGCGGGTGGCGAGTTCGACAAGTATTGTTGCCGTTATGGCAAACGACGAGGATGCGGTCCTGGCGGCCGTGGGCTCCCGCCTGCGCGCGCTGCGCACGCAGCGGGGAACGACGCTGCACCAGCTCGCCGAGGCGACCGGCATCTCGGTGAGCACGCTGTCGCGCCTGGAGTCGGGCGGGCGCAGGCCCACGCTGGAGCTGCTGCTGCCGCTCGCCAAGGCCCACCAGGTGTCGCTGGACGACCTGGTTGGAGCGCCGGCCACGGGGGACCCCCGCGTGCGCCCGCAGCCGATCGTCCGCCACGGCGTGACGTTCCTGCCGCTGACCCGCCGCTCGGGCGGCCTCCAGGCGTTCAAGCAGATCTTCCCGCCGGGCACGCCCACCGGCGACACCACGCCGAAGACGCACGAGGGCTACGAGTGGCTGTACGTGCTGTCCGGCCGGCTGCGGCTGCGACTGGCCGAGCACGACCTCGTCCTCACGGCGGGCGAGGCGGCCGAGTTCGACACCCACCTCCCGCACCGCATCTCCAACCCCGGCCCGGAGCCGGCGGAGGCCCTCAGCCTGTTCGGCCCGCAGGGCGAGCGCCTGCACGTCCGCGCCCGCCCGCGGGCGAGCTGACTCCCGGAGCCGGCTCAGCCGCCGTGGCGGCGGAAGGGCGGGCGGCTGCCCCAGGTCGCCCAGCGCCAGAGCCACTCCATCGGCCCCTGCCGGTAGCCGCGCAGCCACAGGGTGGACGCCAGCCACTGGGCCGGCAGGACGACGCCGGCGGTGACGTACACCGCGGTCCACGACGAGGCGTACTCCACGTGCAGCAGCCGGCTCGCCGCGAGGACGAGGAGCGTGGCCGTGAGGTAGTTCGTCAACGCCATCCGGCCCAGCGGCGCGAACACGGCCCGCAACGCCGGCCGGAGCGGCGTCCTCAGCAGGACCAGCAGCGCGCACACGTACACCCCGGCCAGGAGCAGCCCGGCGAGGGGGAACCAGACGGCGACCGGGCCGGGCCCGTGGCTCTCCTGCGCCCACAGCGCGGGGACCGCCCCCGCGAGCAGGACCAGGCCGACCGCCGCGGGCCCCTTGGCCGACGACTCGATCCGGTCCACCACCCCGTACCGGACGAGTGCCGAGCCCAGCAGGAACAGGCCCGGCACCAGCGCGGGGCCGCCGTTGCCGAGGAGCGCCGCCACCAGGAGCACCGGGGACAGCCCGGCCACGGCCCACCGGGGCAGCCACGTGGAGGGCAGCAGCACCACGAGTCCCACGGCGGCGTAGATGGAGAGGATGTCGCCGCGCCACAGCAGGAACATGTGGACGAGCCCGATGGCGAGCAGCGTCAGCAGGCGGCGCAGCAGGAGCAGCCGCGGCCGTTCGACGCGCTCCCCGGCGGAGCGCAGCAGCAGCGAGAACCCGACGCCGAACAGCAGCGAGAAGATGGGGAAGAAGCGCTGCTCCACGAACAGGCCCATCCACGCGCTCATCGGGACGGCCGTGGGGTTTCCGAGGGCGGGGCCGGTGTTGGCGATCGGCTGGACGTTGGCGAGCAGGATCCCGCACAGCGCGAACCCGCGCACGACGTCGAGTGCCGCGATCCGCGGCCTGCCCGGAGCCGGGGAGGGGGCTTCAGGTGACATCTCAGGTGGCATGGGGCGATCCTCCGGGTGGGGACCTCGGGCAGGGCACCGGTCGAAAGCAGGGTTCGGCCGGACGGGACCGTACTTTCGGCCGGTTCACCGGAGGCGCGCGGACCTCTAACGTGAACGCCGTGACCTTCGCGCGCCTCGCCGGCCCCGCCACGGACCTGGCCGCAGTGCGCGGGCGGGTGGTGGAGGCCGGGCTGGGCGGGCTGTTCGCGGGGACGATCGTCTTCGTGGCGTACCGGATCGCGGTGAGCTGGGGCGGCGCGTCGTGGTGGCTCGGGGCCGCCGCCGGGGCGGCGGTGTGCGGGCTGGCGCTGCTGCGGCGCCGTCACCGCGTCCGGACGGCGGTCGCGGGCCTGGTCGTGGCGGGGGCCGGGCGGGGGGGGCGGGGGCGGGGGCGCGC
>NZ_JALHBK010000033.1:0-106532 GCF_031570565.1 Nonomuraea sp. 3-1Str
CTCCTGTTCACAACCCACCCCCCCCCCCCCCCCCCCCCCCCCCCCCCCACACCCCCCCCCCCCCCCCCCCCCCCCCCACCCCCCCCCACCCCCCCCCCCCCCCCCCCCCGCCCCCTCCCCCCCCCCCCCCCCCAACCCCCCCCCCGCCACATACAACTCACCCGCCACCCCCGGCGCCACCGGCCGCAACCACTCATCCAGCACAAACGCCCGCAAATTCTCCAAAGGCCGCCCCATCGACGGCACACCCCCCACACCCCCCAACACACCACTCAACGTCGCCACCACCGACGTCTCCGTCGGCCCATACGCATTGAACAAAGCACGCCCCCCACCCCAACGCCGCACCAACTCACCACCCCACGCCTCACCCCCCACCACCAACACCCGCAAACCCGGCACCTCCATCTCCGGCACCGTCGCCAACGCCGCCGGCGGAATCAACCCATGACTAATCCGCCCCTCCACCAAAAACCGCCCCAAACCCTCCCCACCAAACACCCCCACCGGACACACCACCAACGCCGCACCCCCACCAAAAGCCCACAACAACTCCAACACCGACGCATCAAAACTCGGCGAAGCAAACTGCAACACCCGACACCCCGGCCCCGCACCAAACCGCGCCACCAACACAGCAGCCAAATTCACCGCACCCGCATGCGACACCACCACACCCTTCGGCCGCCCCGTCGACCCCGACGTATAAATCACATACGCCGGATGATCCACCCGCAAAACCCCCCGCCGCTCCCCCTCCACCAAATCAACCGACGAAAACCCACCCAACGGAAAATCAGCCAAATCCCGAATCACCAACACCGCCCCCGAATCCGCCACCATAAACTCCACCCGCTCCACCGGAAACGACGGATCCACCGGCAAAAACGCCCCACCCGCCTTCACCACCGCCAAAACCGCAACCACAAACTCCACCGACCGCGGCAACACCACCGCCACCACACACTCCGGCCCCACACCCCGCTCCACCAAAACCCGAGCCAACCGATTAGCCCACCCATTCAACTCCCCATACGACAACTCCACCCCACCCACCACCAACGCCACCCCACCAGGAACCCGCCCAGCCTGAACCTCAAACAAACCACCAAAGGTCTGAATCTCTGCCTCGTTCATCTTCGGCTCCGTTCATCAGGTAAAAGCCAGGCGGCGGTGAATCGGACGAGAAAAGGTCGGCTACCGGGCCTGCACGGCTCCGGCCTCGGTGTCGGGAATCTGACCGGCGGAGGGGAATCTGAGAATGCTCATCGCCGAGATCATCGCGACCACGCAACAGGCGGCGCCTATCACCAGGGTGAGCGACATCCCGGACAGAAACGCGGACTTCGCCGCCGCGACCAGCGCGGCATCCCCTGTGTCCAGTGCGGCGGCGATGGACTCCCTCGCCGGAAGCGGGGTGTCGGCCGGCATCGAGGACGAGTATTTCCAGGCCAGAACGCTTCCCAGCACCGCCACGCTCAGCGCCGTCCCCAGTTGCTGGACGGTGTCGTTGAGAGCCGATCCGACCCCGGCATGGTCTTCCGGCACGACGCCCATCAGCAGGGTGTACGCGGCGGGGCCGGCCAGCCCCACGCCGACCCCCATGATCACCAGGCCGCCGGCGAGCAGGCCACCGTCCGCACCGCTGTCGATGAACGCCAGCAGCACGAATCCCACCGCCGCGGCAGCGAACCCGGCGGCGATGAGGAGCTGGTTGCTGGTCCGCTTCCCCAGCGCCCCGCCGGCCACGTTGCCGAGCACTGACGCGACGACATAGGGCAGGAGGTCCAGTCCGGCGGCGACGGGGCTGATCCCCCGTACGAACTGCAGATATTGCGCGAGGACGAGCAGCAGCGCGCCCGACCCGAAGACCACCAGGACGATCGTGAACGACGCGACGCCGAAGCGCCGATCTCGGAACAGGGACAGGGGGAGCATCGGGTGATCCGTACGCCGCTCCCACCAGATGAACGCCGACAGCGAGGCGACGGCGAGCGGCACCGCGACGAGTGAGCTCGGTGCCGCCCATCCCGCGCGCGGCAGCGAGATGACCACGTGGATCAGGGCGATCATCCCCACGGCCGATGACAGGACACCGACGGGATCGAGTCGGCGAGCGGGCCCCTTCGACTCGGGTATCAGCCGGACCGCCACGGCGATGGCCAGCACGACGACGGGCAGGTTGAGCAGGAAGATCATGCCCCAGCGCGCGTGCTCCAGCACGAATCCGCCGACCAGCGGCCCGACGACGAGCCCGAACATGGCCGCCGCGCTCCACGCCGCGAACGCCTTGCGCCGCTCCTCCGCCTCGAAGGCGTTGACCAGGATGGACAGGGTGCTCGGCATCAGCATCGCACCGCCTACTCCCATGAAGGCCCGCGCGACGACCAGGTGCCAGGGCTCGGCCGACAGTGACGCGGCGAGTGAGGCGCAGCCGAACACGGCCAGGCCGAGGACGAGGAACAGCCGGCGCCCGTACCTGTCGGACAGGCTCCCGGCCGTGAGCAGCATCCCGGCGAAGGCCAGGGCGTAGGCGTTGATGATCCACTGAACGTCGTCCGGTCCGGCGCCGAGGCCGCCCATGAGCACGGGCACCGCCAGGTTGAGCACGGTGTTGTCCATGACGAGGATCCATACGGAGAAGCAGAGAACGCCGAGGATCCACCAGCGCCGAGAGTCGCGAGCCATTCGTCCTCCTTCCTTCGGCGCCCGGGCTACGGCAGCACTTCCATCTGCATGGTGGAGGCGCTGTAGACCCCGTCGAAGAGCTGCACACACCAGCCCTCGTATTCGTGCGGCACCACCTCGGGGGCGGCCGTCACGGTCCAGGCGATGTCCCGGGACTCGCCAGGGTCGAGGTCGCACTGCGCCGACCAGCCCTCCTGCAGGTGCAGGAACTTCCCGGCCGAGATCGCGAAGCCCACCGTGCCCACGAGCCTTCTGCCTGCGCGGTTGGACAATGTGGCCGTCAGCTCAAGAGGCTCGCCGGGCCTGAGCCAGGCGACGTGCTCGGTCTCCAGGGCGGCGGTGGAGCCGGCTGTGGACCACCACAGGTCTCCGCATCGCCGGCACTGAATCGTGGAAATGCTCAGATCGGGCTCGATCCGATGCGCGAATCTGGCCAGGAAGGCACTGTCCAGCTTGCACTTCGGACAGCGCCGAGGCTCATCGCCCACTTTGCCGAAGGCCGGCAGAGCGGTTTGCGTGAAATGCCACCAGGAGGAATGGATCTGCTGGACCAGCGACGTCACGACCTCAGCCTGGATCGTCGCCAGTTGACCGGCCGCCGCGGCCAGCTCCGTCTCCGGAGGAGCAGCCCGCCGGCTACCGGCCGCGGCCTTGATCTCGCTGCGCAGCTCAGCGAGCCTTCCCTCCGGAACCTCGACGTCGAGCCAGCGCAGCCGCAGCAGCCGGGGAATGATCTCTCCGTTGATGCGGGCGAGCTCGTCCAGGACACGCTTGTCGCCCTTGTCCGGGAAGCCCGGCCGCCGAAGCGGCTTTGGCGCGGCGTCGCGGCTCAGCACGAGCGTGGGATCGCCCAGCAGCCCGAACCGCGACATCTCACCTCCCACGATCGCGGCCTGCTCGTTGACCCGCTCGAGAACGTCGCCGAGCGAGCCCCCGTCGGCGAGGCCGGCTCGCATCTCGTGCATGAAGCTGGCGTCGTCGAGGTGCTTGCCGATCGTGCCGATGACCGCCACCGCCGTGCCGGCCAGGAAACCCAAGCCGAACCCGACGTCGCCGGGAAAGACGTTGTTGCCGACCGCCACCGACATGCAGCTCTGTGCGAAGACCACGCTGGCATCGAGATCGGCGACGGGGAGGCGCTGCTCGTCCTTGAGGTCCTTGCGGTAACAGCCCGCTCCTCTCAGGCACGACACAGCGCGGTGTTCCCCGTGCAGCACGGGAAGGGGTTTCCCCAGATAGTCGGATCTGCCGCACAGGATTCCGTCGGGGAGGTTCGCGCTGCACTCCATTCCGTGGGTGCGCATCGCCAGAAGGCGTACCGGCCCGTCCTTCAGCGAGGCGAGTTCGTCCCACGCGACCGCGTCGGCGTCCTCGGCCTCCTCGTCCTCCGGATGGAGGATCGTGAAGTCGCGCGCCTGGCCCAGGGCGTGCAGGGTGAGCGTCCGGTACACCAGGCAACTGAGCGAGGAGGCGTCCCTGGCGGAGACGACACCGAGGCGAGGCGCCAGGTAACCGGGCCAGTCCCCCAGGGCGGCGAAGTCATCGACGAGGCCGACCAGCGCGATCGGCTCGCCCGCGTGGCGGCCGATCGCCCCGGCGAGCTCACTCAAACCGACGTGGCCGTGCGGTCTGCTCGTCGCTCTGGCCAGCAGCACCGCCGCCGCCTCGCTCTCCTCGCCGCCCACGGACAACACGACGCCGTCTCGTGAGCGGCCGTCGATCGCGGGCCACTCGGGGCATCCCCGGCGCAGGAGCACGCTCCGGTAGCGCTCCACGCTCGGCCCGTCCAGCATCGGGAAGGGCCGGCCGGGAGTCCAGGACCGGGAACGTGAGACCAGGTCGTTCCCGGTTGACACGACGATCGCGGATTCTTCGCGGCTGCTCATCTGGGCCACCTCGTGCCTTCCGTACGTCAAGCGGCTGCCGCGCCGGCGAATCGGGTCGTGTGCAGGGCGAAGTCCACGGCCGCCTCCGCGTGCAACCGGGCGCTGGGGAACACCGGGATGCTGGTGTCCTTCTCGCTGATCAGCAGCTCGATCTCGGTGCAGCCCAGGATGACGCCTTCGGCGCCCCTCGCCGCGAGGTCGGCGACGATCTGCCCGAAGACCTCCCTGGAGGACTCCTTGAGCTCTCCCCGGACCAGCTCGTCGAAGATCACGCGTTCGATGACCAGCCGCTGCTCGTACTCCGGCACGACCACCTCGAAACCGTTGGCAGCCAGGCGGTCCCGGTAGAACTCCCCCTCCATGGTGAAGCGGGTGCCCAGGAGCCCGATCTTCCGCATCCCCTGGTTACGGACCTCCGCGCCCACGGCGTCCGCGATGTGCAGCACCGGGACGGTCACCGACCGCGTGACCTGCTCGGCGACACGATGGAAGGTGTTGCTGCAGATGAGCAGCGTGTCGGCGCCCAGGCCCTCCAGTTTCCGCCCGGCCTCGCCGAGCAGGGCGCCGACCTCGTCCCAGCGTCCGGCGAAGATGAGCTCCTCACAGCTGCTGAACTCGAAGGACCAGATGAGACTGCGCGCGGAGTGGCTTCCGCCCAGCCGGTCGCGCACTCCCTGGTTGATGATCTGGTAGTAGATCGCGGTGGACTCCCAGCTCAACCCGCCGATAAGACCGATGGTACGCATGTGACTCCGTTCCGTTACATGAGTGAGGCAGCAGGCATGGCGGACGATGGTGCGAGGATGAGACGCTCAGCGTTCGGCGTGCTGCCGCGTCGGGTGGAAGAGGCGCAGCTGTGGCTCCGCCTCCGGGTGCTGCGCGGGGCCGTCGGGGCTGACGCGGGCGACGGTGGCCCGGTTGGCCAGGAACGAACCGGCGAGTACGAGAAACATGCCGCACCACTGCGCGAGCGACAGTTGCTCGTCCAGGGCGATCAGTGCCACCACGGCCGCCACCAGGACCTCAAGGCTGGCCAGAACGCTGGCCAGCGGAGACGAAAGGCGCCGGACCGCGCCCATACTCGTGAGATAGGCCGCGATCGTGCTCACCAGCACCAGCCACGCGAGCACGCCGACAGCGGGCACCTGCCAGTCGCCGACCGATACGTTCTCCAGGAACGCCGACCAGCGGATGTTCCACGGCGCGGCCACGGGAGTCAGCACGATGGCGCCGCCGCCGAGCCCCCAAACCAGCAGGCCTAGCAGATCGACCCCGGCCAGCGACTCACTGAGCAGGAAATACGTGGCAAGGCAGCAGGCGGCGGACAGGGCGAACAACAGGCCGAGCGGATCAAGTCGCACGCCTGCCCGCATCTGCACGACCGACGCCAGTCCCAGCGTCACCAGAACAGCGCCGAAAACGGCGTGCGAGGAGATCCTCCGCCGCCACATGACGCGCGCCCAGAGCAGCACGAGGACGGGCGCCAGGTAAATGATCAGAAGAGCGATGCCCACCGGTATCCGGGAAAGCGCGGCGAAGAACATCCCCTGCGCCCCGGCCACCGCCAGGAGACCGTACGCGGCCAAGGCCGGTAACACCGACCGGGGTACGCGCAGAGCGTCCCGCCGCCGGACGAGCACGAACGGCACCAGCAGGCAGGCGCCTATGAGCAGGCGGATCCACACCGCCTGCAGCGATCCCAGGCCGATATGACTGAGGGCTTTCGCCGCGACCCCGGCGAAGCCGAAGCAACACGCGGAAGTCAAGGCCATGATCAGGCCCACGGCTCGCACTCGATGATGCACTGGATTGCCCTTCGGCTAGCTCATAGGCGAAATCTGGCGACCCACCGCCGCAGCGGTCCGCTCCCATTCGCCAGGTCCGGGAGGCAGCACGCGCAGGGTGAACTCCGCCTCGGTCAGGGCCGCCCACAGGGAGAAGTCGGCGATGGCCGACCTGGCCTGGTCACGTACGAGGACGGAGATCGGTACGGCCAGCGGCGGGGCAGGGTGATGACGGAAGCTCTCCGCGACGGCCAGGTCCCCGCGGACCGCCGGCTCCAGGATCTCCACCCAATCCGGGTCGTCCAGCAACATGGAATTGGTGTTGCCGGCGCGCTTCAGGTATTCCACCAGTTCACCGGTGAGCGCGTCGGACCGCGGATATCCCATCTCCGTCTCTGCGAGCGTCTGGGGCGCGCCCACCCCCTGCACGATCAGCATTCCCGGGCCGGGTTCTCCGGCGGCCTGGAGCAACTGTGTGAGCCGGAAGGCCACGAGCGCGCCGAGACAGTCGCCGAAGAAGACCGCTGGAACGTCCAGAAGAGGGCCGATCTCCTCGCGCAACGCCACGCACAGGTCCTCGATGTCGGTGAACGCCGCCTCGCCGAAGCTCCGCTCCCGTCCGGGGAGCAGGGGCACGCACAGCTCGATCTCCGGCGGCAACGTCTCGGCCCAGTTCCCGAACATGGCCGGGCCACCCGCGATGTGCGGAAAACAGAAGAGCCGGGTCTCAGGAGCGGACGAACGCTCATGCCTGATCATCGATATACGCGTCATGCCGTGCCCCTATTCCGCATAACGTGCCGTCAGATCGCCGGGCGCCGCCCCGAAGTCCACGTTCTGGTCGAGCCCGGCTATCGTCGGCCATCGATAGAAGAGGCGAGCCGTCACTTTCCCATCGAGTTCGTCACGCACCCGATTCACGATCGTCATCGCCATGATGGAGTTTCCGCCGAGATCGAAGAAGTTGTCGTCCGCTCCTACCCGGGCCACGCCCAGCACGTCCGCGAATATCCTCGACAAGGCCTGCTGCCGTACATTTTCCATTGGTCACACGTCCCAAGCAGTGCGGCGTCATCGATGGACAATCTAGGCAACGTCCGGCGGCCGGACAGGTAGTTCCATCGGCAGAACGAAGGCAACTCCCGTCCCCTCACGGAGAGGGGCGGCGGCCTTCCACCCGGCAGGCGGGAGTGCCGCCTGGCAGCCTGCTCCTGTTGCGCGCGATCCAGCGATAGACCAAGCCGGCCGGAGCGGCGATCGGCCGCAGTTCCATCAGCCGGCCGGCGATCGGCCATGGCCGTCGTCCGTGCCGCAGGACTCTGGCGAACGCCCGCGCGCCGCCGGCGCGGATCTCGTCCGGATGCAGCCACCACACCTCACGCGTCACCTGCTCGATCGTGAGCGCCGACGCGTCGAGATCCTCTCGCTGCCAGGGACGGTAGTCGACGCCCGGTGCGACGTACCGCGACAGGAGACGCACCACCGAGGTGCAGAAGCCGCAGTCGCCGTCGAAGATGAGCGTCCCTCGCCGGTCTGGGATCCGGTCGTTCATGGCACCTCCCTCGGAATGCAGGTCGTCACGACGGCGGCCACGGCGCACGCCGCGCAGGCGGCCAGCAGGGCGACCGTCAGGCCGGTACGCGACGGATAGAGACGCATGACGCCGTCCACCGGGATTCGTACGTTGAAGTTGGCGAAGACGACGCTCGTCAGCGCGCTGGAGAGCGCGGCGCCGAGCTGCCGGACGAGGGTGTTGAACCCGTTGGCCGCCGCGATCTCGGCAGCGGGAGCGGTCGCGGCGATGATGGCCGGCATGGCGAAGAACGCCAGGCCCAGCCCGATCCCGACGACGGCCGGGGCGAGCACGATCCACGACGATCCCGACAGCGGAATGACCAGCGCGTAGCCGCTTCCGACTGCTCCGCAGCCGAGCAGGAGCACGCCCTTGCTCCGCAACCTGACGACGATCCGCGTGGACACCGGCACGATGGCCATCATCGCGACCCCGGCCGGAGCCAGCGCGAGCCCCGCTTCGACCATGGACCATGCGGTGCCGTACCCCGTACCCGGCGGCGCCTGCAGCATCTGGGGCACCACGAGGGACAGCACGAACATCGCGAAGCCGACGAGCAGGGTGACCATGTTGGTCAGGAGCATCGGCAGGACGCTCAACGTCCGCGGGTTGACAAGCGGCTGGCCGGTGCGTGACTCGTACCGCACCCAGGAGGCGACGGCGACCGTGCCCAGCAGAGCGGTGCCCGCGATGGCAGGGCTCGTCCACCCCCAGTCGTGCCCTTTCGACAGGGCCACGAGAACGCACACCAGACCGGCCGACAACAGGGCGGCGCCGATCCAGTCGAAACGCCCGCCGTGGCGGATGCCGCTCTCCGGCACGAGGAACGCGACCAGCGACACCTGGACCACGCCCACGGCGACCACCAGCCAGAACAGCATCCGCCAGTTCGCGTGCTCGGAGATGAACGCCGCCAGCGGGAACCCGACGGTGCCGCCGACCCCGACCGACGCGCTCATGGCGGCCAGTCCCCGCCCGAGCCGCCGCGCGGGAAGCTGGTCCCGCATGATGCTCAGCCCGAGAGGCAGCGCCCCCGCCGCGCAGCCCTGCAGGGCACGTCCCCCGATCAGCGTCGCCACCGAGCCCGCGCACGCGCAGAGCACCGAGCCGGCGATCATCAGGCCCAGGCAGTACAGCAGAACCCGGCGTTTGCCCAGCATGTCGCCCAGGCGCCCGCAGATCGGCGTCGACACGGCGGCGACCAGCAGCGTTGACGTCACCGTCCAGTACGCGTACGTCGGTGTGGTGCCCAGCAGCTCCGGGAGGCTCGGCAGCAGCGGGACCGGCAGGATGTTGATGAGGGAGACGGTGAAGCCCGACAGGGTGAGCGACGGGACGAACGCCCTGGTCTGTGCTTCGCGAGGCGGGCTGTCAGTGGACGGTGTGGACGGCATTCGCCAGCTCCAGACGGCTCGCCACCGATCGAATGTCCGGCTCGGCCATGAAGTCGGCCAGCGGATACTGGTAGCCGAACCGCTCCCGCATCAACGTGATGACCCGCAGCGCCTTCAAGGAATTGCCTCCGGCGTCGAAGAAGGACCGGGTCACCGGCATCGCGCGAAGCTCCAGCTCCGCACACCAGATCCCGTGCAGGGCCTCCTCCGCGGGAGTGACGGGCTTGGCCCTGTCCGCTGCCTCGTCCTCCTCCACAGGGTCGGGAAGGCCGGCGGTCAGCAACTTCCTGTTGGCGTTCATGGGCAGTTCGTCCACCCGTATCCACTTGTCCGGCACGAGATACGACGGCAGCAAGGCGCGCAGCGTGTCGCGTAGCTCGACATGCCACGGCCGCTCCTCGGAGAAGGTCCCGGGCTCGATCACCACGTAGGCGACCAGCTGCGGATCGCCGGAGGCGTCGGAGCGTACGAGCACCGCGCAGTTGCGGACCCCGGCCAGTCGCCCGAGCGCCCACTCGGTCTCCCCGGGCTCGACCCGGTGGCCCCGGATCTTCACCTGCTGGTCCCGACGGCCGTGGAACTCGAGGTCGCCGTCGGCACGCCACCGTACGAGGTCGCCCGTACGGTAGATCGGCCCTTCAGCGCCCGGCAGGAAGCACTTCTCCGTGAGGACGGGATCGTTGAGGTACCCGTGGGCGACGGCCGCCCCGCCGACGTACAGCTCGCCGATCGCGCCGATCGGCACCTCCTGCCGGTCGCCGTCCATCACGTGGAGGCGCACGTCGTCGATCGGCCGGCCGATCGGTACGCGCGGGTTGCCGACATCGGTGACCTCGTGGCTGGTGACGATGACAGAGGTTTCGGTGGGGCCGTACTGGTTGTACAGCCGGACGCCCGGATGCGCGTCAAGGAACCGTCTCAGCGCGGTCGAGATCCTGAGCGGCTCGCCCGCGCTGAGGACCTCGCGCAGGGACGGCACCCGTAGACCGCACTCGGCCAGGTACTTCAAGGCCGTGTACGGCAGGTGGAGGCGCTGCACGCCGTGCCGGTTCATGGCAGCGCCCAGCGCCTCCGCGTCACGGCGCACCCCTTCGGGCACGACGACCAGCGCCGCCCCGGAGGCGAGCGTCCCGAAGATCTCCTGCACGCTGACGTCGAACCCGGGAGACGTCCATTGCAGGGTGCGCAGGGGCGGATGATTGCGCAGTTGCCAGCGCATCAGGTTCACCGGGCCGCGGTGCGGCACCTGCACCGCCTTCGGCCGGCCGCTGGAGCCTGAGGTGTAGACGCAGTAGGCGATGTCCTCCGGGGTGCTGCGCACCCGCGGCGGTTCCGTGGCGAACGACATGCGGGCGGTGTCATCGACCACGTACGTCCGCTCCCGCGGAGAACGGCCGAAGCCTTCGTCCACGACCAGCAGAGCCGCGTTGCTGTCGTCCAGGCAGAAGTCGATCCGGCTCTCCGGCAGTGAGATGTCCAGCGGGACGTACGCGGCGCCGGTCTTGAGGACGGCGAGAAGCGTGATGATGAGATTCGCGCCCGGAGCCATGCAGACGGCGATCCGGTCCCCTCGGCCGAGGTTCCGCCCCGCCAGGGCGCCGCCCAGGGCGTTCGCGGCTTCATCGAGCTCCCGGTACGTGAGCCGTCCTTCGTCACCGACGATCGCCGTCGCGTCTGGAGTGCGCCGGGCCTGCTCCTCGACGAGGTGATGCAGGCACAGGGGCGGCTCGGGCACGTTCGCCGGAGCCTGACGGGCGCCCAGGGCGTCCAGGGCGTCGCGGTCGGCCGCCGTGAGCCGGGTGAGCGCGGACAGCGGCGCCGTGCCGTCGGTCAGCGCCCGGGCGAGCACCTCACCGGTGTAGTCCAGGATGCGGACGACCGTGGACTCGTCGAACAGCGCCGAGTCGTACTCGACCGCGCATCGCAGCCCGGCGTCGTGCCTGGTCAGGTAGAAGGTGAGGGCGAACGGCGCCCGGTCCGCCGGGGCGTCCACCAGCTCGGCGCGCACGCGCGGCGGGTCGAAGTCGAGACCGGCCGCGTTCTCGTACTCGATCATCACGTCGAACAACGGGTTGGCGCCCGCGACCCGCTCCGGGTTGAGCGCGGTCACCAGGTCGTCGAACGGGACGTTCTGGCGCTCGTAGGCGCGCGTGGACCGCTCACGGACGCGCCGTACCAGTTGCGCAAAGCTCGGGTCACCCGTCACGTCCATGCGCAGCACCAACGTGTTGATGAACATCCCCACCTGGTGCTCGGTCCCCTCCGGTCGGTCGGTCACCGCTGTGCCGAGCATGAAGTCGTCCTGACCGGCCATCCGGGCGAGGACCGCGCCGAGCGCGCTCAGGATCACCATGAACGTCGTAGCCCCGTGATCGCGGGCATACGTCTCGATGCCCGCGGCCAGCTGGTCACCGAACTCGCGGGTCAGGCTTGCCCCCCGAACGGCGTGGGAACCCGCGACGGCGTGATCGGTCGGCAGGGTGAGGACCTGAACGCCGGCCAGTTCCCCGGTCCAGAACGCGATGTCGCCAGGGGTGTGCCCGGGACGGGCCTCCACCGCAGCGGGAAGCGCGGGAAGATCCGCGGGCGGGTCGGGCCATGCCCGGTAGAAGGCCGCGAGATCCCGGGCGAACACCCCGGTGGAGAACGAATCGAAGACGATGTGGTGCGCCAGCAGGAACAACATGTGGCGGTCCGCACCGAGCACGGCCAGGGTGGCGAGAACCAGCGGCCCCTCGGAGAGGTCCCGCGTCCGCCCCCGCAGCTCCCGCGCCAGCTCGGCGTGCGCCTCTTCCACGGTACGGCCGGTCAGGTCCACGACAGGGCACCGCACGGGACCCGGCGCATGGAAGAACTGCAGAATCCGGCCCTCGCTCTCCCGGAACCGGGAGCGTAGCTGCGGATGACGGGCGATCACCCGGTGCAGGGCGCCGAGCAGCGCTTCGACGTCGAGTGCGCCCTCCAGCAGGATGCCCTTCGGCTCCCAGTAGTCGTGCCGGCCGGGATACATCTGCTCGACGATCCACAGCCGCCGCTGTGCCGGGGAGGCCGGAGCGGGAGGTCGCACAGGCTGGTCCGCCTGTGGCCGCGCGGGTGGCGCGGCGACCTCGTCGCGGAGGGCGGAAAGCTTCGGCAGCCCGGCGAGCATCCGCTCGCCCGGCAGGCCGAAGTCGACGAAGCAGGCGATCTCGTCCACGCCGGCGGCGATCAGCGAGTCGGCGATCGGGCGGCAGCTCTCCGGCGTGCCGATCAGGGCACGTTCGAGGCGGTAGCGCTCATACGCCTCGTCGAGCAGATATTCCAGGTCCTGCTGGTCTGCCCGCGTGACGTCCCCTTCGATGCCCAGGCTGCCGGCAAGGTCGCCGAGCAGGTGCAGCGAAGCCCGGAGGTATTCGCGGAACGGTCCGTACGCTTCCTGACGGACCCGGTCCAGGTCGTCGCCCATGTACGTGTGCACCAGGACGACGACCCGGCCGGCGGCCGGATCGAGACCGTGCTCGGCTCGCGCCCTCCGGTAGAGGGCGATGTTCGCCGCGAGCTGGCCGATGCTCTGTGACATCAGATTGGTGACGATGCCGAGATCGTTCTCGGCCGCCCGGCGGTAACTGTCCGGGCTGCCGACCACGGCGACGTAGAGCGGAGGCCGCGGCTGAACCGGCCGCGGGAACAGCCCCACCTCGATGGTCTCACCCGTGCCCGAGGTGACGGGGATCTTCTCGCCTGCCCAGAGTCGCCGCACCGTGCCAAGGCGCTCGATCATCAGGTTACGGCGGTCGTCGTAACTCCCCGGCGCCAGCGCGAAGTCGTTCGCGTGCCACCCCGAGGCCACGCAGAGACCGGCCCGCCCCTGCGAAAGGTTGTCGACCATGGACCACTCCTCGGCGACCCGGATCGGGTCGTGGAGCGGCAGGACGACAGAGCCGGCGTGCAGCCTGACCCTTGAGGTGCGTGTCGCCAGCGCGGCCGCCAGCACCGACGGGTTGGGGAACAGGCCGCCGAAGGAGTGGAAATGGCGCTCAGGAATCCACAGAGCGTGAAAGTCCTGCCGGTCGGCGAACTCCGCGGCAGCCACGATGTGGGCGTATCTGGCGTCCGCTTCCTGATCTGGATAGTTGCCGAAGAAGTAGAGGCTGAAGTCGCATGCTCCGGTCACGGCGCGGTCCGGGTGCGACCGCGCGGGAGCGGTCGTGAGAGGGGCGGTCGTGAGAGGGGCGGTCGTGCGAGGGGCGGTCACGGAGGGCGGCGGGGACACGACCTGAGCCGGTGGCTGTGGCGCCGGTCGTGACGCCAGCACGTCGAGTTGACGTGCGATCAAGCCGGTCACCTTGTCCACCATGCTCTCGGCCAGCCTGAGCTGCGCCGCACAAACATCGGCGAGATCGGTCGTCGCGACCTCGGGCCCGCTCTCAGGGGTGGGCGGTGGCGGGGTGTCCACCTCGCCGCCGCCGGTCACCGCCTCGGCGAGCTTGCGTGGCGTGTCGGCCTCGTCGAACAGGGCGCGCAGCGGAACGCGTACCCCGAACTCTCCGGCGACCTGCCTTGTCAGCGAGACCAGCGACAACGAGTCGCCGCCCAGCGCCACGAAGGTGGCGTCCACGTCGACATCGGCCGGGGCGAGGCCGAGACGCTCTGCCGTCAACGACCGGATGATGGTGAGAGGACCGTTCACAGCTACCTTCTCCTCGTGCCCGGTGTAGGGAATGTCCGTGCGCTGGAAGGCCTGGCCCGGCAGGGTGACACGCCGGCCTTCCTCGGCGATTCGGCTCCACGCCACCGGGCGTCCCACCGTGTGCAGCTCACCCATGGCGAGCGCGAGCGCCCTGAGCGGCTCCGTCCCACGACGTTGCGCCGGCGACCAGTCCAGATCCGGCATCAGCCGGCGCCCGAGAGCGGTGAGCTCGTCTCCCGGGCCGATTTCCACGAAGACCCGGCAGCCGGAGTCCCGCAACGACGACATGGCCAGGTCATAGCGCACCACGTGCCGGGCGTGTCGTACGAGGTAGCGGGGATCGGGCGCGGCGCCGGCGGGCAGCACCGCGCCGTCGACCGAGGAGATCAGCGGCACCCTGAGCGGCGAGAGCGTGCGGGCAGAGACGGCACGCTCCCACTCGTCCAGCATGGGATCGAGCAGGGCCGAATGAAATGCCCGGTTCACGGGCAGGCGGCGCCAGTCCAGCTCCGCCTCCGTCAGAAGCCCTTCGCAGCGTCGGACCGCCGTGACAGTGCCGGAGAGCACGAACTCACGAGCCCCGTTACGCGCCGCGATCTCCAACCCACTGTCGCGGGCGAGCCGGCCGACCCGTCCGGCATCCCCGCGTACGGCCAGCATTCCGCCCTCCGCGACGGCCGATTCCGTCAGCCGGCCCCGGTCCGCGGTCAGCAGCACGCCCTCACGAACGGAAAGAGCACCGCCTACGCACAGCGCGGAGATTTCGCCGAGGCTGTGACCGCACACGTATTCCGGCTCCACGCCCCAGTCGCGAAGCTGCGCGGCAAGCGCGACCTGGAAGGCGAACGCCGCAGGTTGCGCGAGGTCGTTGGGAAGCGGGCCGGACTCCGGCCGGCCGAGCAGCGCGTCCGAGAGGCTGACGCCGGTGTGTTCGAGGTGCGCCCGCTCGCAGGCGTCGATCACGCCACGGAAGACCGGCAACGACGCGTGGAGGTCGCGCGCCATGCCGTACCGGGCGTTGCCCTGTCCTGAGAAGACGAAGGCCGTCGAGCCGTCCCGCGGCGGCGCGGTCTCGGTACGCCCGGAAAGCGGTACCGGGGAGGAGCGCTCATCCGGTGGGGGGAGGACGCGCGCAGGCGGCTCCTCCACGATCACGAAGGCGTTGGTGCCGCCCACACCGAGCGAGTTCACCCCAGCACGCAAGGGCCGCGAGCCTGCTGGCGGCCAGGGGGCCGCCCGCGGCGAAGCGGCCAGGACCAACGGGCCGCTTTCGAGGTTCAGCGCCGGATGGGGCTTCGAGAGGTTGAGCGTGGGCACCAGTTCGCGGTGCGCGAGCATCAGCATCACCTTGATCAGGCCGGCGATGCCCGAGCACGTGTCGAGATGGCCGATGCTCGATTTGACCGATCCGACCGCGCAGAAGCCCACGCGTCCCGAGTCCGAGCGCAGGGCCCGGCTGAGAGCCTCGAATTCGATGGGGTCGCCGACCGGAGTGCCCGTACCGTGCGCCTCGACATAGCCGAGGTCGTCGCCGCGGAGGCCGGCACGTCGCAGCGCGGTGCGAACCACGTCCACCTGGCCCTGCACACTCGGGGCGGTGAAGCCCGCCTTGCGCCGGCCGTCGTTGTTCACGGCTGTGCCGGAGATGACCGCGAGTACGGGATCTCCGTCCTCGATCGCCGCCCCGAGGGGCTTGAGCAGAATCACGCCGACCCCGTTTCCCGGAACGGTGCCGTCCGCCGCGGCGTCGAACGGCCGGCACATCCCGGTCGGGGAGAGCACGGACCCGGGGTGGTGCACGTACCGTGAGTCCTGCGGCAGGTGGATCGCCGCCGCCCCGGCCAGCGCCATGTCGGCATCGCCCGCGCGTAACGCCTGGACCGCGAGGTGCACGGCGGTGAGAGACGTCGAGCAGGCCGTCTGGACGCCGATCGCCGGCCCGGTGAGGCCGAGCCGGAACGAGACCGTCGAGGCCAGGAAGTCGCTCTGCCTGCCGATCGCGGCCTGCATGGCGTCCGTGAGCCCGTCGGCCGGCCTGCCGCCTGAGGCAGGCGACTGGTACCCGAGCAGGGTCATTCCCTCACCGGCGAACACTCCGACGCGGGCGCCTACGTGATCGGCGCCGTATCCGGCACCCTCCAGCGCCTCGTAGGCGCATTCCAGGAACAACCGGTGCGCGGGATGGGTGAGGGTGGCCTCTTTCGGGCTCATGCCGAAGAAGCGGGGGTCGAACGCGAAGACGTGGTCGAGCACTCCACGGCGCGTCAGCCCGGGAGAGGCCGTCGTGCAGTCCTTTCCTTGACGCAGGTTCTCCCAGTACTCCGCGGCGGTGCGGGCTCCCGGGAGCCTGAGCCCGATCCCGATGACGGCCACCCGCGGGTCCGGCGCGGAGCGCGGCCCTGTGCCGCGACCCGGCTCGCCCGCGCCCTGGTCGAGGAATGTCGCCAGATCGGCGATCGACGCGTGCTCGAAGAGGACGTGGACGGGTAGGTCGCGCCCGAGCACCTCGTTGAGGCGCGCGTGCAGGCGCACCATGGAGACCGAGGTCAGGCCGAACTCGTAGAAGGGCCTGTGGTCGTCGCCGGCCTGCGGATCCACGCGCACGCCGAGCGAGGCGACCTCCCGGCGCAGCAGGCGGAGCAGGCTCGGGGACACGGTGGCGGGTGGCGGAGGTCCTTCCGGGTCCCGTCGCCCGGGCACCATCGCGGCCAGGTCGGCGCGTCGCAGCTTGCCGCCTGGTGTCCGCGGAAAGTCCTCGGGCGCCAGGGGCACGAGATGGTGGGCGAACAGTCCCAGCCGGCGGACGACGGTCCGTCCCACGTCGCCGGCGATCTCGCCGGCCGTACGGTCGCCGGGCGAGCAGGCGAAGAAGATCGCGAGCCGTTCGCTGCCCAGCGCCTCGTCCGGTATGCCGCACGCCGCGACGGCTCCCTGCGTGACACCGTCGACGGTCTCGACGACCGCCTCGATCGCCGTGCACGAGTGGTTCTCGCCGTTGATGACGATGACGTCCTTGTGCCGGCCGATCATCACGAGCGTGCCGTCCATGACGTACGCCAGATCCCCCGTGGCCAGCCAGCTCTCCGGCCCGCGCGGGCCCTCCGGGAACGCCCGCGCGTTGGCCTCGTCGTCGTGGAGGTAGCCAGGCGTCACGCGTGGGGAGCGCACCTGCAGGTGGCCGATCTCGCCCTCCGTGAGCACCTGCCGCCTGTCGTCCACGATGCGGACGGCCGAGCCCGGCGCGGGCCGTCCGAGTGCGACGTACGAGGTGCACTCCTCATCCGGCACCTCGGGTCCGGCCGGGACGACCCGGCCGGACAGGCTCGATGAACGCAGCCGATGCACGCTGCCCGGCTCGCCGTACCGGCCGAACGTGATGCCCGTGCAGGTCTCGGTCATGCCCCAGGCCGGTACGAAGCAGTCGCGCCGCAGGCCGTACGGCGCCAGCGCGTCGAGCAGGTCGTCGATGGCGCGGACCGTGATCTGCTCACCGCCGCTCACGATCGTCCGCACGTGCGTCAGATCCCAGCGGCGCCGCTCGTCACCGCCCGCGAGCGCGGAGCACAGCAGCCGGAAGGCGAACGTGGGCGCCCACGTGTGGTGCGCCCCGTGCTCGGAGACCAGATCGAACCAGCGCGCCGGGCGGGCGAGGACGACCTCCGGCGGGGCGTGGACGTTGGTCATCCGCAGGAACACCGGCAGCACGTGGTAGAGCAGCAAGCTCGCGCTGAGGTCGAGGGGCAGCCAGTTGAGTGTCTTCTCCTGCTGCTCCCAGCGCAGCATGTGCCGGTTGCCGGCGGCGAAGTCGACGAGGCCCGCGTGCGTCAGGGGTATGAGCTTCGGCTTGCCCGTGCTGCCGGACGACAGCATGAGCAACGCCGTGTCCGCCCCGTCGGGCGCGGGCGGGGGCGTCAGGTCCGTCACGGCCGCCGCCCGGCACTCGGCGATGTCGATCGGCCGCACGTCGTCCTGGCCCGCCAGCGTCCCGATGCCGGCCGCATCGGTCAGGATGCGCGGGCGTCCCAGGACGTCATGCACCCCGCGTAGCCGTTCGGCCGATCGGGTGCGGGAGGCCGTGTCACGGCGCGCGTCCACGGGAAGCGGCACGAGACCGCCCAGCAGGCAGGCCCAGAGAGCGGGGAAGTAGTCCGTCAGGTCGAGGCCGTAGAGGACGATCGTGTCCCCGGGCCCGCAGCCGGCCCGCAGCAGACCGGCCAGCACAGAACGTGCGGCTTCGAGCAGCTCCGGATAGGTGAGGACGGTGCTGGACAGACCGTCGGGCGCGACGAGCACCACGCCCCGGTCCGGCGCCTCGCCCGCGGCGCGAAGGAGCGCGTCCGCCAGCGTGTCCGCGAGGGCGCCGTCGTCCACTGCCTGCCGGCCTTCCAGCTGGGCGGCCACGGTCGTTGTCATCGTCAAGTCGCTGGACATGCCCGGCTCCCTCAGCTCCCCCGGCGCCAGTAGGCGCCATAGCCGTCGATGTCGCGGATCTCGTCCTCGATGCCGTGCCTCTCGCGGAAGCCGTAGACGGCGTCACGGCAGGGTTTGAGGAAATAGTCGTCGATGATGACGAAGCCGCCGGAGGAGAGCTTGGGGTACAGATGCTCCAGCGCGTCCATCGTCGAGTCGTACAGATCGCCGTCCAGCCGCAGCACGGCGAGCCGGTCCATCGGGGCGGCCGGAAGGGTGTCCTTGAACCAGCCCGGCAGAAAACCGACCTGATCGTCCAGCAGTCCGTAGGCGTGGAAATTCTGCTTCACCCTGTCGAGCGGCACCCCGATGAAGTGGTTGAACTCGTGAGTGGCAAGCCGGGCGTCCTCGGGGTGCGACTCCGGCGTGGGCTCGGGCATCCCCTGGAAGGAATCGGCCACCCACACGCGCCGGTCCTTGACCCCCCACGCGGCCAGTACGGCTCGCATCATGATGGTGGTGCCCCCGCGCCAGACCCCGGTCTCTATGAGGTCGCCCGGGATTTCGTCGCGGAGCACCTGCTCGATGCATTCCTGGACGTTGTCGAGCCGGCGTAGCCCGACCATGGTGTGGGCCTTGCTCGGCCAGTCCAGACCCGCGCTGCGGCTGACCCTGTCATAGGTGGAGCCCGGGCTCCAGTCGCTGGGCACGGGCGGGTCCTCATAGATGACGTTGGTCAGCGTCTTCTTGATGAGATCCAGGTACAGGCGGGCGGCCCGCTCTTCGCGCGCCCCGGTGCGGCCGAGTTCGGTGAGCACCAGAGCGGCGCACTCGGCGGCGTTCTCCATCGTGAAGAAATGTCCTCGTCCGCTCACCTGGCGGATGCTCACCGGCCGGCCGGCCACCAGTTCCCAGTCCGCGGGATTCGTTTCCCCCGTGACGGGGTCCGCCGAACCCGTCAGCACGGTGACGGGACAATCGAGCGGGCCGGATGGCGGCGTGTACTGATACTCCGACAGGAGCAGGCCGTCGCGGCGGACGAGCTCCGCGAAATAGTCGGCTGCCTCCCCGTCTCGGGCGATCTCGGCGGGCAGGCCGTCGAGCCGCTCAAGGAAACCGATGGCTTCCCCGCTGTGCAGCGGCTTGTCCGGGCGTCCGCTCGGCCGCTGCCGCGGGGCGGGACATCCGGAGACGATCAACCGCTGGGCCGGGGGATGACCACGTCCCGACAGTATGCATACGGCCTCGTAGGCGATGAGCGCGCCCATGCTGTGGCCGAGCACCGCCCAGGTCCTGCCGGCCGACTCTTTCTCGATGATGCCGGCGACGTCTTCCGCCGCCTCCTGGATCGACGCGTACGGCGTCTCGCCCGCCCTGGCGCCTTTCCCGGCCAGTTCAACCGGCCGTACTTCCGCGCCATGCCCGAACGAGCTGTGCCAGCCCGCGAAGGAGCTGGCCGAACCGCCGGCATGAGGAATGCAGAACAGCATGAAATCGCTGGGACGCGTCAATGTCGTTACCCTTCTCACGCGGGTCGGGCGATGGATCAGGGCCGCTCAACGCAGGCGTACGCCCTGGCCGGCGAATCTCCCCGTCACGGTCTCGATGAAGCTCTGGAGCATGGCGTTGACCTCGCCGGCCGACCGCACGGGCTCGCTGTTGCAGGTGATGACGTACGTGACCGAGCGCTCGCCAGGAGCGGCCCCGTCCGGCACGAAGACGTCGCCGACCCTGATGCTGCGCACCCAGGAAGGGCTCACGGCGGTCATGACCGCCAGGACGTCCTGGCTGAGTACCGGGCGGGGCATGACGAAGTCGACCATGCGCTCCACGCCGGGGTCCTCATGGAACGGCGGGCGTCTGGCAGGCTCCTTGCGCAGCTTCCACGCGTCCAGGCGCAGCTCCAGGTAGCACGGCCGGTTACCGCCGAGGCCTGCGCGGCGGCGCACGTCCGGATGCACTTCTCCGAGGAGACCCGCGTACCGGCCGTCGAGGAGGATCTCGGCGCCGCGGTGGGGGTGGAGGACCTCGGCCAGCGGATTCGCCGGCGCAATGGGGCGGAAGGCGATGTCGGCACGGCAGCGCAGCGCGATCTCCTCCACCGCGCCACGCAGGAAGAAGACATCTGTTTCGCCCGCCTTGCCCGACCACTGGTCGGAGGCGCGGCTCCCCAGTGCCACGGCCCAGATCACCTCGTGTTCGTGGCAGAGGCCGTTGTCCGCTGTGGCGTCGGGCTCGAACACCCGTGTCACCTCGAACAGGCGCACGTCGCCCTGCTTGAATCGGAGATTGGCGCTCACCGCCGCCACGGCCTGCGCCAGGCAGTTGTTCTTCAGCATGGAGTAGCGGCGGTCTTCGGCGTTCAGTATCCGCACGTGCCGTGCCAGCGGCCCGGACTCGGCCGGTGAGAGCAGGCGCAACGTCTCCTTGCCGTAGAAGCCTTCGGTGAACGTCTCGTAGAAGCCGAGCCCGACGAGGGTGCCGCCGATCGCCTGAACCAGCTCCTCCTTCGGCGTGAGCGGCGCTCCTGGTCCGGCCGGAAGTGGCCGCGCGGGCAGCGTGTCGAACCCGATGTGACGAGCCAGCTCCTCGTAGAGGTCTTCCGGCTCTTTCACGTCCCAGATGCGCGAGCCCGGCACGGAGAACTCCCCGTTGCCCTCGTGCCGGAAGCCGTAGTCGCCGAGCCTGCTCTCCATGTCTGTCAGGCCGAGCTGGATGCCGAGGAAATCGGAGCAGGTCTCCGGGTCGAGCGCGATGCGCGGCGGTGGGGCCGTCCACCGTACGGGGACGATGGACGGCCCGTCCCGTTCGGCGGCGCCGGCCTCTTCCAGAAGGCGGATCACCCGGCCGGCGCCCTGAAGGACGGCGGTGGGATCGCTGCCACGCTCGTATCGCTGCGACGCCGCGGTGGAGACCCCGATCGCCGCCGCGGCCTTTCTGACCGCCACGGGATCGTACGCCGCGGACTCCAGGAGCACCCGTCGCGTCCCGTCCCGCACGCGGGATTCCTCGCACCCCAGCACGCCCGCCACCGCGAGGATCTTCTCCTCGTCGGCCACCACCGGCAGGCCGGCGGGCAGCGACCTGGGCTCCCGTTCCCCGATCAGATGGGCCCGCTCACCGGAACGGCTCGCACGGATGTGAACGGTGCCGCTCACCCGGTCGGCGTCGAAGGCATGAGTCGGCTGGCCGAGCTCCAAGGCCGCGGCGTTGGCCGCGTCCACCAGCGCCGATCCCGTGAGCAGATCCTCGGCGGCCAGTCTGGCGGTCACGTCCGCGCGCAGCGTGGCCTTCGGATCGAGAACGGTGAGCCGGGTCAGCGAGTACGCCAGGCACGCCGCCGACTCCACAGCCACCCTGATCGGGCCGTCACCGACCTCTGGCCGCTCGACCGGCGGAAGCGTCAGCGGGAGGTGCAGCCGGGCGGCCAGTTCGGTGGCCACCCCCGCGTAACTCCGATGGTCACCGCGATTCGCCAGGAACTCCAGCGTCACGTACGAGTCCGAGCCGTCGGATTCGACGCTCTTGACCTCAAGGCCGGACTCATCCAGTGCGGCCCGCACCCGGGCGAGGTCATGCGGCAACTCCGGCAGGAACGCGCGCAGGCCGACGACAGAGAGCTTCATGAGACGCCTCGATGCAGGTAGGCCAGCTGACGGTGGTCGGCGGAGTACAGCGACCTCACCTTGGAGATGCCGAGCCATTGCGCGGCCATTCTGGTCGTACCCCAGCCGAACGCGATCCCGCGAATGTCGACGCCGTCGAAGCCGAATTCGCGAAGCACCGCCGGATGGATCATTCCGGCGCCGATGATGGTCACCCAGCCGACGCGGTGACAGGCCTCACATCCGTCGCCTCCGCAGGCCGTGCACGTGATGTCAAGTCCGAGCGACGGTTCCGTGTACGGGTAGTACTTGGGTTTGAAACGTATCCGCACCCGGTCTCCGTAGAGAGCCCGTGCCACGAAGACGAGAATTTCCTTCAGATGCCCCAGGGCGAGCCCGCTCTCCAGCCAGAAGCCCTCCAACTGGTGGAACATCGCCAGGTGCGTGGCGTCCACCGCCTCGTTGCGGTAGACCCGGCCCGCCGCGACGATCTTGACCGGCGGGTCCGGCCGGCCTCCCAGCACCCTGGCCTGGATGGTGGTCGTGTGCGAGCGCAGGAGCAGCCCGGCGTCGAGCCAGAAGGTGTCCTGCATGTCCCTCGCCGGATGGTGCTGCGGGATGTTCAGCGCGTCGAAGTTGTGGTACGCGTCCTCGACCTCGGGCCCGTCCGCGCGCTCGAATCCGAGCCGGCGCAGCACGTCCAGGCAGCGGCCCTCGACTTCCGTGAGCGGATGCCAGGCGCCACGCCTGGGCGCCTGACCGGGCAAGGACAGGTCGAGCCATTCGTGTTCGATCTGCCGGGCCGTCTCCTCCGCCCGCACGCGAGCGGTCTTCTCCTCCACTTCCGTGCGCATCCGCAGGTCCAGGCCGTTGAGCGTGACCGCGCGCTCCTTACGTTCCTGCTCGGGAAGTTTCGCCAGCTCGCGGAACTCCTGTTTCACCCGGCTGCGCCGTCCTGTATGCCGGGCCTGCACTGCGGCCAGCTCGTCCCCGGTGACTGCTTTCGCGAGGTCGGCCGAGAAACGGGCATATATCTCTGCTGAAAAATCCACTTCCCACTCCACAGGTACACGTTCGCCGGCATCGCGAGCCGCGGCTCATACCGTGCCGCGCAACGTCGCGCCGAAATTCCCGGTCAGTTCCCGCGTCACGGTCCGCAACGCCTCCTTGATCTGCTGCGGCGCCAACGGGTGGCGGGTCAGGAGACTCAACGAGATCGTCACGGCGTGCTCGTCCTCGTCCAGCGAAGGCCCGCGCCACACGTCCGAGACGGACGAGTCGATCCTGAGCACCTCGGGAATGCTGACCCCCTCGGCGGCGGCACAGAGCATCTCCGGCGACACGTCCCGGCGGCACCGCAACGACAGATCGAGCGAACGCACCACCTCAGGCAGCGCACGGAGCTGTGTGAGGTCTCTGTCGAAGGGGCCCGCCAGGTCGAGCTCCGGGGTCTGCGCGGCCGTGATCGCGCTCATCCTGGACAGGAGCTCGCCTTGCGGCACGCGCAGCTCGGCCGCCAGAGCGTCCAGTGTCACCAGGGCCTTGCGCATGATGTAGCCCTGGGCACGGCCGGACGCCTCGATGTCGTTGGCGTAGAGCCGGGCGAGCAGGCCCAGCAGGTCCGCGAGCTTGGCCTCCTGCTCCGTCTCCACGGGCGGGAGCACCCCGGCCGGCATCACGTCGATCACCCACCGGCTGCGGGCCAGGCACGCGGCGAGCGTCTCGACGCCGATCCCGAACCCGTAGCCGACGGTCCGGCCGTCCCATTCGAAGGCGATGAGATTTCCCAGGTCGCGCCACTTACCGTCGGATTGCGCGATGGCGAAGGTGGCGCCCCGCCCTGTCATCCGGTCCTCGCCGAAACCCCAGCGGTAGTAGCGACGCGGCTCCTCGCCGTAGGCCACCGGCGTCGTCCAGGCGTCCCGCCAGGCGGTGTGCAGGTCGTGGTCGTCGGCCGCCACTTTCAGCAGCACCTGCGAGTCCTTCAGCCCATGGAGGTCACTGAAGAAGCGGCTGATGGTGTCGGCGAGTGAGGTCCGGGCGGCCACGGGCGCGAGCACGGCGAGCATGTTGAACTGCAGGACGAAGTCGGCCGAGAACGCCTCGGTGAAGGTGGTCTTGAGATTGTGCGCCCTGACGCACGGCTGGGTCACCACGAGCGTGCGATCACCCAGGGCGAGATCACCGCGTAGGTAGGGTTTGAACGGGACCACGGCGGAGTTGGTGAACAGAACGGTCGGGTCGTCGCGCGGTATGGCCTGCTCGGCGGACAAGCGCTCGGCCCCGCCCTGAAGGAAGTGATCGGTGAAACCGGCGGTCAGATCCACAAGGGTCTGGTGCAAGCGACTCGCCCGCCGTACATCACTGTGACTGACTTGGCCTCGCATGGCTGGATCTCCTGGCGTCGGGTCCATCTCTGCACGAGCGGTGCGCATCCCTACGAGCGATCCGCCTTCGGCGGCGGGGCGATGAACAGCGCCGGATACATCGCCCACAGATGCCAGAACGAGATGCCCAGGAATCGCTTGGTCGCCAGATGGAAGGCGACGGCGGCGAGAGCGATCAGACGCCGGTTCTTCCAGCGGGCCACCAGCAGCGGCAGGAAAGCGGCCTCACCGACGACGGTCGCCACGCTCAGCACCCGTATCAAAGGGTCGTTGGCGCTGAGGCGGTGCCCCTCGGCCGTGCCCAGTACGGCCAGCGCGCCCTTGAGGGTGCTGCCCTCCGTCATCCACTTCAGTTTGCCGTGAATGAGCTTCGACAGCCCGGCCTGGCTGTAGATCGCGGCGGACCCCAGCTGCATGGCCGCGAGCGCCAGCGACTGAAGCTGCGCCTCTTCCTTCGACAGGGGCCCGGCCGGCCGCTTGTCGACGCTCAGCCATTTCGAGGTGTCGACCGCGGTCGCCGCACAGAGGAACAGGTTCAGGTGACTGTTGTAGTTCCACAGTCGCGGATGGAACTGGGCGACATAGCAGTTGAGCGCGGCGAAGCCGGCCGCCGCGGAAACCCGCACGAGGACGTGGCGCACGCCGATCGTCCACAACCCCACGCTGGTCAGCGACAGCAGACGCAGCGCGTTGAACTGGAAGGCGCTCAGCCGGACCTTGCGACGGTCATCCGGCCGGCAAGCCTGGAGGGTGTCCTGGGTCTCCTCGAAGAACGACCCGGCGGGCATCTGCACGATGGTCCGGATGACCGCGGCGCCGAGACTCACGCGCACGAGCGGCAGCCGGTCGGCGGCGTCCTCCTGCCCGAAGAGGATCGCCGCGAGCCTGCGCACCATCACCCCACCTCACAGCGGTAGAGCACCTGGTGGTCGTAGAGGGGCCCGTCGTCGGCCATCGAATAGTCTCCGACATCGATATTGACCATGATCACCTCTAGTCCGGTGAAGCCGCGTGGATGCCGGGGCCTTTCCGAGCGCCGCACCTCGTCGTAGTTCGGCCAGGGCCGCGTGTTGAGCCGGTCCAATATCGTCCGGCAGAACCTCTCCTTCACCTCGTCGTCCTTGTTCTCCAGCAGGACGGTGGCGAAGATGTCCACAACCCGGAAGAACTCCAGCGGCATCAGGCCGTAGACCTGCCGAAAGCCGGTCCACTCGTCGCCGTCCCTCAGCCGGACCCGTAACTGGGCGAACCGGCGGGGCAACGTGCGGTTGAACATGTTGTTGGAGCAGAGGGGCCATCGATTGCGATCGACGACCGTGTGGAAGAACTGGGCCGCCAGCACCGCGAGCAGGAGGGCCGCCGCCATCGCCGGCTTCCTCCCGACCGGCCCTGACCATTTCGCCGCCTTGTTCATGGCATGAAGCCCTCCTCTCTGACCGCGGGGTCCAGCACCGTCAGGCGCTGCCGCTCGCCGGCGTACAACGTGGCCCGCGCCCCGAAGGGCACGCACATCATGGGGTCGGTGTGACCCAGCGGAAGCCCGCTCAGGATCGGGCCGCGGAAGCCCCGCGCCGCCCGGTCCACGACGGCCGCCAGTTCGGGGAGCCGGTCCATCGCGGGATCGGTGAACCGGCCCAGCCCCAGCGCGACGATCTGGTCGAAGACCCCGAGGTGCCGCAGGTGGGTCAACTGCGCTTCCACTTCCCCGATGTCGCCGCCCGCGGTCTCCATCAGCAACATCGCGCCCCCCAGCTCCGGCCAGAAGTCCGTGCCGGCCAGCCTCAGGAGGGTGTCCAGATTCGCGCCGATCAGAAAGCCCTCCGCCGCTCCCTCCCGCAGGACCCGTACCGGAGCGGCCCGCTCCTGGCGTCTCGGCCGTTCGTCGTCGCGGTCCCAGGCGAGGAATTCGAGAACCTGCTCCTCGGGAAAGGGGATGTCGCCGAGCGGACGGGAGTCCGCCACGGTGCGCTCCAGCATCGCCTCGGTGTAGGACAGGCATCCGCCGGACTCTCCCCACTGGGGAAGAAGCTGGGGACCCATCACGACCCCCACCCGAGCGCGTGTCCAGATCGCCAGCAGGAGCGCGGTGGCGTCGCTGTAGCCGATCAGCAGCTTCGGGTGGCGCCGGATCAGCTCGTAGTCGAGCAGTTCCAGCAGTTGGTTGGCGTTGTAACCGCCGATCGAGGTCATGATGGCGCGAACCTCGCCGTCGGCGAAGAGCTCGTGCAGGTCCTGGGCCCGCTCTTCTGGTGTGCCGGCCGTGTGGCCGGTGTCCTTGAGCCAGTTCCGCCCCTCCCGCACCCGGTAGCCCGCCGCCTCCAGCGCGCCGACCGCACGGGCTCGGCGCCGGGGGAACCTGGCGGCGTGCGGCATCGAGGGGGAGCAGAGTCCGATCACATCTCCGGGTCGCAGGGCCGCTGGACGCGGGGGCGCAGGCGGGCTCGGGTCCGACTCGTCCGCCGGAGCCCGCCTCGTCGAGGAGGACATCCGCCTACGACGCGGGGCCTTGGCATGCGACGAAGAACAGGTTGTTCCCGCGTTCGGCCAGGCTCGGTTCGGCGAGCATCCGACGCTCCATCTTCAGGATGCGTTCGTAGCTCTGGGGGTCGGACAGGCTCCGGAAGACGCCGGCGCTGGTGCCTTCGATCTGGGTCTCCTGGTAGCCCGGATAGATGAGCGTGGGGAACCCCGTCCTGACCGAGACGGTGAGCCCGAGCCCGACCAGCCGCTCGTGGAGCAGTTCGGGCGTGAACAGGTGCATGACCGGCATGTCCGGGGTGAAGCGCCCGCGAGCGTCGGACACCGCCGACTCCGCGTCCTCCAGCATGCCGACGTGCACGTTGAAGAAGGCCGTGTGATAGCGGTTGGGCAGAACCAGGGCCATCTGAGCGCCGGGCGCCATCAGCGTGACGAGCTGCCTGAGCACCTCATCGGGATCGGCCACGAAGCCGAGCACGTTGTGGAAGCTGATGACCAGGTCGAACAGGTCGCCTGCCAGCCGGTGCTCCACGTCCATCAAGTCGCCGTTCACCACGGTGAGACGCTGGAGATAGCCGCCTTCCTCCGCCTTGGCCGTGGCGTGCCGCGTCATGTCGGGGCTGAGGTCGAAGAGCACGCAGGTCAGGTCCGGGCGTTCCCGCAGGATCCGCTGGGTCCACCGCCCCGTGCCTCCGCCCGCGTCCAGGAGCCGCCCGCCCACCGGGACGTGGGGCAGCACGTACTCCTGCAGCGCTTCCCAGAGAAGCTGATCCGACAGTCGCCAGTAGACCTGCTCGTCCACCTGGTCGTAGCCGTCGGCTTTCTTGCGGAAATAGTCGAGCACTTCGTGCTGCGTGGAATCGGGTGAGGGTACGTCGATCAGCGCCATGGGAGCTCCGTGTCGGTAGTGATTGCCCTAGGGGAGGATCTGCTGCCCGTTGAACCGCAGCAGCAGAGCGAGATCCCGGATGTCATCGTGTTTCATGACCCAGAGGAGGAAGCGTTCGACCCCGAGCCCGAAACCCGATGTACGCAACGGATGGCGTTCCTTCATGGTCATGTACCAGTGGTACTCGTCGGCCGGCACCTCATGGAGGCGCAGGGCCCGTTCGAGTTCGGCGGCGTTGACGTGCCGCTCTCCCGAGCCGACCGTTTCCCCGATACCGAAAAGCAGATCGGCGCTCAGAGCCTTGGCAGGGTCGTCAGGGTCGAAGGCCTGATAGAACGGCACGCTGAGGTGGTCCATATGGGTGACCCATACATATCCCCCGAACTGCTTCATCAGTTCCCGCTCCCCCGCCCGGGTGAGAGTGCGGCACTGCGGCCCCATTTCCCGCACGAACGCCGGATCGTGGCGCAGCCGAGCCGCCGCCTCGTCGAACGGCACGCGAGGCAGGGCGGACGAGCCCGCGAACTCCTCCAGATGGTCGAGGTCTCCCGCGATGTCCAGCACGGCCTGACGGCCGTAGTCGAGCAGACCGGCGGAAAGATGGCGCAGGTAGGCCTCCACCACGCGGATGACGTCGTCCAGACCTCCGGCGACCTCGGCCTCGCTGTGGAAGAACTGGCACAGGTGCGTCTCGTCGGCCTGCTCGCCCCTGAACGAAGGCATGAGATAGTACGCCCCAGCGGGTGAGAGCCGGCAGCCGAATTCGAGCATGAACTGCATCGAGTCCGCGAGATAGGTCGGAACGCCTTCCAGTTCCACCCTCACCGGCGTGCTGTCGCTGCCGCGGCCCATCGGGCTGGAAATGGAACCCGTCGTGATCGGCAGGTTGAGATAACGGGCCCCGCGGGTTGTCCAGAAGTCGATCGTCCGATGGGCGACGATATCCTGGAACAGCGTCAGATGCTGATACCAGGAATTTTCCAGAACGGTGAGATAGTGCTTTGCCGGCTCTGCCCAGGAACGGGGCGCGAGAACAGTCGGTTGCGACATGGCGACCTTTCACGAGACGCGGACGGCGCTTTCCGGGGAATGGCGACTTCTGCGCATTCATCGTGTGTCACCGAAACAGCGGGTGTCCAGCCTCCGCCAAGGCGTGTAGCAGCCATGGCGAGAAATTGCCAGCAAAGCCGAGGTATGACAGCGGGCGGCGGCGGGCTCGGCTCCTCCCAGCTCAGGGCGTGAAAGGGGCCGCCGGCAGGCTCGTCCCTCGGTGATCGAGAGCGGACCGGCCGGCGGCGAACGTCGCCCGGCCCTGGCTCGCCGCGCGCAACCCTAGGACCGTTCGGACATTTCCCACCTCAATGCGTCGTCTGCCGGAAACCATTGAGGCATCTCAGATCCACGCCACATCCAGATCTCCAGGAAGATGTGACGGGGCTCGCCACCATCCAGGCGGATCATGGAAACTTGCCGGACGGCTCCTTCCGGAGGCGCGGGCCGTGCCTTCACCGGGCCGGGCAAGGTGCTCATGAGCGCGCTCTCTATGACGCGTGCGATCGTGGTCCCCAGGTCGTCTTCGAGCATGAAGGCACCGTTGCAGGCGTCGTCGCCGGTGTCGCTCTCGGCGGCCTCGGTCGCCGACGCGACGAACAGCGAGCGGGTGCCGCCTTCGAGAGCGAGACCGTCGGCCAGCAGACGAACCGTCTCCAGGCGCGGCCGATGCACCCGCCCACTTTCCAGGTCACGAATCGCGCGCACACTCAGCGTGGACAGATCAGCCAGATGTTGTTGGGTAAGCCCGGCACGAATCCGAAGCTTGCGGAGCAGTGAGCGGAACGACTCTTGATGCGGTGAACGCCCGACTGGGAGTCTCATGCCATCCTTTCGTGCTCGAAGCCAGGGGTCTGACACCGGAGCGAGAGCCATCCGCTCAGGTGTCGGTTGACGGATCGGCCCAGAGCAACGTGTCCATCGCCAGCGAGATCAGGTCGGCCCCGCAGTGCGCGACCACCCATCCGGCCAGACCGGCATCGTTGGCCAGCGCCTCCTGCAGCAGGGCGCGGGCACCGTTTTCCGCCTGCGGAAGGTCAGCGCCGATCAGGTACAGGACCAGCGATATCCCGCCGTCGTCGCGTCGGATGTAGGCGTGGCCGACGCTGATCGAGCCTTTGAACGCGGTCAGGGAGGAGTGGAGTCGCTCGGTGTCGAGCGGCGGGCTTCCGGGGATGGTCGGAGCCAGTCGAGCGGTGATCACATACATGACGATGCATCGGCAACGATGATTCGATGCTCAGCCCCAGATGTTTCCGTCTGCGCCGTCGGCGACGTTCATGATGGCATTCCCGGCCGGCGCCTCACCGGCCAGGGCCACCACCGCGGAGCCCGTTCCGAGCGCGGCCAGGACAACGAGAAGAGTAGCGATCTTCGTGGTGAACTTCGTGGGAAGCCGCATTTTCGGTCCTTTTCGTGAGGCGCTGCCGAATGGTGCGATCAGTATGCGCAGCGGAATGGACCGGATAGAAGCACCGGCGCGTGACCTAAAGAGGTCTGGCCTGATTAGGCCTGACCGCTCGGCCGGACGGCTCTGCGGCGTCAATAGTGGGCGATGATGCGCCGGGCGGGACCGTCCACGGTCATCATCCCGCCGTAGGGAAGAATCCACTGGGGATCGGTGTGCCCGAAGTCCACGCCGAACACGACCATGGCCTCAGGGTGGTAGCGGCCGAGGATTCGCAAGATCGCTTCACGTTGCTCGGTGCGGTAGCTCTCCCGTTCTTCAGGACTGCAGGTCCTGGACAGGTTCGTGGCCTTCGCCGTAGCGACGAGGATCGCCGGGAACTGTGCGAGCAATCCGCGCTCGCCGGCATTTCGCAGCATACGGAACACCTCCCGCCCCGTCGGCATCTCCTCGGACGTCTCCAGCAGCAGCACACAACCGGCGTAGTCCTCGACCGCGCGGATCCATCGGCCGGCGGCCAGATTCCAGTGCAGGACCTCCAGGTTGCCACCCCAGGTGGGCGCGGTGACGACCCGATCGGGCTGATGCCAGCTCCAGCCGGGGCTGGGAAGGGCCGGCGCCGTCTGGTTCAGCGAGGCGGGATCGCCCCAGTCGAGCTCGTCCTCACTGAACACATCGACCGGGTGCAACGCGACATCGCCGCTGTGGAACAACGCGGCCCGCAGCGACCCGCTGGTCACCGGATGGAGTCCACCGCCGCGCCCCAGGTGCACCATGGTCGATCCGCCGTGGTAGCCCGCCACGCCGAGGTTCCACAGCCAGTTGAGCAGGTTGGTGTTGTCGCTGTAGCCGACGAACGGCTTGGGGGCCACCGCGGAGGGGTCCAGGTAGGGCAGCACGCAGAGCTGGTCATCGCCTCCGATCGTGGCCAGCACCGCATGGATGTCGGGGTCGGAGAACGCGTCCATGAAATCGGCCGCCCGCTCCCGCGGCGAGGCCCCCAATTGGCGGGTGGTCGGATATTCCACCGGCTCCAGCTCGAACTCGTCCCGAAGCCGTTGCATTGCCAGTTCGTGCACGGCGGGAAACATCCCAGGTGCCGCGAAGGAAGGAGAGAGCACAGCGACCCGCTGCCCGGCCGTCAGTTTCGGGGGGACGATGAATTCAGGGCGCATGTCCTCTTCCACGTGATCGTCCGACGGAGACCAACGCGATTGTACTGACGCGCGGCCATCACGACGGTGGCTTGCCGGACGCGGCAAAGGGGCACGCGAGCCCGCACCGGGAGGGCACCCGAAAGCCGGGGCGTGGGGTCAGATCCAGCCTTGTCGCGCCGCGCGCAACCCCGCTTCGAAGCGGCTGCGGGCGCCGAGCCGCTCCATGATCGCGGCCATCATGCGTCGTACGGTGCGCTGAGACAGGCCGAGCTGATGACCGGCCGCCTCGTCTGTCATTCCCTCGGCCAGCAGCCTGAGCAGTTGCCGCTCCTGTGGCAGCAGTCCGGCCTCGTCCTTGCTCGGCTGTGACCCGATGGGCGTCGCCACATTCCAGATCTGGTCGAACAACGCGAGGACCGCGACCACGGTCCCGCTGTCCGACACCTGCACGGCCCCTGCTTGGGTGTTCGACGCGTCCATCGGGAGAACGGCGATCCGGCGATCATAGATCAACATCCGAATGGGCAGGGCCGGCACCGTGCGAACCTGCGCGCCGCTCTCGACCAGCCATTCCGCGTACGCCAGCGTAAGGCCGTCATTACGAATGCTGTCCAGCCCGATGGTGCGAATGTCCACGCCCCGGTCACGGACCTGTCGGTCCAGGCACTTGGCCGCCTCGATCAACCGGGGGTCCTGCGCCCCGCCGGGCATCATGCTGGCCACTTCGAAGACGGCTTCGGCCGACAGCCTCTCGATACGGGCCTGGATCGCGTCCATCCCGAGAAGCCAATCGGCTCCAGGACGTTGCCCGTCCTGGTGGGAGTCGGAGTATTCGCTGACGATGGCCGCGATGGCGGACTCGGCCTCGGCGATCTGGTTCTGCTGACGCGCCAGTTCGGCCTGACGTTGCTGGAGGAGTATCTGTAGTCCCACCTGCGGGCTGACCGGGCGAAAGCTCCCCGGAGATTCCCAGGAGGGCAGGAGTAACGCCAGCTCCGCGAGGTGATCGAGTGCGGATCGGACCTGATCACTGGTTGTGGAAAGCTCTCTCGCCATCGACTCGACGTCCAAGTCCTTTCGCAGAAGGAGAATCCGGTAGATCTTTTCCGCCAGTGGATACAGACCGAGCGATACAAGCATTGATCAACTTTCGGGGACGGATCTCGCAGGGCTCACATCATTCTATTGATCGAACAAGCGAGAACAAGCCCTTTTATCGTGCGGGCAATTGGCTATGATGCCCGCCATAGCGGGATGCAATTCGCGATCGCCCGGACACGAGATGTAGCGCGTCACTGATCGGCCCCTGGTACTCGTGGCACGGCCGGCCGCCCCGAACCGCGGCGAGCCCCGGCTCCGGGCGACCGGCCTGCCCCACGAACCGTCTCCTACGTGGAGACGAACGAGGTCTGGCAACCCGGAACAGTCCAGGTCATACAGCAGACGGTCTTCTCCTGCGCCTCGGCGTTCTCCGCGGCGGGGAGTTCCTGAAGAGCGGCCACATCGGTGGACACGATTTCACCTCCCTTCCGTGTGGAGGGCGAACTCATCGGGCATGAACCACCGGCGGCCACCGTGTCGCAGCCGCAACAAGAATCCGATGATCCCGCCCAGGCCGAGGTTGTAGCTGAAGGGCAGTTCCCGTGCGTCCGCGGCGCGGATGATTCTCCTTCCATTTTCGCGGACGTGCCCGCTGTGAATGCAGGCCGCGATTTCCGCCGCCCAGGTGAGATAGCGTTTCTCGCCCAGCAGACCGGCCAGGTCGAGCAGCAGTTCGCCATTTCCCGCGTTGCCGTGACAGTGATTGGGACCGACCAACCATCGCTCGTTCCGCACTGCGGTCGCGGCCATTTCCGCCATGCTGAGAAAACGAGCGTCGCCGGTCGTCCGCCACAATCTGGCGAAGAAGGCGCCGATGCCGCCGGAGCCGTTGCACCACCAGGCGGTGTCCGGTTCCTGGACCCCCGCCCGGGTGGCGTCTTCGGGACCGACCGGCCACCGTACGGCTTCTCCGACCCGCTCGGCCCGGGCGTACAGCGCTGTGCCGCAGATCTCGGCCATCTCGACGTAGTCGGTCCTGCCGAGGACGTGGCCGGCCGAGAGCAGGAACGTCGCGATGCCGGCGACGCCATGCGCGAAACCGTAGTGCGTGAGACCGGCCAGTTTGGATCCGAAGCCGTCGGGGATCGGCCACACGACCTCGTCCGCCTGCCGCTCGCAGGTCTCCATCAGCCGATCGCCGCAGAATTGTGCCCGCGCCCGGAATTCGTGGTCGTTCGTGGCCTGCCAGAGCGCGAGTTGCGCGACGCCGGCGCCCGCCGTGCCATGCGTGTAGTCCGGTACATACCACCGCAGCGGAATGCGCTTGGCATAGGCGAGAGCAAGTTCGGCGAGGCCGTCGTCGCCGAGGACGCGGGCGGCCTCGTACAACGCCCAGGCACTGCCCGAGCGGCCGAAGAACAGCCCGGGAAGAACGCGTGGCTCGCGCTCCAGCTCCGCGCACAGCCATGCGGCCGCCATGTCCAGAGCGTGCCGGTATTTCGCGTCGTCGAAGACGCGCACCGCGCCCGTCAGCACCATGACCACGCCGCCGGCGCCGGCGTGCACACCGGCGGGATCCCCCGTCCGGTTCTCGTGCCGCACGGGTGGCCACAGAGATCCGCCGCCAGGCGTCATCCGCTCCACCGTGTGGTCCAGCAGGTCACGCAGCAGGCCGTCCTGCTCGTCCGGGGTGAGGGCCACGATGGGAGCGGGAGAGACGCCGCGGACGCCGCGCAGAGCGGCTCGTACCCGGTCGAGGCTCCACCTCGCCTCCGGCTCGGCCGCCGTCAGGCCGAGGATCGCAGGTGCCAGGCGGCGCAGGGCGTCGTTGCCGTGCAGGGCGGTTCGTACCAGCAGATCCATGCGCTCGGCCGCCACCCTGACAGGGTCGTCCGAGGCCGTGAGCACCAGGTTGACGCGGCCGCAGAGATACAGCAGGCACGCGCCGAGACTGTAGAGGTCGGCCGTCTGCGAGGCGACCGCCGAGGGGCCGGGCCCGCGTGCGGCGATCTGCTCCGGCGCCGTGTAGCCGGGCGTCATCACCGGCGCGGCCGGGCTCCCGTGCCGGGTCACGAACTCCACGTCCACCAGGCGCAGCTCGCCGTCGGGAGTGACCACGACATTGCCCGGGCTGAGGTCGCGCAGCACCAGGCCACTTCGGTGGATCAGTGCCACCAGGTCCACCAGGCGTGCGGCCATGGCCAGCACGTCTGGCGGCCGCAGCCGGCGGGTCTCCGTCCCCCGTGACTCCTCTTCCACCCATGTCCGCAGGGATCGTCCGGGGATCTCCTCCTCCGCCAGGAACAGGTGGCGCTGGTACTCGACCAGCACCACCTTGCGGGGCGTGACACCCAGTGGTCGCATGAGGTCGAGCACGTCCGCCTCGCGGCGTAGCTGGGCGTGCGCGTCCGCGATGTGCGGACGCGCCTCCTTGAGGATCACCCGGTGCCCGCTCCGCCGATCCGTGGCCCGGTAGACCCCGCCTCGGTTGGAGTGCCGGATCGCCTCGTCCACGTGGAACCGGTCGGCGATGAGCACGGGGCCGCCTCCTCCCGCCGGCGGCGGTGTCATCCCGGGAACGGCGGCGCCCACGGCGGAGGCGTGAACCGGGCCTCACGCCGGTCCTCCACCCACGTGCCGTCGGGGGCCACGAGCGCGGGCACGTACGAGCCGTCGTCGTCGAGCCTGGACAAGGCGCTCGTGAATCCCCCGTAGCGGTAGCTGACCAGGCTCCCTTGACGATAGGGCCGGTCCGACAGGATGGTGGGCCCGGCCAGCCCCGCGGTGGCCCGGTGCAGCTCCTCCGCGAGCACACCGAAATGCTCGTCGTCATCGGGATAGACGGTGATGAACTTGCCGCCGCCAGACCTTGGATAACGCATGGACGTCAGTTCGGCGACCTCTTCCAGGCCTTTGGCGAATTTAAAACAGGCCCGTCGGCGGAGCAGCACCCCAGCAGAAATCTCCAGCACCGAAGGCGCCGATTCGGCGGTCGCCGAAACGTGTATCTTCCACCCCTGGATCCGACGACTGAACCCCGGCGGTTCCACATAGCACCAGAACGACTCCGCGCGTATCTCCCAGTGCTCCGGCGCGGTGATATCAGCCAGCAGATCGGGCAACAGTGCAGTCAGATCGCCACCGTCCACGCAGTTCAGCATCGCCTTGCCACTCCGTTTGTCCAGGGTGGTTCGCTGTGGGGTGCTCAGCATAGGCACGTGCCGCGACGCTCCGTCAAGCTGCCTCATGGCGGCAATTGACCGGCAAATGACGGTCCGACTTCCATTACGGCCGCCGCGATGCGGTACAAGTAATCACATGCGGCAGGAGCGCCATTTCCTGGACAATGGTCAGGGCGTCCCGGTAATCAGCTACGTGCGCGGGGAGCGGGATGGCCGGCCGTGGGCCCACAAGATCGAGGTCCTCGGCCCGCGACCGACCGAGACGGTCGCGGCGAAAATGCGCGGCTGGTACGTCACGGCATCCGAGGAGTTCGGCGCGGAATTGATGACGAGGGGTGCTCGGCTCATCCGGCACGCGCACGTGATCTCCTGTGATCTCAGCGGAGCGGCGGCCCTGCCCTCCGCGCCGGCACCCGAGGGATTCCGGTTCGTGCCCTGTGATCGCGCACCGGAGGAGGTGTTGCCCGCATGGCGGAACGCCTTCCCGCCAGGGCATCCGGATCATTCTCCGCACACCGACGAAGAGGTCCTGCGCGACGAGGTGGCCCCCCTCCTCCGCGGTGAGCTGATCGGCCCGGTCCTCCCCTGCAGCTCACTCGCCGTGGACATGACGGATCGTGTGGTGGCAGGGGTGGTGGTCAACGACTGGGACGGGCTCCCGTGGATCGCCAACGCCTTCCGCCATCCTTCCGGCACGCCCCGGGGCCTGGGCCTGACCCTCCTGCGTCACGTCATACGGCAGGCGGTGGCCGATGGCCTCGACGTTCTCACCGCCGTGGTCAGCCACGCGAACCCGGCACGGCACATCTGGAAACGGATCGGCTTCCGCACCGGCGAGACGTCCATGACCGTTCTTCTCTGAACTCATCCGTCCGAGGCAAAGGCGTCGAGGCGACCATCGGCCTTGGCGTGACCTCGCCACTCCTGACCGTGGACTTCACCACCACGCGGCTCCAAGATGACACTGGGCAGCTCGTGGAGATCTCCGGATATCCCCACCGCGCTTCCGGCGGGGCGCCCATCCACCAGAGCCACAGGTCATGAGAGCTTGGAGGGCGGCATGATTCGCCTGACCCCCTTCCACGAGGGCGCGAACGCACGTCCGGTCAGTGAGCGGTCCGAAACGGCGGATGTGCCGTGACGATCAGGGCGGCCGTCGTCGGTGGCAGTCCCCTGCGCCAGCAGGCCGTGGACGACCTGCTGCACAACGAGGACTTCCAGCTCGACCAGGTGCTGAGCCGGGACCCGGTCGTGGACTCGGATGGAGCCCCCGCCGATATGGCCTGGGAGAGCCTGCTGCTCGACGCGGAGATCCGGCTCATCATCCTGTGCACCCACACGGTGGCGAGAGTCGCCCTCGTCCGGCAGGCGGCCGAGGCGGGCAAGGCGGTACTCCTCCAGGAACCCGCCCCCTCTTCGCAGGAGCTGGCGCAGCTCCGGCAGCTGGCCCGGCGCGACGCCGCGTTGATCGGGGTCATGATGCCGTTCCGCATGGCGCTGCCGGCCGAGGTACGCACCTGGCTGTGGACGGCGACGACCTGCGGAACGCTCGAGGTTTCCCGGTCACATCCCTTCGAGGAGTTTCGCAACCCGTTGTGGTTCCGCTGGGGGCCGACGCGGCAGAAGCGGGCGCTCGCCCGGATTCTCACGCCGTACCTGGACCTGGCCTGTCAGCTTCTCGGCGAGCCGATCGACACGAGAATCCAGGCCGATGACGAGCCTGGAGGGCGGGCCCTCGGCCTGGTGAGCTTCCACAACGGCTCGCGACTCGCCTTCGCCGGCACGACCTGTTCCGCGGTTCCGTCCGAGCGGCTCAGCCTGTTCGACACCGATGCGCATCTCACGGTCAGCGGCGACACCCTGGTCTTCGAACGCATGGGATCGAGGGCCACGCGGGAGATCCCGCCCGTCCGGGTCCTGCGCAGGCTCGTCTACCAGGAGATCGCCGCTTCCATCGAATCCGGCACGCCGCTGCGGCATTCCACCGTGGGCGCGTCCGACGGCCTGGCCGCCATTCTCACCTCCTTCGTCACGCTTCACCGCACGCAGATCACCCAGTGAGAATTCACCGGCGGCGTGGGACGGTCTCAGAGCCGGGTCTGTCTGATCATCGCGAGAGGCCGGCTCAGCGGAGCGTCGCGGTGAGGGTGCGGCCGTGGGCGTGGTGGGTGGTGGCCTGGATCAGGGTGCCGCCCGGTACGCGGCGGACCGTCACCCCCTCGTCCGCCGCCTCCACGCGAAGAGGCGCGCCCTGCAGGACGACGGAGACTCGGTCGCGTTTCATCGTCGGGTCCGACAGGGCGACGACCGTGCGCCGGCCGGACCGGACCATGACCGAGGCCGGGCCGTCGATGACGAGGCGGCCGGCGTGGCGCGGGCCGTCGGTGAAGACGTTGGCGGCGATGATCCCGAGAGTCTCGTGCTTGATCGCCTGGACATCGCGGGTGTTGGCGAGGACGGTCAGCGGGCCGCGCGGGTAGCGGCGCAATGCGGCTTCCGTCGCGTTCGGGACCAGGGCGTAGGCGAGGGCAGTGACGTCGCCGGCCGCCGGGTGGGTGACGGACGCGGTGAAGACGTTCTTGGTCACCGCCGTGTCGGGGTTTGACGTGCGGACGGCTCTGCGGCTGCGGGTCACCGTCTCCAGGCCGGCCGTCACAGGCTGCCGGGTCAGGAAGGCGTAGCCGATCGCGGTGCGGCGGGTGGCGTTGGCGTAGCGGAGCCAGCGCGGTGGCCTGGTGTCGCCCGTCTGCCAGGCCCCGCCGTCCCAGCCCTCCCCGCTCACCGCGACCGTGTCGCCGGGGGCGGCGATGCGGCTGTCCACCGTGGTCACCGCGTCGCGGCCGCCCTGGCCGGAGACGCCCGCGGCCAGCACCACGATCTCGTCGTCGAGCATGAACCAGGACTTGGTGGCGCGGGCGTTCTGGTAGGCGACGAAGTCGTCGGGCAGGATGCCCGCCTGCTTGGCGGTGTAGGCCACGTCGTCGGACTGGACCATGCCGGCCACCCCGTAGGCGCCGAGCGTCGCGCCGCCGGAGAACGTGTTCTCGGCGCGCGGGAAGTACACGTAGGTGTTCTGGGACTCCGAGGAGGAGGTGAAGTTCAGCGGGTGCCCGGGGTTCTCGTACCAGAACCGGCCGCCGTACAGCTCGGGGATCGTGCGCCGCTCCTCCACCGGCGCGGTGACGCCGGCCAGCCGGTACGGCGAGACGGTCGTGTAGTAGTCGACGCCGAAGACCTGGCTCTGGTCCTCGCCCGAGAGGTAGAGGTGGAAGGCGCCCTCGCCCTGGAACCAGGGCATGAGGTTCTCGCCGTTCATGTACTCGTACTTGCTGATCCGGTCGGAGTTGCGGGCCAGGGCGAAGGCGTAGCCGGGGCGGCGGTGGACGGTCCGGTCCATGGCGTTGAAGGCGACGCAGCGCTGGGGCGGGTTCAGGTCGGCGGCCGGGACGGCGGCGTCGGCGCGGATGGAGGCGTAGCGGGCGATGCTGATCGGGGAGACGAAGGCGGTCGTGTCGGCGGCCGGGAGGAACTTGACGTACTTCTTCAGCGGAAGAGGGTCCTCGACGTGGTCGGCCAGGTCGGTGACGGCCTCCACGATCACGCCGACGTCGGCGTAGCCGGTGGCGGTACGGGAGACCGCCCTCCCCTTGACGATCTCCATCAGCCAGCCCTCGAAGATCAGCGGGGCGAAGCCGTCGGCGATCCAGCGGTAGACCACGCCGGGCAGGTCCGCCGAGGTGCCGCCGCTCGTCACTCCCTCCAGCATCTTGAGGGTCTGTACGACGCGGGTCAGCAGGATGCGGCCGTAGGAGCCGGTGTAGGCGACCGAGTCGTGCTGGATGAAGGAGCCGTCGCGGTAGTAGCCGTCGGTGACGCCGTGCTGGAGGTTGTACGGGTCGATGGTGGCGAAGACGGTGGCCTGGTCGGCGATGGCCTTGCCGACGCGGGCGTCGTCGCCGGTGAGCGCGCCCTGCAGGATGCGGTTCGCGGTGATGTCGGCCAGGTTCGCCCCGGTGTGGAAGCGGGAGTCGAGGTCGACGTCGCCGTTCTTGCCGTTGCGCAGGTAGGCGTCCATCGAGGCGAGGTAGGTCGCGGTCAGGCCAGGGCGTTCCTCCCGGACCCGTTCGGGGAGCAGGGCCAGGGTCCTGCTCACGTGGGTGGGGATGCCGATCTCCCAGTTGTGCCAGTTGCCGTAGTAGCCCTTCGACTGGTCGCCGTAGTAGCGCTCGTGCAGCCACACCAGGCCGTCGGCGACCCGCCGCTGCGTGGCGGCGTCATCGGCGAGGCCGCCGCCGGGCGTGCGGGTGGCGAGGGCGATCTCGTACAGGTACTGGTAGGCCAGCCGCAGGTTGGCGTCGTCGGTGCCGAGCTTCAGGCCGGAGAACAGCTCACCGTCGGCGGCCTTGTCCATGGCGGCCAGCCTCTGCCTGGCGGTGGCGAGGATCGAGGCGAGCTTGGCGGCGACCTCAGGGCGGGCGTTGACGTCGGGGGTTCCGGCGAGCATCGCCACGGTGTTGGTGAGGAGCCGGGCGTGATCGATCCCCGCCGCGGCGCGCGCGGGGGCGGCCATGGCCAGCAGCCCGGTGGCGGGGAGCAGGCCGGCGGCGGGGAGCAGGGAGAGGACCTGGCGACGGGACATGTGCGGCACTGCGGGCTCCAGGCCGTAGGGGGATGCCGGGCTGGCCCTACATGATCTATTTTGTCCGGGCCGTTAAGTCAAGCTCCGTGACTCCGGTTTCGGCGCTGGACGTACAGCCGGTCGCCCTCGGGGCCGGTCCATTCCATCCGCACGACGCCGGCCACGGCGGCGTCGGCGACGCGTGACGGGTCCGCCCAGTAGCCGAAGTTGGGGTTGCGGAAGAACGTCGCCCACAGCCGGCCGCTGTGATCCACGAAGACGTTGTTGTGGCCGGCGCCGACGCCCGCGGTCCACCGCTGGGAATACGGTCCCTCGAAATGGTCCGACACGGCGACGATCGCGTCGTACTGGTACTGCGTGCGACCGGGGCCGGCCGGGTCGTAGGCGTAGTGCGTGCTGCCGTCGGGATCGGTCGACGTCCGGTTCCACGCGGCGTGGAGGAGGTAGTACTTGCCGCCGTGCTTGAACACGTACGCGCCTTCGAGATACGGCTCGGGCGAGTAGGGCGTCTGCCGGAACTGCGGGAGGTTCGTCGTCGGGACGATGTCCTCCATGTCGTCCCGGAATTTCGCGTAGAAATTGTTGTGCAGCACGAGCCACGCGTCGTCGCCCTCGGTGTAAAGGCCGCCGTCAATGTGGTGGTAGGCGCCGGGCTCGATGAACTTGGGTCCCCCGACGAAAGAATCGCCGAAGGGCTTTTCGTGGTTGCCCTCGACCAGCCGGTACGGGCCCTCGATCCCACCCTCGCTCACGAGCATGAACGAGCCGACCTTGCGGGAGTGGTCGCCCATGCACGCGACGATGTACCACTTGCCGCGGAAGTGGTGCACCTCCGGGGCCCACGCCTGGCCGCGCTTGCCGAACTGGGCGTCGTACCAGTACTCCTGCCAGGGAGCGACGACGGTGCGCCCGGGCCGGTTCTCGCCGGCGAACTCGGGTGACCACACCTTGCCTCTCTCGGCGTCGGGCCGGATGCCGGTGGTGTCGACGAGTTTCCACGGCCCCCGCAGGGACGGGGAGATCCACACGAAGATGCCGTCGTTCCACGGGGCGGCCGCTTCGAGCCCGGGTACCCGGGTGGTGCCCGTGGCGACGTACATCGGACGCCCGTTGACGACGAAGCAGTTGACGTAGGTGTCCCGCATCCAGACCTGGCCGCGTTCCTTGTCACTGGGGCGCAGTTCGAGCGGGAGGATGAAGGAGTTGTCCTCCCGTGGCCACAGGTCCGGCCGGGTGTCCGCGAGGCCGTAGGGGGCGAGGGCGGGCCAGTTCGGCGGGTACCGCCGCGCCGAGGCCACCGACGCCCGCGCGGCGGCGGCGGGCAGTGCCGCCGCTCCCAGAAAGCCGGCGGCACCGGCCAACAATGACCGCCGGTCGACGTTGTTCATTAGTCTTCGTCCTCCTGTGTCGTGCAGGTGCCTGGGTGAACACGTTAGTGACACTTATTTCGACATTGAATGGACGACAAATAAGGAGAACGATTCTCAGCGCGCCACGGTGCGGAATCCGGCGTTGGCCATCGACGAATCAGGGGTGTTCGCCGAACGCGCCGAGTTGCGGTAACGGTTGCAGTAGGAGTCATGGCACAGGAACGAGCCCCCGCGCAGCACCCGGGCCGTGCCGCGAAGCGGGCCGCGGGGGTCGTCGGGCGGTGCGTAGGCGTAGTAGTCGGGCGCGTACCAGTCCGAGCACCACTCCCAGACGTTGCCCACCGTCTGCCAGAGTCCGTACGCGTTGGGAGCGTACGTGCGGACCGGGGCGGTGGTCAGGTAGCCGTCGGCCGTGGTGTTCTCGGTGGGGAAGACGCCCTGCCAGATGTTCACCCGCCACTCGTCCTCGGGCAGGTCGTCGCCCCAGGGGTAGCGGGCGCCGTCGAGGCCGCCCCTGCTGGCGTACTCCCATTCGGCCTCGGTGGGCAGCCGCCGGTCGGCCCACGAGCAGTACGCGACCGCGTCGTTCCAGCTCACGTGGACCACGGGATGGTCGGGCTCCGCCGACGACAGAGGTCCGCCGGGACGCCGCCAGTCGGCGCCGCGCACGCCCACCCACCAGGGAGTGCCGGGAACGGGGCCCATCACGTCCTCGGGGCGGGCGCGCAGGGCCAGGTGGAAGACGGCGGAGAAGCCGTACTCCTCCGCCTCGGTCCGGTAGCCGGTCGCGTCGGCGAAGGCCGCGAAGTCGGCCGTGGTCACGGCGGTGGCGTCGATCGAGAACGGCGACAGCGCGACCCGGTGAACGGGCGACTCGCCGTCGCCCGGATTGCCGTCGCCGGTGGCGTCGCCCATCAGGAACGCGCCGCCGGTCAGGTGGATCTGCTGGATCCCGTGCCGGCCCTCCGCCGCGAAACGCACGGCGGGCCCCCTCGGCGGTCCCGGCGTCGCGGGCGTGCAGCAAGACACCTCAGACCCCCTCGGGCACCGGCTGGCCGGGATGCGGCTCGTCGCCGAGGGCGGCCTGGGCGCGGTGCATGCGGACCTTCATCTCCTCGCGGACCGCGCGGTACGCCGGGTCGTGGTAGACGTTGCGCAGCTCGTCCGGGTCCGTCTCCAGGTCGTACAGCTCCCATTCGCCGCTGTAGGTGAACGAGCCCGTGCCGGGGAGGCCCATGCCGTCGTTGTAGAAATAGATGATCTTGTAGCGGGACGTCCGGTAGCCGTAGTGGGCCGGCGCCTTGTGGAAGACGTCGTCGTGCTCCCAGTAGCGGTAGTACATCCCTTCCGCGGGCGGCGGACCCGGCTCGCCGGTCAGGTCGGCCAGGAAGCTGCGGCCCTGCATGCGTGGGTGGTGCGGCACCCCCGCCGCGTCCAGGACGGTCTGCGCGAAGTCCACGTTGGTGACGATCCCGGTGTGCACCTGGCCGGCGGGGATCCGCCGCGGGTAGCTCAGGACGAGGGGCATCCGCAGCGATTCCTCGTACATGAAGCGCTTGTCGAACCAGCCGTGGTCGCCCAGGAAGAAGCCCTGGTCGGAGCAGTACATCAGGAGCGTGTCGTCGAAGTCCCCGCGCGCGCGGAGCCAGTCGACGACCCGGCCCACGTTGTCGTCGACGGACGCGACGACGGCGAGGTAGTCCTCCATGTACCTCTGGTACTTCCACAGCGCCGTCTCCTCGTAGGACAGCCCTTCGGGCGGCTCCTGCTTGAGGTCGTCGGCGTTCAGGTGCTCGGCGATCCGCATCGCCGCGCGCCGGGCCGAGGAGGAGCGGGTCGCGTAGTCGTCGGTGAACGTCGCGGGCACCGGGATGGGGTCGGTGTACCTCCCGGCGTGCTTCTCGTCGGGCTCCCACGGTCGGTGCGGCGCCTTGTGGTAGATCAGCAGGCACCACGGGTCCTCGCCGTCGAGACCGTCCGCCCAGGACAGCGCCATCTCGGTGATGAGGTCGGTGGCGTAGCCCGGAACGGTGCGCAGCCCGTCCTCGGACAGGAACGAGGGGTCGAAGTACTCCCCCTGCTCGATCAGCACGTCCCAGTAGTCGAACCCCTGCGGGTCATGACCGGGGCCGTCCCCCATGTGCCACTTGCCCACGATGGCGGTGCGGTAGCCGGCGGCCTTGAGCCGGCTCACGAACGTCGGCTGCGCGGCGTCGATGGGCGTGACCAGCGTCGAGACCCCGTTGACGTGCGAGTACGTGCCGGTCAGGATGCTGGCCCGGCTCGGCGAGCAGAGCGCGTTCGTCGCGAAGCAGTTGTCGAACCGGGCGCCGAGCGCCGCGATCTCGTCGATCCGCGGCGTCTGGTTGACCACCGACCCGTACGCGCTGACGGCGTGCGAGGCGTGGTCGTCGGTGAGGATCATGACGATGTTGGGACGTCTCATGGGGTCACCGATAGGTCGCCTCGTCGAGCCCGCTCAGGGTCGGGTCGTAGGAGACGTCGCCGACGTCGTACATCGACGTCATCCAGTGGTAGAAGTTGTCGCCCCGGTCGCGCAGCACCTGGTAAAGCCGCCGCATCAACCGTCCGCGCACCGCCTCCATCTCCGGATGGCCGTAGACGTTGAGCAGCTCGTCCGGGTCGGTGAACAGGTCGTACAACTCGTTCGTCGAGTCCGGGTTGACGACCAGCTTGTAGCGGTCGGTCCGGATCATCCGCTGCGGGTACGGGAAGTGGTGGCCGTGGAACTCGCAGACGATGTCCTGCTCCCACGCCACCTCGTCAGCGGAGGCGAGCGGCATGAGGCTGCGCGAGTCGACGGCGGGAGCGGGGTCGATCCCGGCCAGTTCGAGGATGGTGGCCGTGCAGTCGAGCAGGCTGACGAACTCCGTGCGGACGACTCCGGGCTGCTGGCCGGGAACGCGCAGGATGCCGGGCGTGCGGTAGATGTCCTCGTACATCGCCGGGCCCTTGTCGTGCAGGCGGTGGGCGCCGGTGAACTCGCCGTGGTCGCAGGTGAAGAACACGGCCGTGTCGTCGACCAGCCCGAGGCGCCGCATGGCGTCCATGACCCGCCCGATCTGGGCGTCGATGAGCGCGACGTATCCCCAGTAGACGGCGATGAGCTTGCGCGTCTCCTCCAGCGGCATGGTGTCGAACGTCCAGTGCGCGCTGTAGTTGGCCTGCACCGGCGGCTTGCCGGCGAAGGTCTCCGCGATCGACTTGGGCAGCTCGACCAGTTCGGGGTCGAACATGTCGAAGTACTCGTCCGGCACGATGTACGGCAGATGCGGGCCGAAGAAGTTGAGCTGCAGGAAGAACGGCTCCGGCTCGGCCGCGTACCGTTCGAGCATCTCGATCGCCCGCGTCGCCAGGTAGTGCTCGAACGTCGCCTCGACCGGCTGGCGCAGCCGCGCGGCGAGGAGGTTGCCCGGCCCGCCGTTCGGCAGCGTCCCGCGGATGTGGTCGTGGATCTCGTACGGCGGCAGGCCGTTGGCCGCCAGGTAGTCCAGGTAGTCGGGATGGTCGACGGGGTTGTGCCAGCCCGGCAGGTCAGGCCCGTCGAACCCGAAGTCGGCCGCCCGCCGGTGGTGCCCGACGTGCCACTTGCCGATGAGCCCGCAGTTGTAGCCGGCGTCCCGCAGCGCCCCGGAGAAGCTCCACTGGTCGTCGGGCAGGTCCTCCATGTAGCCGACGTTGCGCTCGTGGTTGGCGAGCAGCTTGTGCCGGAACGGCGCCTGCCCGGTGAGCAGGCTCGCCCGCGCCGGCGTGCAGATCGCCGTGGGGGTGTACCAACGGTCGAAGCGGGTCCCGGTCCGGGCCAGTTCGTCGAGCACCGGGGTGGCGGCCAGCCGGTTCCCGTACGCGCCCAGCGTGTCGGCGCGGTGCTGGTCGGTCATCAGGAAGAGGATGTTCACTTGGCGGCGCCCGTGAACAGATCGCCGGTGTAGTACGTCTTCGGGTCGACGGCCCCGGTCAGCTTGCCAGCGCCGGTGAAGTAGTCGTTCATCCCGTTCAGCCACTTGTCGATGGTTCCGTCCTTGGTGTAGCCGTCCAGGTCGGACAGCGACAGCACCTTGGAGTTGGCTGCGTCGGCCTTCACCTGCTCCGGCGGCTGCTTGAGCATCTTGGCGGTGGCGGCGATCGTCTCGTCGAGGTGGTCGCTGCGGTACTGGATGGCGTCGCGGAGCACGGCGACGACCTTCTCCGCCTTGGCCCGGTCCTTCGCGACGACGTCGTTGCCGGCGACGAACGCGGTCGGGAACGACACCGTGTCGGCGAAGTCCTCGTTCTTCGCCAGCTCGACCAGGTCCGGGACCGCCTTCTTGATGGTGCCGATGGCCGGGTACCAGAAGCCGGCCGCGTCGATCTGCTTGGAGGTGAACGCCGACACGATCGTGGACGCGTCCATGGGGACGATCTTGACGTCGTTCTTGGTCAGCCCGGCCTTGCGCAGGGCGAGCGTGAGGATCATGTCGCCGGAGGTTCCCTCGGGCACGCCGACGGTCTTGCCCTTCAGGTCGGCCATGGTCGTCGTACCGGCCTGCGCGATGACGCGGTCGGCGTTGCCGAGCGTGTTCATCGCGACGACCTTGGCCTTGCCGGTGGCGGGCAGCCACATGGCGCCCGGGCCGATGTAGCCGAAGTCGAGGTCGCCGGTGCCCAGCGCCTGGATCTGCAGGGGGCCGTTGGTGAAGACGCTGGTCTTGACGTCGACCCCGTGCTTCTTCCACAGGCCCTGGGCGTCGGCGACGGCCAGCAGGCTCGCGCCGTTGAAGTCGGCGATGTAGCCGAAGTCCACCTGGGTGGCGCCGCCGTCCGCGCCGCCGGAGCCGTCCGACGAGCAGGCGGCCGCCGACAGCGCCACGACGACGGCCGCGGCGGCCATGAATGTCTTTCTCATTGCGCGGACTCCTTGATCTGCCGCTGGTGGTACACGGAATGCCAGACGCGGTTGCGCAGCGCCCCGAACTCGGGGCTCAGCCTCATGTCCTCGTCGCGTGGATAGGGGAGGTCGACGTCGATGACCTCGACGATCCGGCCGGGACGCGCGCCCATGACGACCACCCGGTTGGCGAGGAACACCGCCTCATCGACGTCGTGGGTGATGAACATGACCGTGCGCCGGTCCTTGCTCCAGGTCTCCAGGAGTTGCTCCTGGAGCCGCACCCGGGTCAGCGCGTCCAGCGCGCCGAAGGGCTCGTCCATGAGCAGGATCGACGGGTTCACCGCGTACGCGCGGGCGATCGCGCAACGCTGCTTCATGCCTCCCGAGAGCGTCTTGGGCAGCGCGTCGGCGAACTGCTCCAGGCCGACCAGACGGATGAAGTGCTCGGCCCGCCGCCGCCGCTCGTCGCCGGGGACCTTCGCGGTACGCATGCCGAACTCGACGTTCTCGCGGACGGTCAGCCACGGGAACAGGGCGTACTGCTGGAAGATGACCCCGCGCTCCGGGCCCGGGCCGGTGACCGGCTTGCCGTCCACCAGCGCGGTGCCGCCGGTGGGCTGGTCCAGCCCGGCGAGGATGTTGAGCAGCGTGCTCTTGCCGCAGCCGGACGGGCCGACGATGGTCACGAACTCGTTGTCGGCGATGTCGAGCGAGACGCCGCCCAGGGCGACGAAGTCCTCGTTCCCGACGGGGAAGATCTTTTCGACGTCGCGTACGGAGATCTTGGGAGTGCTCATCGGTTCTCCTGCCAGGCCGTCAGTCTGTTGCCGGCGAGCATGAGCAGCCGGTCCATGATCAGGCCGAGGATCCCGATCGTGATGATGCCGACGAAGATGGTCGGCAGGTCGTAGTAGAGCTGCGCGCTCTGCATCCGGTGCCCGAGCCCCGCCTGCGCGGCCAGCAGCTCGGCGGCCACCAGCGTCCCCCAGGCCGAGCCGAGCCCGACCCGCATGCCCACGAGGATGAACGGGGTCGAGGCCGGCACCACGACCCGCGCGAAGATCGTCCCGTCCTTCGCGCCGAGCACCCGGCCGGCGTTGATGAGCGTTCTGTCCACGCTGACCACGCCTTGGTACGTCGAGATGACGCAGGCCAGGAACGCCGCCAGGAAGATGACGAAGATCTTCGGGCTCTCCCCGATGCCCATCAGGACGAGCACCAGGGGCAGCATCGCCAGCGGCGGGATGGTCCGGAAGAACTGGATCCACGGCTCGAACAGGCCACGGGCGACCGTGTACCACCCCATGACGAAGCCGACCAGGACCGCGGCCACCGAGCCGAGGGCGAACCCGGCCAGCACGCGCCCGAGCGAGGCGCCGATGTCGGTGATCAGGGTGCCGTCCTGGATCATCGTCCAGCCGGCCGAGACGACCTCGACCGGAGACGGGAACTGCAGTCCCGCCAGGGACAGCCCCCACCAGATCGCCACCCCGGCCACCACCGAGACGATGTTGAGGACCAGGAAGGTCCGGCTCTTGCGCGGCCGGGCGTTCGCGGCCCTGGTGGCGTCCGCATTGATCACGGCCACTGTCGGCCTCCGTCCGTCGTGACGTTCGCTTCGTATCCGGCGAGCAGGGGGGATTCATGGAACAGGGCGGCGATGGCCCCGAGCGCCCCGCTCTCGTCCGAGAGCAGGGCCGGGCGGATCACCGGCGCCGCGTCGGCCAGCCACGACAACTCGTAGGTGACCGTGGACGCGACCTGCCGGATCAGGGCGGGGGCGATCTCGACGATGTCGCCGCCGAGCACGATCTCGCTCGGGTTGAGCGTCATGGCGGCGGTGCCGAGCATCCGGCCGACCGCCGTGCCGGCCTCGCGCAGCACCTCGTCGACGACCGGATGCGCGATCTCCACGGCCGCCTTGAGGTCGTCGAGCGAGTCCATGGGCACGCCCAGCTCCCGGCACCGCCCGAGGATCGCCGGGACCGAAGCCACGGTCTCGACGCAGCCGCGCTTGCCGCACCGGCACTGGGCGCCGCCCGGAACGGCGGTCACATGGCCGAGCTCGCCCGCGTACCCCTTGGAGCCGCGCGCGAGCTGGCCGCCGACCACCAGTCCGCCGCCGACGCCGTCGGACAGCCGCAGGTAGATGAGGTCGCGCACAGAGTCGGACTGGGCGTGCAACGCCTCGGCCAGCCCGGCGAACCGTACGTTGTTGTCGACGATCACCGCGGCGTGGAAACGCTCGGCGAACACCTCCGCCACGCCGTCGGCGCCCGAGCGGTCGCCCCAGCCGGGCACGCCGACCCCGATGGCCTGGAGCGCGCCGTAGTGGACGCCGGTGTCGGTGCTGAGCCGGTCGATCAGGGCCAGCCCGGCGCTGAGCCGCTCGGGCCACTGCGCCGACTCCTCGTACCGTGACGTCCCCGACGCGATGATGTCGTGGGCCGCGTCCGCCACCAGGACGTTGACGCGGCGGTGGCCGAAGTCGACGCCCATGTACTGCCCGGAGGCCGGGTCCAGCGCGAGCCGCTCGGCGGGCCGGCCGCTGCCCACACGCTCGACGGCGTCGGTGTCGACGACCCGGATCACGCCGCGGCCGAGGAGGTCGCCGGTGATCTCGGAGACCGTGGTGCGGGACAGGCCGACCCGCGCCGCGATCTCGTTGCGGCTCTGCGCGCCGTTCTGGCGCAGCACGCGCAGCACTCGCTCCTCATGGGATCGGCGGACGAGCGCGTGCACTCCGTTGGGCGTCGTTGACACGCTGGCAACGTAAGCTTCGTCCCTTTTTTACGTCAACCTTCCGGCAGAAACAATCGAGAAATCCGCCAGATCCTTTACGGAAGTCCTTGAGCAGGGCGAACTCGCCGGAGGCTACCGGTTCGTCCCGAGGCTGACGTCGAACCGCACCTCGACCTCGTCGCTGAGCTTGAGCGTCCCGAAGAGCGCCGAGTAGGGCCGGATCCCCCACCGGGACTGCGCGATGACCGCCGAGCCGTGCGCGCGCCCCTCGGCCACCGAGCCCCGGACCGCGACGGGCCGGGTGGCACCGACGATGGAGAGCTCACCCTCGACGCGGAACGACTCCGCGGTCCCGTCGACCCGTGTCGACCGGAACGTGATCGTCGGGTGCCGGGCGGTGTGCAGGATCTTCTCCCGGACGATCTTCTCGATCTCCTGGCGGTCGGAACTCGTCAGCGGCTTGACGCCGCCGGTTCCCTTCCGGACCTCCAGCGACTCGGCGTCGATCTCGACCGTGACCGAGGAACGGGAGGGAGCGACGGTGGCTTCGCCCCGCCAGCGGGTGACTTCGATGGTGAGATCGTGACCGGCCTTCGCGCCGATCCCCGTACGCGTCGTATGGACCAGGAGCCGGCCAGATTCGGGCCCCAACGTGTAGCTACCAGCGGCGATGCTCACCTTGCCAGGCTAGCCCGGCCCCGAAGAGACCTTGGAGGAGGACGACGGGTCGATGCTTGGGGACGGGTTTCAAGAGATGCGCGGCTTACCCCTCACGCTCCCTCGCCGAGGCGCTTACCCCTTCCCTCGGGGACGCTCTCGACGAGCGCTACGAACATCCACACCGCACGGTAGCCCTTACTCCTGAGACCAATAGCTGCGGTGTTGGCGAACATAATCCAGCCCGATAGCGTGACGCCGATCAACGTACAGGTGGCACATGACTGTGCCGGTCGCCGCCTCCACGACCTTGAGATCGTCAGTCAAGTAGATAGCACCATAGTCGAAACGAAGGTGATCGTTCGGACAGAGACAGAGCGCGTTTGACTCATGGTCCGGCCCATTATGCGGTACGCCTAGCCCCTGGATATGAGCTACTTGACTGGCTGGCCCGGTTGGCAACTGGATGGCTTCCCGACAGATCTGGCAACGGTTCTCGTACCAGTCCTTGATGTTCCGTACGACAGACGCTTTGCGCGCCAAGCGTGCGACCACCGACTCGATGCGACTCACCGGCCCCGTCGTTGACGAATCGCTGTACTCGTCGGATTCAAGATCGCCTAGGTCCTGGATGTCATACATGCTGCCGATCTTGACCATCCGAAACTGGAGCACGCGATATCCGTCAGCACGTTTCTTAAACCAGTGCCGCACCACTCGATAGAGACCATCGTACCTGTATCCCGTGAGGGGCGCGTGTAGAGACTCCTCCTCATGTCCTCTAATCACACGAACTGGGAAGCCCTCATATTGACTCAGGACGAGCCCTGCATTGCCCTTTTCATAGCGCTGGTCCGCTATCTGCTCCTTTCGGCCATTTTGCCCTCCCTGGCCGGTATATATAATAAGATCCCCTTCGTCGTGATCGTCGGGATAACCGCCATTCAGCACGATCGCGTCGGCGCCGTCGCGTGGCGTCCCTGAGATGCCAGCCTGGTTATGCGCATGCAGGCCTGCCATGCGGAGTTCTTCACGGGTTCGGTAGGTGCTGCCCTCCGGATGACCGGGGATCTGGCCAAATGTCCTGGTATACGCCACCGGCCGATCATGCCACGAGAGCCCAGGGCGAGAATAGTCCTCTCTCATCTGTACGTTATGCGAGCTATGCGGATTACGTCTGTTTCGACGGACGCCTGGGTCGGGAACTGTCACAGGGCCATGGGAAGGCCGGGGGCACCGTAGGGGTTACCGTCAGCGCTAGTTTCTTCCCATGCGCGCTCAAACCATTGAGATCAAATCCAGGATTGTTAGTGTCCGGCACGCCTCGCGGCCCGCGAGCGTGGCGACGGTCGGCAATGGGGGACCTGCGTTCACAGCAGCCACTTGATCTGGTTTGTACAGGCTGGGCTGCCGCGTCGCCGCCGCGGACCGGGCACCTACCGCAGGTGAGAACTTGTGATTTCGAAGGTCGTGCCTGTTCGCCCGCCCTGTCGCTATCGGCCCTCAAGCCCCGAACGGGACATCACGGACATAAGCGCCACTTTGCCTGGGCTCCGGTTCATGACCATCCCGACAGGCGCTGGCGGCAATGTGTCGGGCCGCGCGAGGGTCGAGGCGGAGCGCGGCCCATCGACTGCCCATCAACCGATGCTGGAGCACTTCCTTCACGTACTCCTGATAGCTGGAGGGGCCCGAGGATGCGCCGGGGACTAGCGTGATCGCCCGGGCAAGCAAGGAGGGTTCATGAACCGCAAGACCGCTGTCGCTTCGTTAGCCGCCGCCATGCTGGTGGCCGGCTGCTCGGTGACCATCCCGGAGCCCGACCAGAAGGGCATCGTCTACGACGCCGGCATGTTCTCCGACACCACGTTCCAGAACTGCGTCGAGCCCGGAGTGCGCGACGTGTCCGGCTGGGGGGACAAGGGATATGTCTACCCGGCCGGCCAGCGCACCTTCGAGTTCGCCGCCGACCCGAACGATCCCTCAGGGGTCAGGACGAAACCGGCGGCCGAGGCGGGTCCGCTCACGATGTGGACCAAGGACCCGCTGGAGATGCGGGTGTCCGGCGTGGTGACGTTCTCGCTCACCAGCGACTGCAAGACCCTGCGGCAGTTCCACGAGCAGATCGGGCTGAAGTACAAGGCCGACACCGACGCCGGCTGGAACAAGCTGCTCAGCGTCTACATCGGCCAGCCGCTCGACCGGGCGCTGGACGCCGCCAGCAAGGAGTTCGCCTGGCGTGATCTCACCTATCTCAACCCCCAGGCCAAGCAGCAGTGGGAGGCGAAGGTCGCCGAGTACATGGCGCAGTTCCTGCGCGAGCAGGGCGGGACGGCTTTCTTCGACAAGTTCTCGGTCACGCTTCAGCAGCCACAACCGCCGCTGAAGGTCCGCGAGGCGATGGCGGCCGTGCAGCAGGCGAAGGAGGAGAACACCGCGCAGAAGGCGAAGAACGAGAAGGCGCGCACGGAGCTGGAGGCCATCAAGGCGCTCAAGGACGTGCTCGGCGCGCAGGGCGCGGTCATGTGGCAGGCCGTCAAGGACGGACGCATCCAGATCATCGTCTCCGACAGCGGCCAGATCAACGTCACTCCGAACAGGACAGGCGGCAACTGAGACAGCGGCGCGACGTCGGGCTCCCCCGCGACGGTGGGGCCCGCTCGTCACCTCCTTCGGCCCGGAGCTCGGCGCGCTTGCCGAAGCGAAGAGTACGGATTTCTAGGCTGTCCCGTTTGTCGGCATATCTGGCTTATAGGGCAAAAGCCGATAAATGTATCCCTACAACGGCATTCAAATCCTGGACACAGTGAAGCAATACGGAATGCGACTTGCCGGATACTGCAGAGGATCACGCTGAACGAGGACATAGCGGCCGCCGCGTGCGAACTCGCGAGTAATTTGCAATGATGATCTCGCCGGTGCAGCGCCAAGAAGGAGGTGAGGCCGGTGTCCTACAGTCCCAAGCTCGCCGCCGGCCTGTCAGGCGCCACGCTCCGCCAACTCGCGCACTGGCGTAAACCCAGCTCAAGCCTGGGAGCCGTCCTCATTCCCGAGATTTCCGAGGTCCGGCCGATCCTCTACTCGTTTCGCGATGTGGTGGCATTGCGTACCTGCGTGAAACTTCGCAACGACGCTTCGCTGCAGAAAATACGCCGGGCCTTGGACACCTTGCGCGCCGACCTGGGCCAACGCGCTCATCTGTCGGCCTATCGGCTGGTCGCCGATGACTCGACGATCTATCTGGTCGAGTACGGCCAAGCCACGGACCTGGTACGCCGTAAGGCGAATGTGGTGATCCACGAGTTGGTGGACGTGCTGCAGCCCTTCTACCGTGATGGCCGGCACATTCCGGACCTCTTGCGACCCCGGGAGCATGTAACGGTTGATCCGGCCGTCAGGGGCGGGATGCCGGTGATCGAAGGCACAAGAGTGCCGTACGACGAGGTCGCCGCGCTGTTGCGGGACGGGATTCCGGCGGAGCGCATTTCCGAGTACTACCCCAACGTGACAGCCGCGGCGGCGCTGGACGCGGGCGACTTCGCGGATTATGTCGACAGCTATGAGTCCTCTGGGGAGCGGCGTGAGGCTGCTGCTGGATGAGAACGTCCCCAAACCCCTCCAGCAGGTGTTGACCGCCTTCATCGTGAATCACGAGATCGTGCATCTGCTCGAGCTCGCCGGCTGGTCCGGAACTCGGGATGAGAGCCTCTACCCCCGAGCGGCGGCCAAGGGGTTCGATGTGATCCTCACCAACGATGGTCGCCAGATGCAGCGTCCGCGCGAGGTGGCGGCCATCGCTGCTTCGGGCATGCACCGGATCGAGTATCCCCACAGGCATCCCGGCCTCGTCGGCATGGGCGTCGCGATCGCCACGGTGTCCGCTGGGCTGCCGAGTGCGCTTGCTCTACTCGAAGCCGCGAAGGGCCAACGACTGATCAGCTTACGTGGCGTGGATCCGACGGCGGCACATCGTCTGAGCCTCATCGACCCAGCCGTGTCACCGCCCAAGTTCTGGCCCGCACAGGAGTGACACCGGCCGCGGTTCTGTACACAGGCGGCCACGTCGCTCCCGTCCGTTCCACCATGGCCCCGTACGCGTAGGTTGATGATCGTGCGGAGACTGGTGCTTTTCGACCTCGACAACACCCTGGTCGACCGGCTGGACGCCTTCCGGAGGTGGGCGCGGGAGTTCGTGGCCGAGCGGGACCTGGGTGAGGGGGCGTTCGAGTGGATGGTGCGGCTGGACGAGGACGGGGCGGTGCCGAGGGAGGTCTTCTTCCGGCGGGTGCGGGAGCGGTTCTCGGTGCGGGAGTCCGTCGAAAAGTTGTGGGGCGAGTACCGGGCCGGTATGCCGCGGATGGTGGAGTGTCCGGAGGCGGTGTTGCGGGCGTTGGAGGGGCTGCGGGACGCCGGATGGCGGGTGGGGATCGTGACGAACGGGATGGAGGACAACCAGCTCGGGAAGATCCGGCGGTCGGGGCTGGGTGAGCGGGTCGACGGGTGGGCGATCTCGGGGGCTGAGGGGGTTCGGAAGCCGGACGCGCGGTTGTTCGAGATCGCGGCTGAGCGGTGTGGGACGACTCTCGCGGATGGTGGAGGCTGGATCGTGGGGGACGATCCGGTGAAGGACGTCGAAGGTGGGCGGGACGCGGGGCTGCGGACCGTGTGGATCGATCGGGGAGCCGGCGCGTGGCCGGCCCGGCTGGCCGCGCCCGACCATGTGGTCACGGACGCCCGGCGGGCGGTGGAGGTGATCATGGCTGAGGGTGGAGGTGCCGGGTGACCTGGTGGGCGGTGGTCCGGTTCCTGCATGTGCTGTCGGCGGCGCTGTGGGTGGGCGGTCAGCTGACCGTGTCGCTGGTGGTGTTGCCGCTGGCGCGGCGGCTGCTGGACGAGGAACGGCGTGGCGGGCTGCTGAAGGCCGTGGGGCAGCGGTTCGGGGTGTTCACGGTGGCGGTGTTCCTGCCGGTGCAGGTCGCCACGGGGGTGGCCATCGCCATGCACAAGGGGGTCACGTGGGCGTCGCTGGCCGAGCCGGGGTACGGGCGGGTTCTCGCGGCGAAGCTGCTGGTGTTCTGCCTGGTCATGGTGGCGGCGGGGTTGCACGGGTGGGCGACGGGCGTGGGGCGGGCGGTGTTCGCCCGGGTGATGGCTCTGGGGGCGCTGGCCGGGTCGGTCGTGGTGGTCCTCTTCGCCACCGCTCTGCCCTACACGTGAGGTTCCAGGTGGGTGGTGAACCAGGTCACGGCCAGGCGGGCGACCGCGTCCAGGGTTCCCGGCTCCTCGAACAGGTGCGTCGCCCCGGGTACGACCTCCAGCCGGGCCTCGCCAGCCAGCCGCGCCAGTGCCCGGCGGTTGAGGTCGAGGACGGCCGGGTCGGCGCCGCCGACGATCAGGAGGGTGGGCTGCTCGACGTTCCAGAGGAAGTCGCCGGCGAGGTCCGGGCGGCCGCCGCGTGAGACCACCACGCGCACGCCGTCCGGCAGCGCCGCGGCGGTCATGAGGGCCGCCGCCGCGCCCGTGCTGGCGCCGAAGAGGCCGATGGGCAGCCCCTCGGTACGGGCGTCCGTCCGCGCCCAGGCGACCAGCGCCTCCAGCCGGCGGGCCAGCAGGCCGATGTCGAACCGCAGCTCCCGCGTCACCGTGTCCAGCCGCTCCTCCTCGGGGGTGAGCAGGTCGGCGAGCAGGGTGGCCAGGCCGGCCGCCTGGAGCCGCTCGGCGACGTGACGGTTGCGCGGGCTGTGGCGGCTGCTGCCGCTGCCGTGCGCGAACAGCACCAGTCCCCCGGGCCGTTCAGGAGCGGTGGGCGCGGTGAGGTCGGCGTCCAGGGTGACGCCGTCGGCGGGGATCCGCAGCGCTTCCGTCAACGGGAGGCGCCCTTCACCGGCAGCCCGGCCGCCGCGTCGGGTACGGCGATGTCCATGCGGGGCGTGCGGCGGTACCCCGTCCCCGGCGGCCGGGGCGGGATGCGCAGCCGTGGCCTGGCCACCTCCCGGTACGGGATCGAGGACAGCAGATGGGAGATCATGTTGATCCGGGCCCGCCGCTTGTCCTCGCTCTCCACGTCGTGCCAGGGCGCTTCGGGGATGTGGGTGTGGACGAGCATCTCGTCCTTGGCCCGCGAGTACTCCTCCCACCGGATGATCGACTGAAGGTCCATCTCCGACAGCTTCCAGCGCCGCATCGGGTCGTCCAGCCGGTCGCGGAAGCGCCGTTCCTGCTCGGCGTCGCTCACGGAGAACCAGTACTTGCGCAGCAGGATCCCGTCCTCCACCAACAGCCGCTCGAAGATGGGGCACTGGTGCAGGAAGCGGGTGTACTCCTCCTGCGTGCAGAAGCCCATGACGCGCTCGACGCCGGCCCGGTTGTACCAGCTCCGGTCGAACAGCACGATCTGCCCGGCGGCGGGCAGATGCTCGACGTAGCGCTGGAAGTACCACTGCGTCCGCTCCCGCTCGGTGGGGGCGGGCAGGGCGACGATGCGAGTCATGCGGGGGTTGAGGTACTCCGCGACGCGCTTGATGGTGCTGCCCTTGCCGGCGGCGTCGCGTCCCTCGAACACCACGACGACCCGCCGGCCCTCGGCCCGGACCCATTCCTGCAGCTTGACGAGCTCTCCCTGCAACCGGAAGAGCTCCTTCTCGTACGGCTTGCGCCGCAGCTTCCCGCCGGCCTTCGCCATGGGTCACCCCTGCCCCGCCGTGCGCCTGCCGATGCGCACAGCGGGGCAGCCCGTGAGCAGGTCCATGGCGGGGGCCGGTCAGACGCCGGCCGGGAGCCGGGTGCCGAGGCGTTTGAGCCGGATGCGGGCCCTGGTGCGGAGCGGTTCGAGCGCGATCGTGCGGGCCCCCGCGGGGACGTGGCGCAGGTCGTGCGTGATGAGGATCGTGGTCCGGCCGGCCATGAGCCGGCGCAGCGGCTCCATGATGCGGGCGGCTGTGGCCTCGTCGAGGCCGGTCATCGGCTCGTCGAGCACGAGCACGGGCGCGTCGCGCACGAGGGCGCGGGCGATCGCGATGCGCTGCCGCTGGCCACCGGACAGGAGCCGGCCCCGCTGGCCGACGGGAGCCTCGTAGCCGCGCGGCAGCGCGGTGATGAACTCGTGCGCCCCGGCGAGCACCGCGGCCCTGACCACCTCCTCGAACGTGGCTCCGGGACGGCCGTAGGCGATGTTCTCCCGCACGGTGCCGGAGAACAGCATGCTCTCCTGGTGCAGGATCGTGACGGCCTCGCGCAGCGAGGACCGGGTCAGGTCACGGAGGTCCACGCCGTCGAGCAGGATGCGTCCCTGCTCGGGGTCGTAGAACCGCAGCAGCAGCTTGGCCAGCGTCGACTTGCCCGCCCCGCTGGGGCCGGTGCAGACGATCAGCTCGCCCGGCTCGGCCGTGAACGACAGGTGCCGAAGCGTCGGCCGGTGACGGCCCGGGTAGGTGAAGCCGACGTCGTCGAACTCGATCCGCCCGTGGCTGCGTGACACCAGTGTCAGGGCGGTGCCGCGGTCGTTCACCGACGGCCGGCTGCCGAGGATCTCCATGACGCGGTCGGAGCCGGCGGCGGCCTCGGACACGCTCAGCGCGATCTCTCCGAGCCCCTGCACGGCGGGGTAGAGCAGGCCCAGGTACGCGGCGAAGGCGAGCAGCCCGCCGAGCGTCAGGCGACCCTCGGCGATCTCCCAGGCGCCGACGCCGAGGATGACGACCATGCACACGGTCTGGATGACCTGCACCATCGGGCCGTACATCCCGGACAGCCGCGCCTGCCACATGTTGGCGCGCAGCCAGCCGCGGCCCTCACGGTGCAGCCGCCGCGACTCTGTGGTCTGCCGGTTGTACGCCTGGACGAGCGACTGGTTGGCCAGGCTCTCCTCGATGACGCTGTTCATGGCGCCGTTGCTGAGGCGCTCGTTGGCGGCGGCGACCCGGAACCGGGCGGCGAACACCTTGGACACCACCAGGAACGCCGGGACCAGCGCCATGGTGATCAGCGCGAGGTCCCACCTGATGAAGAACGCCGCGCCGGCGAAGAAGACGACGCTGACGACCGTGGTCAGCACCTTGACCAGGCCGGAGCCCACGAGCTGCTCGATGGCCTCGATGTCGTCGGTGAGCCTGGCCATGAGGTCGCCGAGCCGCCGGTTCTCGAAGAAGTCCGGCGACAGGGTCTGCACGTGTGCGAAGACCCGGTCGCGCAGGCCGAGCAGGAAGCGTTCGGCGCCGAGCGCGGTGACGTACGCGCCGCCGAACGACATGACACCGGCCACGATCGCGAGGCCCAGCCAGGCGAGGGCGGGCGCCCAGAACGCGGACAGGACGCGGGTCGTCAGCACCTTGTCGGTGATGTGGCCGAACAGGGCGATCGCGGCGACCTCACAGGCCGCCGCGAGGATGGCGAGCACCGTGCCGGCCACGAAGAGCCGGCGCAGTCCTCGCGTGCCAGGCCAGAACTCCCGGAAAGTCCGGCGGATGGACACCGCCGGCGCGATCGCCGTGCGATGGGCGCGGGCCTGGGGCGAAAGGGAGAGCCGGCGGGTGACCCGCCGGCTCTCGGGTGGTTTTACCACCACCCGCCGCCCCAGCCGCCGCCCCAGCCGCCGCCGCCCCAACCGCAGCCGCCGCCGCCGCAGCCGCCCCAACGGCGGCGCCATCCGCAGCCGCCGCCACAGCGACGACGCCTCCAGCACGGTCCCCAGCCCTGACGGAATCCGTTTGTAACGGACATAGTCCCCTCCCCCGAGATCGGACTTTCACTTCCAAACCGGACCGTACCACCCATAAGCCGATAAATCACCACTAATCCGGGCGAGCAAATCAGATTTGACCAGGACGCCCACGGAAAGCAACGGTTGCCCGGGCCCGGTAAATCGTCAGCAAAGATCGGGACGCCACTCGATACTTCGTCGACGGTTTACTCGCCTCCCCCGCCCTGACCTGGGGTTACGCGTCCTCCAAGGTGAGCCGGAGTGGTGATTAGGCGGGCGTTGAAGAATGTCTTTACATACCGGTGGTGTTCGTTATACGCGGCCCTTCGGCCATGGGTCCGGGTGGCGCGACCCGGGCGCCATCCGGGAACGGCCCGACATGGCACCCGGGACACCGCCCCTGAACGGCCGGACAAACCGCGCGAGAAGCGTCGCCGAGGACCGGGCGCCACATCCGAGAGCTCACCTCGCCCCCTTGCGGCCCAGCCTTGACAAATTTTTTTGTCGGTGCGAGGCTCGCCGTACACGAGGGAGGAAGCCATGAACAACGTCGTTTCCAGTGACGGCACTGTGATCGCCTACGACCGTGTCGGCCAGGGGCCGGCCGTCGTCCTGGTGGACGGGGCCATGTGCCACCGCGCCGCCGGCCCCAACCCCGCGCTCGCCCAGGCCCTGGCCGCCCGCTTCACCGTCTACACCTACGACCGCCGGGGGCGCGGCGAGAGCGGCGACATCCCCTCGGGCCGTGAGGCGCGGTTCGACCCCCGGGACGAGATCGACGACCTGGCCGCGCTGGTGAAGGAGGCCGGCGACGACGTGCGCCTGTACGGCATCTCCTCCGGCGCGGCCCTCGCCCTGGCCGCCGTCGACGCGGGTCTGCCCGTGTCCAGGCTCGCGGTCTACGAGCCGCCGTTCGTCGTGGACGGCTCGCGGCCGCCCGTCCCGGCCGACTTCGAGGAGCGGATGCGGGAGCTCGTGGCCACGGGCCGCCGCAGCGACGCGGTCCGCTCCTTCATGCGCGCCGGCGTCGGGCTGCCCGCTGTGATGGTGGCGATGATGCGGCTCATGCCGGCCTGGTCGGGGCTGAAGGCCGTGGCCCACACGCTGCCGTACGACCTGGCGCTGGCGGCGAGGTACCAGCGGGGCGAGCCGATCCCGGCGGGCACCTGGGCGGGCGTCACCGTCCCCACCCTGGTGATCGACGGCGGCAAGAGCCCCGCGTGGATGCGCGACGGCGTGCGCGCCGTGGCCGGGGCGCTGCCCGCCGCCCGCCACCGCACCTTGGAGGGACAGACCCACCTCGTCAAGGCCGACGCCCTCGCGCCCGTCCTCGCCGAGTTCTTCGCCTAGCCGACCGCACGCGTTCCCCGGCCTGCCGTCCCACACCGGTGAGGCCCGGCCGGGCGAGTCTTCGCCTGTCGAGTGGGCATAGGGAGCCCATGGCTGAGTTCCTGACCGACATCACCACCATCCGAGAGAGGGCCCGCGCCGAGATCGAGAAGGGCCCCATCACCGACGCGTACGGCGCAGACCTGGACCGGGTGATCCAGGTCTGCAACGAGGCCCTGGCCACCGAGCTGGTGTGCGTCCTGCGGTACAAGCGCCACTACTACACCGCCACCGGGATCCAGTCGGAGGCCGTCGCCCAGGAGTTCCTGGAGCACGCGGGCGAGGAGCAGGAGCACGCGGACAAGCTCGCGGCCCGGATCGTCCAGCTCGGCGGCGAGCCGGACTTCAATCCCGACACGCTGACGAAGCGCTCCCACTCCCAGTACGACGCCAGCAGCGGGCTGATCGCGATGATCAAGGAAGATCTCGTCGCCGAGCGGGTCGCCGTGGCCACCTACACGGAGATCATCCAGTGGCTGGGCGACCGCGACATCACCACGCGGCGGGTGTTCGAGGAGCTGCTCGCCAAGGAGGAGGAGCACGCCGACGACATGCAGAGCCTGCTCGAACGCATCCCCGCCACCCCGCCCGTCCCACCGGCGCCTCCGGCCTGACGGCCAGGCCGTTCCCGCCCACCGGCCCTCACCCCGCACGGCGGCGGGTGAGGGCGTGGGGCGAGCCCGACAGACGTACCGGGCCTTACGGGTGAGGGGGCTCGCTCTCAGGAGTGAGACGAAGGATCGCCCGTCACGGCGATCCCTTCTGACCAGGGAAATCGGAGGATTGACCTATCCCCGAAACACCCTGGAGAGCATCATGAACGTCCGCACCGCCTTCGTCGCCGCCCCCCTGCTGATCTTCGCGTACGGCGCGATCCGCATCGTCGACGGGTTCGACGGAGAGAAGGGGCCCGGTCTGGCCTGGACCACCGGGCACATGGCCTTCATGGCGGCCCTCGTCCTCTTTGTGCCGATATTTTGGGAAATGAGGCGCAGGTTGGACCGGAACGCTCTGGCCACCACAGCCGTGGCGGCGGGCTTCGTCGGCATCGCCTGCGCGTTCGCGCAGTTCGCCATCGACCTGGTCGTCGGGTTCGCGGCCGCCGACCACGCGGCGATGGGGCCGCTGTTCGACCAGGTCAAGGCCGTGCCCGGGGTGTCCCTGGCCGTCTACGACGGCGGGCCGTTCCTGTTCTACATCGCCCAGTTCGTGCTCGTCACGCAGCTCGCGACGCGTCGGCAGGTCCGGGCGTGGACGCCCGTCCTCGTCCTGCTCGACTTCACGCTGCCGATCATCGACCGCGACCTGATCCCGGTCGGCGCCCTCCTGCTGCTCGTCTCGTTCGTGCCGATGGCGCGCCGCCGCGAGGAGGCGGCGCCCCGGCACGCCCTCGCCCACGCCTGAGACCACGCTCATGCCTGAGACCGCAGGCCACGCGAGGGAACACGCCCGGTATGCGGCAGGATGGGACGCCGTGCCCTCCCTGCCGTCCTATCCGCCTCTCGTCGACGCCGCCCGCCGGCGGCTGCGCGAGCTGCCGCCCCTCCTGGTCGACGCGGCCCTCACCGGGCTGATCCTCGTGGCGCAGCTCTGGCCGCTGCTGTCCGGTGACAGCCATGACGGCCGCCCGTGGGACTGGTGGGGGTACGCGGTCGCGGCCGGCGCCTCGCTCCCCCTGATGTGGCGGCGCCGGGCGCCCGTGACAGTTCTGATCACGAGCCTGTCCGTCGGCGCCCTGTACGACCTCGCCGACAACGTCGCCCGGCAGCCCATCTGGTACGGCGCGACCGTCGCGTTCTACACCGTCGCCGCGTACTCGCCCCGCTGGAAGCGGCTCGTCATGCTGGTCCTGACGCTCAGCGGCGGCATGCTGGTGGTCGGCTCCACGGAGACCGCGTTGCGCGGCATCGTCCTGTTCGTCGCGGCGTACGCCATCGGCAGGACCGCGGCCACGTCCCGAGCGCACGCCGCGGCCCTGGAGGAACGGGCCGCCCAATTGGAGAAGGAGCGCCAGATGGAGGCGGAGCGAGCGGCCGAGCGCGAGCGGGCTCGCATCGCCCGCGACATGCACGACATCCTGGCTCACGCGGTCAGCATCATGGTGGTGCAGGCGGAGGCGGGCCCCGTGGTGGTGCGGACGAACCCCGTCCGGGCCGAGGCCGCGTTCGACGCGATCGCCGCGGCCGGGCGCGACGCGATGGCGCAGCTCAGGCGGATGCTCGGCGTGCTCAAGGAGGGCGAGGCGCCCAGGGCGCCGCAGCCGACCGTCGGAGACCTGCCCGCACTGGCCGGCCAGGTCTCCGGCACCGGCCTCGACGTGACGTTCTCCGAGACCGGCGACCCGCGGCCGCTCACGCCCGACTGCGCGGTGGCCGCCTACCGGATCACGCAGGAGGCCCTGACCAACACCGTCAAGCACGCCGGCGCGGTCCATGCCGACATCCGGCTCACCTGGGAGGACCACAACCTCATGATCGACATCACCGACGACGGGCAGGGCTCGGGCCGCGGGCTGCCCTCGGGCGGCAACGGCCTGATCGGCATGCGCGAGCGCGCCGCGGCGTGCGGCGGCGTGGCGACGGCCGGGCCACGCCAGGACGGGCCCGGCTACCGGGTGTCGGTGCGCCTTCCGGTGGTGACCTCGTGACCGGCCCCGTCCGCATCGTCGTGGCCGACGACCAGGAGCTGGTCCGGGGCGGGTTCGCGATGATCCTCGACGCCCAGCCGGACATCGAGGTGGTGGCCGAGGCCGGTGACGGCGTCGCGGCCGTCGCGGCGGTCCGCGAGCACGACCCCGACGTGCTCCTGCTCGACATCCGCATGCCCCGCATGGACGGCATCGAGGCGGCCCGGATCGTCTGCGCGGAGACCGGCTGCCGGGTGCTCATGCTGACGACGTTCGACCACGACGACTACGTCTACGACGCGCTGCGGGCCGGCGCGAGCGGGTTCCTGCTCAAGGACGTGCGCCGCGACGACCTGGTCAACGCCGTGCGCGTGGTCGCCGGGGGCGAGTCGCTGCTGGCGCCCCAGGTCACCACGAGGCTGATCTCGGCGTTCACCTCAAGGCCCGCCGCGCGGCCCGCGGAGGCGCTGACGGTGCTGACCGCGCGGGAGCGGGAGACGTTGCAGCTCATCGCCCGCGGGCTGTCCAACGCGGAGATCGCCGAGCAGATGGTGGTGAGCGAGCACACCGTGAAGACGCACGTCAGCAACGTGCTGTCCAAGCTCGGCCTGCGCGACCGGGTCCAGGCGGTGATCGCCGCGTACGAGGCGGGGCTGGCCGTGCCGGGTGCGTAAGGCGCCGGGTGCGTGAGGCCGGGTGCGTAAGGCGGGGACGGGCGGGTATGCGGGCGTCTATGAGCGTTGACTCCGAGAACTACGACGCCGACCTGCTCTGGGAGGAGTTCCACGGAGTGGTCAACATGACGTCCGAGGAGCTCCGGGCCTACCTGTTGGCCGACGCCTCCGGCGAGGAGGCCTTCCCCGCGGAGACCGACCTGGGCCTCGACCTGCTGGGGCGCGGGGTCCTGCAGGTGCTGACCAAGCGGAAGACCGACCTGACCAAGGACGATCTCGACACCATGCGCCAGGTCGTGGATCTGGTGGAGACCCTGAACGACCGGACCGACGACGAGGCCCGGCGGCTCCAGCTCTCCGTGGGCCATGACCCGTTGCGGGCCACGTGACCGGAGCTTGACCGAAGGGCCGGGAAAGGTCCGTCAGGAGGGCGACTCGTCGTGGCGAATCGTCAAATGGTGGATGGAACACGACTACAGATGGTGCAATGGGCCATGCCGTACGCATCCGAGGAGGCCCGTTGACAGACAACCTCGACCTCGCCGCCAGCGCCCAGGAGCTGGCCGACGCCGCGCCGGCCGGGTCGCTGGACCGTACCGCCGCGACGTCGGTGGCCATCACGCTGGCCACGACGCGCGACGCGAACCACGCCAGGCAGACGCTGGACGGGCTGGCGCCCGACGACGTGCGGCGGGCTGCGCTCCAGCTCTTCGACCGCCTCCAGGCCCCCTGATCGGGCCCGGGGCCGCCCCTCAGGACCGCTGACGGGCCTGAGGGGCCTGAGGGTCAGAGCGCGATCTCGTACTCGACCTGGTCGATCGGGTGGCCGTCGCCGAAGTCGTGGAGCCGGGTGGCGCCCGACTCGGTGAAGCCGCACTTGGCGTAGAAGCGGCGTGACTGCGCGGTGTCGCGCAGTGTCCACAGGTGCGCGCCGCTGTGGCCGCGTGCCCGCAGGGCGTCGAGCGTGGCCGTCATCAGGGCGCCCGCGACGCCGCTGCCCCACCCGTCCGGGTGGTTGTAGAAGCCGAAGATCTCCGCCTCGCCGGGCCGCTGCGGCGAGGCGCCGAAGTACGAGTACGCCAGGGGACGCTCGCCGGGGCGCGCGGCGAGCAGAACGGTGTCAGCCGTCTCGGCGAGCACGGCATGCCACTTGACGCGCCGGTGCGCGACCGCCTGGTCGGAGAACGCGGGGGCGAAGAACGGCCGGTACGCCACGGACCAGGCCTCGGCGTGGATCTCGCCCACCACGTCCCCGTCGGCAGCGGTCGCCGGGAAGATCGTGAAGTCAGACATGGCCGAAGCCTAGGGACTCGCGGGCCCCCGCCGTACGGGCCGGGCTCAGGCGGACCCGCACCGCGCGGCGGGCCCGGTCGGCGGCCCGCGGGTCGCGGTGCAGCTGGAGGGCGTGGTTGAGCGCCATGAGCACGCCCATCAGCTCGAACGCCACCTGCTCGGGATCCGTGTCGTCCGGCAGGTCCCCGGCGTCCACGGCGCGCCCGGCCTCCTTGCGCAGCCGCGCCGTCCAGGTGTCGAACCTGGCCTCCACCGCGTCGCGCACCGCCCCGTCCCTCCCGTCGAACTCGTGGGCGGCGGCCACGAAGAAGCACCCGCCGGGGAACACCCCGCGCTCCAGGTACGAGATCCACGCCTCGCACAGGGCGACGAGGCGCGGCAGTCCCGGCGTGACCATCACGACGGGCTCCCACACCTCCGCGCGGAACACCTCCCCCGCCCGCTCCAGCACCGCGAGCTGGAGCGCCTCCTTGGAGCCGAAGTGGCCGAGCACGCCGGACTTGCTCATGCCGAGCTCCGTGGCGAGCCGGCCGATGGTCAGGCCCTCCAGCCCTTCGACGGAGGCGATGGCCACGGAGCGGTCGAGGATGGCGGAGCGGGTGCCGAGCGCGTCGGCGACGGACCTGCGGGGACTCATGCTGCCTCCGGGAGCGGCTTCATGGGGACACTTTAGCGTCCGAACGATCGGTTGCTATAGTCCGGCCCATGAACGGATCACGCCTCGTCGCCACCGGCCACTACCAGCCCACCCGGGTGCTGACCAACGACGATCTCGCCGCCATGGTGGACACCAGCGACGAGTGGATCACCAAGCGCGTCGGCATCCGCACCCGCCACGTGGCCGGCCCGGACGAGGGCGTGCCCGAGCTGGCCGTGAACGCGGCGGCCAAGGCGCTGGCCGGCAGCGGCCTGGACGCCGCCGACATCGATCTCGTGCTGGTGGCGACGTGTACGCAGCTCGACCGGGCGCCGAACGTGGCGGCCATCGTCGCGGCCCGGCTCGGCGTGCCGGGCGCGGCGGTCATGGACGTCGGAGTGTCGTGTTCGGGGTTCACGCACGCGCTGGCCGTGGCCGACCACACGATCCGCGCGGGCGCGGCCAGGCACGCCCTCGTCATCGGGGCCGACACCATGACGGCGGTCACCGACTGGACCGACCGGACCACCTGCGTGCTGACCGGCGACGGCGCGGGCGCCGCCGTGGTCAGTGCGGCGCCGTCGCCGGAGATCGGCCCGGTCGTCTGGGGCTCGGCCCCGGAGCTGGGCAACGCGGTCCGCATCGGCGGCACGCCCACCCGGTTCGCGCAGGAGGGGCAGACCGTCTACCGCTGGGCCACCACCAGGCTGCCCGCCATCGCCCGCGAGGCGTGCGAGCGGGGCGGGGTCGCGCCCGAGGAGCTCGCGGCCGTCGTCCTGCACCAGGCGAACCTGCGCATGATCGAGCCCATCGCCGAGCGCATCGGCGCGGTCAACGCGGTCGTGGCCCGCGACGTGGTCGAGTCGGGCAACACCTCGGGCGCGAGCGTCCCGCTGGCGCTGTCCAAGCTGGTGGAGCGGGGCGAGGTGCGGCGCGGCGCGCCGATGCTGCTGTTCGGCTTCGGCGGCAACCTCTCGTACGCGGGGATGGTCGTCCGCTGCCCCTGAGGTTCCGGCGCCGCCGCGGTCACGGCCGGTGCGAGGCGAGGACGGCGCGCATGTCGGCGATGGCGCGCAGCGTGCCGCGGACCGTGCCCGTGACCTTCGAGCGGCCCGCGCGCGGCAGGTAGTCGACCTCCCTCTCGGTGACGCGCCAGCCCGCCGCGGCGGCGCGCAGCACCATCTCCAGCGGATAGCCGAACCTGCGGTCGGCCAGTCCCAGGGCCACCAGCGCCTCGCGGCGGCAGGCACGCATCGGGCCGAGGTCGCGCAGCGGGATCCCCGCGCCGCGGCGCAGCCGCCAGGCGAGCACGGCGTTGCCGGCGCGGGCGTGCGCGGGCCAGCCGTGCCCGCCGCCGCCCGGACCAGGCCGGCGCTCCACCCGCCGGCCCAGCACCAGGTCGCCGTCCCCCGCCAGGACGGGCTCGGCGACGCGCGGGAGCTGGCGCGGGTCGAGCGAGGCGTCGGCGTCCATGAAGCAGACGATCCGCGCGGTGGCGGCCATGAGGCCGGTGTGGCAGGCCGCGCCGAACCCCCTGCGCGGCTCGTGCACCACCGTCGCCCCATGGGCCTCGGCGACCCGGGCGGACCCGTCGGTGGAGCCGTTGTCCACCACGATCGGGCGATATCCGTACGGCATGCGCTCCAGCACCCAGGGGAGCGCGGCGGCCTCGTCGAGGCAGGGCAGCACGACATCGATCACGAGTCCGACGGTACGTACCGGGGGCCGGGTCAACCCTTACGAAGCCATGACGGCGGCCGTGGTGAACTCCCTCAGGCCGTCCTCGAACGCCACCTGAGCCGTGAACCCCAGCTCCCGGGCCGCCTTCGCGGGCGAGGCGACGATGTGGCGGACGTCCCCGAGGCGGTAGCCGCCCGTGACGACCGGCGCCGGCCCCCCGGTCGCCGCCGCCAGCGCACGGGCCAGGTCCCCGACCGTGCGCGGCGTCCCGCCGGCGATGTTGTACGCCGTCAGGGCCCCGGGCCTGTCCTCCTCCAGGGCGAGGGCGTTGGCCCGGGCCACGTCGCGGACGTGGACGAAGTCGCGCCGCTGCCCGCCGTCCTCGAACACCCGCGGCGCCCGCCCGTTCACCAGCTCCGACAGGAAGATCGCGGCGACCCCGGCGTACGGGGTGTCGCGCGGCATGCCGGGGCCGTAGACGTTGTGGTAGCGCAGGGCCGTCACGGTCCCGCCGGTCTCGCGGGCCCAGCCGGCGGCCAGGTGCTCCTGGGCGAGCTTGGTGGTGGCGTAGGCGTTGCGCGGGTCCATGGGGGCGTCCTCGGCGATGACGGCCGGGACGAGCACGGCGTCGCAGCACGGGCACCGGGGGTCGAACACCCCGGCCGCCAGGTCCTCCTCGCGCCGGGGGCCGGGCCGTACCGGGCCGTGGGCGGGACAGTCGTAGGCGCCCTCGCCGTACACGACCATGGAGGAGGCGAGGACCAGCCGCCGCACACCGTGCCGCGCCATGGCGGCGAGCAGGACGGCGGTGCCGCACACGTTCGCGGACGCGTACGCGGGCAGGTCGGCCACGTCCACGCCGAGCCCGACCTTGGCGGCCTGGTGGACGACGGCGTCGACGCCGGGCAGCAGCCGGTCGAGGGCGTCGGCGTCGCGCACGTCCACGCCCGTCCTGAGGTCGGCGGGCACGACGTCGCGGACGGCGGTGACGCCTTCGAGCGTCTCGGCGATGTGACGGCCGATGAAGCCGGCTGAGCCGGTCAGCAACACGCGCATGCCGCCGATCCAACACCCGGCGCGACCACGCGGACCTTACGGTGCGGGAACGTCGCCGAGCCCGGACGCATGCCGCGCCTCGAAGACGCGGCGAGAATGTAGGCGTAAGCGGGAGGAACCGCCGGGGTGGAGGGTGGATGCGGATCGGGATCCTGGGGCCGCTGCAGGTGGCCGGGGTCGCGGTGAGCGGCGCCCGGGTGCGGGCCCTGCTGGTGCGGCTGGCGCTGGACCCCGGTCGCGTGGTGACGGCGGACCGGCTGATCGGCGACCTGTGGCCGGACGAGAGGCCGGCGCATCCGGTCGCGGCGTTGCAGTCGCTGGTGTCCAGGGCGCGGCGTGAGGCGCCGGGGATCGTGTCGTCGCGTCCCGGCGGGTACGCGCTGGACGTGCCGGCCGGCGAGGTGGACGCGTGGGAGTTCGAGCGGCTCGTACGGGCCGGTGAGGCGCGGGCGGCGCTGCGGCTGTGGCGGGGGGCGGCGCTGGCGGACGTGGCGGGGCTGCCGTTCGCGACCGGACCGGCGGCGCGGCTGGAGGAGCTGCGCCTGACGGCCCTGGCCACGCGGATCGCCACCGACCTGACCGAACGCGGCGGCGCGGGCGGCGGGGCCGACGGGGTGGTGGCCGAGTTGCGGGCGCTGGTGGCCGAGCATCCGCTGCGGGAGCCGTTCCACGCCCTGCTCGTACGGGCGCTGGCGGCGGCGGGGCGGCAGGGGGAGGCGCTGGAGGCGTTCGAGCGGGCCCGCGCGAGGCTGGCCGGTGAGCTGGGCGCGGACCCCGGGGCGGAGCTGCGGCAGGCGCATCTCGCGGCTCTGCGTGACCCTCCCCCGGGAGCGGCGGGGCCTCCGGAGAGCGAGGGTGGCGGGCGGCTGCCGGCTCGGGTGACGAGCTTCGTGGGGCGCTCCGGCGATCTCTCCCACCTCCGTGCGCTCCTCATGGCCTCGCAGGCGGGGGACGACGGGACGGCCGCGCGACCGGAAGACGGCGTGCGGCTCGTGACACTGGTGGGGCCGGGCGGGGCGGGGAAGACGCGGCTGGCCGTCGAGGCGGCCGCCACGCTCGGCGGCGCGGTGTGGCTGGTCGAGCTGGCCTCCGCCTCCGGTGTCCTGGCCTCCCTGGAAGGTGTGCTGCGCACCACCGACCCCGTGACGGCGCTGCGGGGCTTTCGCCGGCCGCTGGTCGTGCTGGACAACTGCGAGCACCTCGTCGACGAGGCCGCGCGGGTGACGCGGTGGCTGCTCGGCGCGGTGCCGGGGCTGCGGGTCCTGGCCACCAGCCGGGAGCCGCTGGACATCCCCGGCGAGACGCTCCACCGGGTGCTCCCGCTGGAGGAGGCGGCGGCCGTGGAGCTGTTCCGGGACCGGGCCGCCGCGGCGCGGCCGGACGTACGGGTCGAGGCCGGGGACGCGGCGCGGATCTGCCGCGAGCTCGACGGGATACCGCTGGCGATCGAGCTGGCCGCCGCCCGGCTGCGGACCATGTCCGTCGCCCTGCTGGTGAGCGGGCTCGGGGACCGGCTGTCCTTCCGCGGCGGCCGGACCGCCGAGCCGCGGCACCGCACGCTGCGCGCGGTGATCGACTGGAGCTGGGAGCTGCTGTCGGACGCGGAGCGGGACCTGCTGCGCGCGTTCACGGTGTTCGCGGGCGGCGCGGACGCCGACGCGGTCGCGCGGATCTGCGGCGAGCAGGGCGGCGTGGCCGGGGGCGTCGAGGGCGGCGTGCTCGAGGTGCTCGCCTCGCTGGTGGACAAGTCGCTCATCGGCGTCTCCGGCGACCGGTACACGATGCTGGAGACCATCAGGCAGTACGCCGCCGCGGACCTGCCGGACGTGCGTCGCGCCCACGCCCGCCACTACACCGCGCTGGCCGAGGCGGCCGGACCCGGGCTGCGGACCGGCGGGCAGCTCCACTGGCTCGCCGTGCTGGACGCCGAGCAGGGCAACCTGGACGCCGCGCTGGAGCACACCGACGACCCGCTCCGGCTCCTCCTGGCCCGGTTGTGGCCGTGGATCATGCGGGGGCGGCGGCGCGAGGCGGCCGAGCGGGCGGCCGAGGTGCTGCGGCGGGTGGGCGACGTGCCGCCGGAGGGGCGGGAGCCGGCCCACGGGCTCTGCCGGGTGATCATGGGCGAGGAGCCGCCGGACGCCGTCCGGCTCTCGGACCATCCGGCGGCGGTGACCTGCTTCGCGCTCATTCCGGCCCCCCTGCCCGGCCTCGTACGGCTCGCCGAGGAGAACGCCGAGCGCCTGCGCGGCCACCCCGACCCGTGGACGAGGGCGGCGGCGGCGCTGGCGTGCGGCCTGGCGCGGTTCGAGTTCGGCTCGGCGGCCGAGGCGGGTGAGCCGCTGCGGGCGGCGCTGGCCGGGTTCGAGCAGACCGGCGACCGGTGGGGGCTGTCGTTCACGCTGCACTGGCTGTCGCTGGCCGCCGAGAACGAGGGCGACCACGCCGAGGCCGTGGCGCTGGCCCGGGAGGGCGAGCGGCTGGCCGGGGAGATCGCCGGGCTGGAGTCCCCCGCCGGGCCGATCCTGTTCCTGTCCCGGCTGGGGCGGCTCCAGGCCCGCACGGGCGACCTCGCAGCGGCCGCCACCACCCTGGCCAGGGCGGAGGAGGTGGTGAGCGGAGACCCCGACGGCGACTCCGTGGCGTACGCCCGGGTGCTGCACGCCAGGGCGGAGGTGGCCCGCCGCTCGGGCGATCCCGGCGCGGCGGCCCGGCTGCTGCACCGGGCCCTGCAATTGCTGCCCGGCGCGCCCGCCCAGTTCGAGGCGCTGGTGCACGTGGAGCTCGCCCGCGTCTCGGCCGACCCCTGGCCGCCGCTGCGCCGGGCCCTGGAGCTCATGGCGGCCTCGCCGGACCGTACGGTCCGCGCGACCGTGCTGGAGGGCACGGCGGAGCACTGTGGCCCGGAGCTCGCCGCCGAGCTGGCCGGGGCGGCGGGAGCGCTGCGCGGCGGAGCCGGGGCGGGCGACCCCGCGCTGCTCGCCCGCTGCCGTCACGCCCTGGGCGAGGCGGGCCTTCGGCGGGCCCTGACCAGGGGCGCCGCGATCCCCCACCCTGAGAGGTACGCGCTTCATCACCGTAGGTCAACACCATAGGCGCCGGTCGTGGAGACAGGTGATGGGCGATCTTCCGTACGGGCGGGTAATACGCGAGGGTGGGGAAGCACGTTCTCGGTTATGTGAGGAGACCTGTGACCGACTCAGTCACACTCGACGCGCGGGGCAGCGACTTCGCCCGCCTTTCCCGGAGGATCGCGGAGGCCGGCCTGCTCGACCGGCGGCCTGTCTACTACGCGGTGCGCACCTGCCTGGCCACGGCCGCCTACCTCGGTGGGTGGGCCCTGTTCTGGTGGGCCGGCGACTCGTGGCTCCAACTTCTGGTCGCCGCGGTGCTCGCCTTTGTCTTCGCGCAGCTCGGCTTCCTCGCCCACGACCTCGGGCACCGCCAGGTGTTCCGTACGCGCCGGCCGAGCGACATCATGGGGCTCCTGGTGGGCAACCTCGGCATCGGCCTCGGCTGGGGCTGGTGGACCGTCAAGCACAACCGCCACCACGCCAACCCCAACCACGAGGACCACGACCCCGACGTCTCGCCGGCGGTGATCGTCTGGTCGACCGACCAGGCCCGGCGCAGCCGGGGACTGCCGCGGTTCGTCGCGCGCCGACAGGCGTACCTGTTCTTCCCGCTGCTGACGCTGGAGGGATGGCACCTGCACGTGGCCAGCTTCCGTGCCCTCACGAACCCGGCCGTCAAGCGGCGCGGCGCGGAGCTGGCGCTGCTGGTGACGCACTTCGCGGTCTACTTCGGCGTGGTGTTCGCGACGCTGTCGCCGGTCAAGGCCGTGGTGTTCCTGATCGTCCACCAGGGGCTGTTCGGCCTCTACCTGGGCTCCACGTTCGCCCCCAACCACAAGGGCATGCCGATCCTCACCAAGGACGACAAGCTGGACTTCCTGCGCAAGCAGGTGCTGACCTCGCGCAACGTCAAGGGCGGACCGGTCGTCGACGTGCTGCTCGGCCAGCTCAACTACCAGATCGAGCACCACCTGTTCCCGAACATGCCGGCGCCCAACCTGCGGCGGGCCCAGCCGATCGTCCGCGACTACTGCGCCGAGATCGGGGTCGACTATCTGGAGACCGGCCTGCTCGACTCGTACGGCCAGGCGCTGCGGCACCTGCACGCCGCCGGCGCGCCCCTGCGCTCGGCCCCGGCGAGGTCGTGAGCCGCGCTCCGCGGAGACGTCAGTTCTGCCCGAGGCGGCGGCGCAGCTCGTCGCGCCGCCGCTCCAGATCGGCGATCAGCTGCTCCTGATCGTCCGCCATGGCGATCATGGTGCCGATCTCGATCGGATCGGTCGCCCCCAGCTCGCCGATCTGCTGGCGGATGTCCTTGTTCTCCGCGCGCAGCCGCGCCAGGTCCTCCTCGACCTGCCGCAGCTCCTCATCAGTGCTCATCCTCCTGATCTACCCAGCCGGAAGCCCGCCGCACGTCGCCGCAGTCGCGGTGGAGGTCGGCGCAGTGGTCGGGGATGCGGTACAGAATGGGCGTCATGCGCGGATTACGGGCCGGGACGGCCATGTCGCTCGGTGTGGTCGCCGTCGTGCTCGGCGCCACACTGGCCATCGCGCTGTTCGAGCAGGGCCCCCGGCCGAACGCCCTGGACCTGATCCTCCCCCTCGTCGCCGGGGCCGCCACGCTGGCGCGGCTGCGGCATCCCGTGGCGGCGCTGGTCGTCGTGACCGTCGCGGTCGTCGCCTACTACCCGTTCGCCCGGCTGGACGGGCCGCTGCTGATCCTCATGTTCGTCGTCCTCTACACGGCCGCCGACCGGGGTCACCTGGTGGCCGCCATCGCCACGGGCGCCGCCTCGCTGCTGGCCCTCGGGTACGGCGAGAGCGGCGACGTCAGGCACATCAGCGACGGCGTGTTCATCTCCATCATGGGCTGGGTGGTGGCGTGCCTCGCGTTCGGCGGCGTCACCCGCACCCGCCGCGCCTACCTGGAGGAGGCCGAGCGGCGCGCGATGGAGGCCGAGCACGGCAGGGAGGAGGAGGCCAGGCGGCGGGCCGGCGAGGAGCGGCTGCGCATCGCCCGTGAGCTGCACGACGTCCTCGGCCACAACATCTCCATGATCAACGTGCAGGCCGCGGCGGCGCTGCACGGGCTGAAGAAACGGCCCGAGGAGGCCGAGACGGCGCTGCGCACGATCAAGGAGACGAGCAAGGAGACGCTGCGCGAGCTGCGCACCACGCTGGGCGTGCTGCGGCAGGTGGACGAGGAGGCGCCGACGGCCCCGCCCGACAGCCTGGCGCGCGTGGACGCCCTGGTCGCCGCCACGGGGCTGTCGGTGCGCACCGAGCTGTCGGGGCCGCTGGACGGCGTGCCGACGGAGATCGACCTGGCGGCGACGCGCATCGTCCGTGAGGCGCTGACGAACGTCTCCCGCCACTCCGGGACCGACGCGGCCACACTCGCCATCACCACCGAATCCGGACATCTGGTGATCCGGGTGGAGGATGATGGCCCCGGGGCCACGTACACGGAGGGCAGCGGCTTCGGCGTCCAGGGCATGCGCGAGCGTGCCACGGCGCTGGGCGGCACCCTGGAGGCGGGGCCCCGGCCCGAGGGCGGCTTCCGCGTCGTCGCGGACCTTCCCCTGAAAACCCCGTTTCCCCTGAACGGAGCCTGATGATCCGGGTACTCCTGGCCGACGACCAGACCCTCGTGCGCGCCGGGTTCCGGTCGATCCTGAGCGACGAGGACGACCTGGACGTGGTCGCCGAGGCCGCCAACGGCGAGGAGGCGGTGGAGCAGGCCAGGCGGCACCGCCCCGACGTGGTGCTCATGGACATCCGCATGCCGCAGCTCGACGGCCTGGAGGCGACCCGCCGGATCGTCACCGACCCCCGGCTCGACGGCGTCAAGGTGGTCATCCTGACCACGTTCGACCTGGACGACTACGTGTACGGGGCGCTGCGGTCGGGCGCGAGCGGCTTCCTGGTCAAGGACACCGAGCCGGCCGAGCTGATCCACGCCGTGCGGGTCGTGGCCCGCGGCGACGCGCTGATCGCCCCCTCGATCACGCGCCGGCTGATCGCCGAGTTCGCCGGCCGGGTCAAGCGCCCGGAGCCGGGGCCGCGGCTCAACGCGCTGACCGAGCGCGAGCGGGAGGTCATGTCGCTGGTGGCGGCCGGGCTGTCCAACGACGAGATCGCGGCCCGGCTCGTGCTCAGCCCCGCCACGGCCAAGACCCACGTCAGCCGCATCATGACCAAGCTCGCCGCGCGGGACCGCGCCCAGCTCGTGGTCATCGCGTACGAGGCCGGCATGATCACCCCCGGCTGGCTCACCCCCTGAGGCGCCTGACGCCCCGGCCGGCCGTACACCCTGGGTGGTACGGCCGGCCCCGCCGGACACCCGGAGGAGTACGCCAGGTGCCCGCGCCCGCATGACGCGGCGGCCCGAGCCGTCACCGCAGGCTGTGCGCCATGGACACCGTGGAACTCGCCCGCCTGCAGTTCGCCCTCACCGCGGGGGCGCACTTCCTCTTCGTGGCGCTGACGCTCGGCCTCGCGACGCTGGTGGCCGTCGTACAGACCTGGGCGACGCTCACCCGCAGCCCGCTCCACCTGCGGATGACCAGATTCTGGGGACAGCTCTACATCGTCAACTACGCGATGGGCATCGTCACCGGCCTCGTGATGGAGTTCCAGCTCGGGATGGCGTGGAAAGGGCTGACGGAGTTCGCGGGCAACGCGTTCGGCGCCTCGCTGGCGATCGAGACGCTGGTGGCCTTCTTCCTCGAGTCCACGTTCCTCGGCCTGTGGATCTTCGGCTGGAACAAGCTGAACCGGTGGGCCCACCTGGCGGCCATCTGGATCGTGACGCTCACGGCGTACGCGTCGGCGTTCTGGATCCTCGTCTCCAACGGCTTCCTCCAGAACCCCGTCGGCTACGAACTGGCCGGCGGCGTGCTGCGGCTGACCGACTTCGGGGCGATGGTGGCCAACCCGGCGGCCCGGGTGGCGTTCTTCCACGTGCTCGGCGGCGCCATGATCACGGGCGGCTTCTTCATGGCCGGGGTGAGCGCCTACCACCTGCGCCGGCGCACCGCCGAGCAGGACTTCTTCCGCAAGTCGCTGCGGATCGGCATCGGCGTGGCGCTGCCCGCGACCCTGTTCACCGCGACGTTCGGCGGCCTCGGCTTCCAGACGCTCCAGCCGGCCAAGGCCGCCGCGTGGACGGGTGACGCCGGCCGGCTGGCCGCCGCGCAGGCCGAGATGGCGGCGGCGCACGGCCCCGGCGACTACCTGCCCCCGGCCGGGTGGGTGCAGGCCGGGGCGATGACGATGCTGATCGCGTTCGCGGCGATGTTCTTCTTCTCCGGGCTGAGCGCGCTGCTCATGCTGTTCCGGCCCGCGGTGCGGGGCCTGCGGGTGTGGCACTGGCTGCTGACCCTGATGATCCCGGTGCCGTTCGCGGCCATGCTGGGCGGCTGGGTGTTCCGCGAGATGGGCCGCCAGCCATGGGCGGTGTACGGCCTGCTGACCACGGCCGAGGCGATGTCGCCGCTCACCGGGGCGCAGATGAGGCTCTCGCTGACCGCGTTCGTGACCGTGTTCGCCGTGCTGATCGCCACCAACTACTGGCTGCTGGCCAGGACCGCCCGGCGCGGCCCGGACGCGGTGACGCTCGGCGACCGGCCGATCGAGTCGCCCGCCCCCGCCCTGTCCTTCTGACCCCGCTTGAGGAGCCCCTCATGGAGATCTTCATCCTGGCCTTCTTCGCGCTCGGCTACCTCGTGCTGGCCGGAGCCGACATCGGCGTCGGCATGGTGCTGCCGTACCTGGGCCGGAGCGCCGGCGAGCGACGCGAGGTGATCGCTGCGATCGCCCCGTTCTTCCTCGGCAACGAGGTGTGGCTGGTGTCCACCGCCGGCGTGCTCGCGGGGCTCTTCCCCCGGCTGGAGGGCGAGCTGCTGAGCGGCGATCCCGTACTGGTGGTGGCGCTGGTGCTGTCCTGGGTGGTGCGCGACATGGGGCTCTGGCTGCGCGGGCGGCTGACCCGCGCCGGCTGGCAGGGCCTCTGGGACGGGGCGGTGGTCGCGGGGAGCTGGGGGCTGGCGCTGAGCTGGGGGGTGCTGCTGAGCGACGTGCTGCTCGGCATCCACGGGCCGATCGCGGTGCTGCCGGCGCTGGTGGTGGCCGCGCTGTTCGGCACGCACGGGCTGGCCTTCGCCACGCTGCGGCTGCGCGGCGAGCTGCGGCGGCGCGCGGCCGTGCTGTCGGGCGGCTCCGGTGAGGCCCGCACGTACGCGCTGACCGCCGCCGCGCTCGTCGTGATCGGGGTGCTGGCCGGGCTGCGGCTGCCGCTCGTGGCCGGGCCCACGGCGTCGCTGCTCACGCCGGTCGTCCTCGCGGTGATGCCGTTCCTCGTGGCCTCGCAGGCGTGGGTCTGGTGGACCTTCCGTCACCGCGTGAGCGGCCCGTCCTATCTGTGAAGGTCCACCAGCGGCGGCGCCGCGTCAGGAGCGGCGCGGATGGGTGAAGGAGCTGTCCGACTTCACCGAGGCGTCCTCAGGGGCGACCTCGGGAGGCGAGGCGCGCAGCCACCGGCACCCGTGCGGGCCGAGCGGCAGACGTACCGCCCCCTTGTCCGAGACCTCGGTCGTGCCGTCCACCAGCAGGTCGGTGAGCTGGTAGTTCGCCAGGCCGTCCAGCTTCAGCTCCACCTCCTCGGTCGTCCTGCCCAGGTTGTGCAGGACGACCACCGACGCGCCGTCGGCGTCGCAGCGGTGCGCCAGCACCTGCGGGCTGCTCGAGTCGATCACCGTGTGGGTGCCCCACGCCAGCTCCGGGCACTCGCGGTAGCGCTCGATGAGGAGCTGGATCCAGCGCAGCAGCGAGTCCTGCTGGCGCTTCTGGTCGGCCACGTTGACCCGCTCGGGCCCGAAGGCTCCGTCCGGCATCTTCCGTACGGGCTCGTGCATGCTGAAGCCACCCTCGCTCGACCACTGCATGGGGGTGCGGACCGCCATGCGACCCTCGGCGGCGAGGTTCTCCCCCATGCCGATCTCCTCTCCGTAGAACAGCACCGGTGTGCCCGGCAGCGAGAAGAGCAGGCTGTAGGCCATCTTGATCCGCCGCAGGTCGCCGCCCAGCATGGGCGGAAGCCGGCGGCGCAGGCCACGGCCGAAGATCTGCATGTCCTCCTCGGGGCCGAACGCCTGGAAGATCTCCTGGCGCTCCTCGTCGGTGAGCTTGTCCAGGGTCAGCTCGTCGTGGTTGCGCAGGAACGTCGCCCACTGGCAGTCCTTGGGCGGCCGGGGCCGCTCCTTGAGCGCCGAGGCCAGCGGCTCTGCCTCGCCCCTGGCCAGTGACAGCCAGGCGCGCTGCATGCCGATGAAGTCGAAGCACATGGTGACCTGGTCGCCGAGTCCGTTGCCGAAGTAGCCCATGAGCTCCTTGTAGGGGACGTTGACCTCGCCGAGCAGCACCGAGTCGCCCTGACGGCGGGTCATGAAGGCCCGCAGGTCCGCCAGGAAGTCGTGCGGGTCGGCGAGCTTGGGCTCGACGTTCTCGATGAGGAACGGCACCGCGTCCACCCGGAAGCCCGACAGCCCGAGCTCCATCCAGAAGCCCAGGATGCGGGCGATCTCGTCGCGGACCTCGGGGTTGGCCACGTTGAGGTCGGGCTGGTGCCGGTAGAAGCTGTGCAGGTAGTACTGGCCCGACCCCCTGTCGTACTGCCAGATGCTGTTCTCCTTGTCGGGGAAGACCACCTGGCCGGGGTCGTCCGGCTCCTTCTTGTCGGACCAGACGTACCAGTCGCGGCGCGGCGAGTCCTTGCTCTTACGCGCCTCCTTGAACCACGGGTGCTGGTCGGAGGTGTGGTTGACGACCAGGTCCGCGATGACCCGCAGCCCCCGGTCATGGGCGGTCCGCATGAACTCCACGAAGTCGCCGAGCGTGCCGAGCCGGGGGTCGATGGCGTAGAAGTCGGTGATGTCGTAGCCGTCGTCCTTGTTGGGGGTGGGGTAGAACGGCATGAGCCACAGACACGTCACCCCCAGTCCCGCGAGGTAGTCGATCTGCTGCGTGAGGCCGCGGAAGTCGCCGATGCCGTCGCCGTTGCCGTCCTTGTACGTCTCCACGTCCAGGCAGTAGACGACGGCGTTCTTCCACCACAGATCCGAGGTGTACGTCAATCGCATGGACCGCCGCTACCCACAGGATCGCCCGGAATGCCGGACGCCTCCCGGGGAAGCGGAGATCGCCACTAAGGTCTGACCCACACGATCCCCCAGGAGGGCACGATGAGCGACCACGCGATCACCTTCGACCTGATCGACGTCGACAAGGACGGCCGCATCTCGGCTGAGGAGCTGGTCCGGCTGATGGAGGCCCTGGGGCAGCCGATCAGCCTGGAGCGGGCCCAGGCCGGGGTGGCCCGGCTCGACCAGGACGGCGACGGGCTGATCGACCTGAACGAGTTCGGCGCCTTCCTCAAGGACTGAGCCCGGGGCCACCCGGGCCCCGAGGTCAGGCGGCGTAGAGGTAGACCTGGCCGAAGACCTCGGACAGGGCCTTCAGGTCGGTCGCGGCGTCCACCTCCGGCTTGGCCGGGTCGTAGACCGTGGCCAGGCGGGGACGGACCGAGGTCAGCTTCTTGAGCTGGTCCCAGGTGGTGTTGGCCGCCCACTTCTCGCCGTACGCGCGGCTGACCTGCCCCTGGCCGTTCTCGTAGCGGCTCCACAGCGTGACGGTCTCGGCGGCGTCGTCCTGCAGCGGGCTCGCCACGTGCTCAGTGATGGCCTTGGTGGCCTGCTCCCCGGTGAGCTGGGGCGCGCCGGGCGCGGCGAGCCCCGCGTCCTCGACGGAGATCTGCGCGTACGCGTCCCACGCCCGGGCCCGGACCTGGATCCACTGGTTGCGCTGCGCCGTGGCGGCGTCGATCTTCCAGGTGGTGTACTCGGTGGCCAGGTGGCCGCTGTCGAGGGCGAGCTGGTCGATCTTGCCCTTGGCCAGCCAGGCGCCGATCCGCTCGGGGTCGAGGAGCGGGTACTTCTGGGTGATCGCGGTCTTGCAGGCCTCGTCGGCGCCGCAGCCGAACAGCGGCACCATCGTGTGCGCGGCCAGCTTGCGGCCCGGGGCGAGCTTGCGCAGCTCGGCCGATGCCTCGTTGACGAACGTGTCCATCTCGTCGGCGCTCTGGAACAGCTGCCCGTCCCCGAGCTGCCGGGTGAACCGGACACCCACGACGCCCGGCTGCGCGGCCAGCGCGGCGACCTGCTTGGCGCCCTCGGCGAGCTTGCCGGCCTTCCAGTCGTCGGCCAGCTCGGCGTCCACCCACACCCGCAGGCCCGCCGCGACGGCGCTCTTCACGGCCTTGCCGGTGGTGCTCTCCTCGGCCTGGGAGATCTGCTCGGCCGACAGGCCCGCCGGCGGGACGGAGCACTCCTCGCCCGCCTTGCACTCCGGCGTGCCGCCGTCCTCGGCGCCCTCGACGTCCGGGTCGCCCCCGTCGTGCGCCTGCCCGTCGCCCACGCCGTCGGGCGGGGTCGGGTCGCACACGTTGCCCGCGTCGCCGCAGTCGACCCCGATGGAGTCGAGCGGTCCTGCCGCCTCCAGGTTCTCGCCGTCGTTGGCCAGCCAGAACCTGGCGATGTCCAGCGCCTCGTCGGGGGTGGCCATCCACCGGCACACGACGTAGGCGGGGGTGTCGCCGGCCATCAGGTCGTTGCAGCTGCGGGGATCGTCCTCCGACCACGCGGGGACGCCGATGCCGAGCAGGGAGAGGGCGAGTCCTATGACGAAGAGCTGCCGCAGTCGAGGTCGCATCGAGGCGCCTTACGTGAGGGGTGATCGTCGGGCATTAGGCACGATATCTGGATGATCAGTGACGTTCAATGAGATCAGGGGGTCTTGACCGCTTTTCTGACCCGTTTCTTCACCTGCCGGATAACCAGAAGACAACTCCACCGGCGTCCCGGGAGAATGAGCCCCGTTTTCCGCGAAGCAAGGGGGATCACGTGCGCGGACATCTCGGAGACCTCGGCCTGCTCCGCGAGCGGCGGTTCACGCTGCTGCTGGCGGCGCGGACCATCTCGGTGCTGGGCAGCACGTTCGCCCCCGTGGCCCTCGCCTTCGGCATCCTCGGCCTGCCCGGCGCCGACGCGACCACGCTCTCGGTGGTCCTGACCGCCGAGTCGCTGCCGATGGTGCTCTTCATGCTGGTCGGCGGCGTCATCGCGGACCGCTTCCCCCGGCACCTGGTCATGACGGCCGGCGAGCTCACCAACGCGCTGGCCTTCTTCGCCCTGGCCGCGATGATGTTCACGGGATGGACGCCGCTGCCCGCGATGGCCACGGCCGCCGCGATCAGCGGCCTGGCGACGGCCGTGCTGTTCCCCGCGCTGACCGGCATCATCCCGGAGGTGGTGCCCACCGACCGGCTGCAGACCGGCAACGCCCTGCTCGGGCTGGGCGCCAACACCTCGCGCGTGGCCGGGGCCGTGCTCAGCGGCGGCACCGTGGTGCTCTTCGGCGGCGGATGGGCGCTGTCGGTGAGCGGCGTGATGTTCGCGGTGGCCGGCGTGCTGGTGGCGGCGCTGCGGCTGGCGCCCGGCGAGCGGCCGGCCGGGCCGCGTCACTCGGTGCTGGCCGACCTGCGCGACGGCTGGCGCGAGTTCAGCTCCCGGCAGTGGATCTGGGTGGTCGTCGCGCAGTTCTCGATCATGGTGATGGCCATCCAGGCGGGCCACGGCGTGCTGGGGCCGCTGCTGGCCAAGGAGAGTCTGGGCGGGCCGCTGGTCTGGTCGGCGTTCCTGACGGGCGAGGCGGTCGGCACGATCGCCGGGGTGCTGGTGTCGCTGCGGATGCGGCCGTCCCGCCCGATCCTGCTCGGCACGCTGCTCTGCCTGCCGACCGCGGCGCCGTACCTGCTGCTGGGGTTCGGGGCGCCGGTCTGGGCGATCGTGGCCGGGTCGTTCGCGCTGGGGGTGTGCTTCGACGTCTTCGGCGTGCTGTGGCAGACCACCATGCAGCGGGAGGTCCCGGCGGACGCGCTGTCGCGGGTCAGCTCGTACGACGCGCTCGGGTCGCTGATGTTCGGGCCGCTCGGGCTGATGCTGGCCGGGCCGGTGGCGCACCTGATCGGCACCCGGGAGGCGCTGCTCGCCTGCGGCGCGATGGTCGTGCTCTCGACGCTGGCCGCGTTGCTGTCGCCCGGGGTGCGCAACCTGCGCGCCCCGGCCCCGGCTCCGGCTCCGGCCTCCGAGGGCGTCTCAGGCTGACCGCCCGCGGAAGAAGGCGTTGGCCCGCGGCTGGAACATGAGTGTCACAGCCCCCAGCACGGCCAGCAGGTGCAGGATCCGGCTGCCCGCGAAGACCAGGTCCATAGGGGCCGCGGCGGCGACCGCGTCGCCGATCGAGCCGCCGGCCAGCAGCCACCGCGCCGGCTCGACCACGAGGGACAGCGTTCCGAAGATCCCGAGGCCGACGGCGAGCGTGAGCCGCGCCCAGTTCCGCCTGTGCCGCAGCCGCAGGGCGAGGAGCACGGCCGCCCCGAACACCCCCAGCCGGAAGACGATCTGCGGCAGCAGCTCACCGAACGCCGTCCCGGACGACAGCTCCACGGTGGCCATGAGCAGGGCCTCGAAGGCTCCGGCCGCGACGGCGAACAGCCACAGCGACATCGCCGCGAGCACGACGGGCGGCACCTGGTCCGGCAGGCCGCCCCGGGACGCGGGCGGCGGGGTGACGGTGGACACGCGACTCATGGAATCCTCCTAGGTCTTTCCTGAAGTCTGCGCCGATCACCCGTCCCGATCAGGCCCGCCGCCCCCCGAATCCGGGGTGGGGCCCGCCCTACCGGCCCGCCCTACCGGCGATCCCCGCGCACGGGCGGTGGCGATAATCGGACCATGGCCGCTGAATCCGCCCAGACGCTGGAGCGCGGGCTCCGCCTGCTGAGGCTGCTCGCCGACGGCAAGGGCGGGCGCACCCCCACCGAGCTGAGCCACGAGCTGCAGCTCAGCCGTCCCGTCGTCTACCGGCTGCTCACCACGCTGTCGCGCGAGGGCTTCGTGCGGCGCGACACCGAGGGGCGGGCGCACCTCGGGTTCGGGGTGCTGGTGCTGGCCCAGGCCGTGCAGCCGCTGCTGCGGGCGGCGGCGCTGCCCGCGCTGCGGCGCCTGGCCGAGACGGTGGGCGCGACCGCGCACCTGACCGTGGCCGAGGGCGACGACGGGCTGGCCGTGGCCGTGGTGGAGCCGTCGTGGACGCACATGCACGTCGCCTACCGGGAGGGCTCGCGCCATCCGCTCACCAAAGGCGCGGCGGGGCGGGCGATCCTGGGGCTGCGCGAGGGCCGGTCGGACTATCTGGTGACGGAGGGGCAGTTGCAGGAAGGGGCCCGGGGCATCGCCGCCCCGGTCACCGGGCTGCCGTGGCTGGAGGCGTCCGTGGGGGTGGTGACGTTCGGGCCGCTGGACGAGTCGGCGGGAGCGCGGGTGGTCGAGGCCGCCGCGGAGCTCGCCGGCGCCCTGGGTTGACATCTCCAGGGCGATGGACGACGGTAATTGCATATAGAGGACGCTGACGTCCGATAAACGGACGGTCATCGGACGCTGCTTGGGGAGGGCGGATGCCGTACTACCGCGTCGTGGGCGAGGTGCCCCGCAAGCGCCACGTGCAGTTCAGGAAGCCCGACGGCGGGCTGTACGCCGAGGAGCTGATGGGCGAGGAAGGCTTCTCCTCCGACTCCTCGCTGCTCTACCACCGTCACCTCCCGACGGCCATCGTCAAGGCCGAGGCCGTCACGCAGGGCACCGGCACGCGCCTGGAGCCCAACCTGCCGCTCTCCCCGCGGCACTTCCGCACCCAGGACCTCGCCACCGCCGGGGACCTGGTCAGCGGCCGCGTCCTGCTGGCCGGCAACGGCGACGTCCGGTTGTCGTACGCCACCACCGACCGGCCCAGCGAGCTGTACCGCGACTCGATGGGCGACGAGTGCGTGTACGTCCAGCGGGGCCGGGTCCGGTTCGAGTCCACGTACGGCGTCATCGAGGCCGGCGAGGGCGACTACGTGGTCGTGCCGACCGGCACCATCCACCGCTGGGTGCCCGACGGGCAGGTCAACGCGCTGGTGATCGAGGCCGCCGGCCACATCCGGCCGCCCAGGCGCTACCTGTCGCAGTACGGCCAGTTCCTGGAGCACGCGCCCTACAGCGAGCGCGACCTGCGCGCCCCGGCCGAGCCGCTGCTCGTGGACGGCGAGGAGGTGCCGGTGCTGGTCCGCACCCGGGGCGGCCTCACCCGGCTGGTCTACCGCGACCACCCGTTCGACGTCGTCGGCTGGGACGGCTGCCTCTACCCGTACGCGTTCAACATCCGCGACTTCGAGCCGGTCGTGAAGAGGACGCACGCCCCGCCGCCCGTCCACCAGACGTTCGAGGGGCCGGGGTTCGTGGTCTGCTCGTTCTGCCCGCGCCCGCTGGACTTCCACCCCGAGTCGGTGCCGATCCCGTACAACCACCACAATGTCGACTCCGACGAGTTCATGTTCTACGTCGGCGGCGACTACTCCGCGCGCAAGGGCTCCGGCATCGACGTCGGCTCCGTGTCGCTGCACCCGGCCGGCTTCACCCACGGGCCGCAGCCCGGCGCGGTCGAGGCGGTCATCGACGCCGTGGCGCGCGGCGTCACGACCACCAGCGAGATGGCCGTCATGGTCGACACGTTCCGGCCGCTCGACCTCGGGCAGGGAGCATTGTCGTGCGAGGATCCCGGATACGCTTGGACGTGGGCCAGATGAGCACCGCCGTCCTGTTCACCGCCCTGGTCGACGACGCGGGGCTGTTCCCGCCGACGTCCCTGCACATGTCCGACGCGCTGGCCCGCCACCGCCGCGACCAGGAGCACGGCGGCCAGGTGCTGACCCACCGCTTCCTGTGCCCCGCCAGCCGGCTCGACGCGCTGCGCCGCGAGGAGTTCGTCCCGCGGCGCATCGGCCTGATCGTGGACACGCCGGAGATCCCGCCGTTCGAGGACCTGCCTGTCGACATCGTCGAGGTGCCGGTGCCCCCCGACGCCTCCGTGGCGGCGACGGCCCTCGGCGTGGCCGGCCGGCTGCCGCGCGGCGTGCGGCTGTTCGTCGAGGTGCCGGCGCACCGGGTCGGCACCGACGTGCCGGAGGGCGTCGGGCTCAAGGTGCGCTGCGGCGGAGCGACCTCCGACACGTTCCCGCCGGTGGAGCACCTCGCCGTGTTCATCCGGTCGTGCGTGGAGCAGGAGATCCCGTTCAAGGCCACGGCCGGGCTGCACCACGCCGTACGCCACTTCGACCCCTCGCTGGGGACCGACCGGCACGGGTTCCTCAACCTGGTGCTGGCCGTCTGCGAGGCCGTCGAGCGGCGCGATCCCGTGCCCGCCCTGCGCACCACCGACGCCGCGCGGCTGGTGGCGCTGGCCCGGCAGGTGGACCCGGAGACAGCCAAGCACGCCCGCGAGCTGCTCGTGAGCTACGGATCGTGCAACACCGCCGCCCCGCTGGGCGACCTGCGCGAGCTGGGCCTGATCCCCGAATGACCGGCGACCGACCGCCGGCCGGCCGATGACGGAGCGAGGAGGACGTGTGAGCTGGGGAGTGGACAACCTGCCCTACGGGGTGTTCTCCCGGCCGGGCCAGGCGCCCCGGGTGGGCGTGCGCTACGGCGACCGGGTGCTCGACCTGGCCGCCGCGCTGCACGACGAGGTGTTCGCGGCGCCCTCGCTCAACCCCTTCATGGCACGCGGGCGCGGCGCCTGGCAGGCCACGCGGGCACTCGTCCAGGAGAAGCTGACCACCGACATGGCCGTCACCGAGGCCCACCTGATCCCGCTGGAGCAGGTACGGCTGCACATGCCGGTCGAGGTGGCCGACTACGTCGACTTCTACTGCTCCCTGGACCACGCCTCCAACATCGGCCGGATCTTCCGCCCCGACGCCGAGCCGCTGCTGCCCAACTGGCGCCACCTGCCGGTCGGCTACCACGGCCGCTCGGGCACGGTGGTCGTCTCGGGGACCCCGATCACCCGGCCGCACGGCCAGCTCAAGGCCGGCGTGTTCGGCCCGTGCGCCAAGCTCGACATCGAGGCGGAGCTGGGGTTCGTGATCGGCACGCCGTCTGCGATGGGGGCGCCGGCCGGCGCGTTCGAGGACCACGTCTTCGGCGTGACGCTGCTCAACGACTGGAGCGCCCGCGACATCCAGGCGTGGGAGTACGTGCCGCTCGGGCCGTTCCTCGGCAAGTCGTTCGCCACCTCGATCTCGCCGTGGATCACCCCGCTGGACGCGCTGCCCCGCGTCCCCGGCCCGGCGCAGCAGCCCGAGCCGCTGGAGTACCTGCGCCGGCGGGCCGACTGGGGGCTCGACGTCGGCGTCGAGGTGTCGATCAACGGGGAGGTCGTGTCCCGCCCGCCGTACGCGTCGATGTACTGGACGCCGGACCAGATGCTCGCCCACCTCACCTCCAACGGCGCGTCGCTGCGCGTCGGCGACCTGTTCGCCAGCGGCACCATCTCGGGGCCGCGGCGCGAGGAGCGCGGCTCCCTCATCGAGCTCACCTGGAACGGGAATGATCCGATCAAGCTGGCCGGCGGCGAGATCCGGACGTTCCTGGAGGACGGCGACACCGTGACCCTGCGCGCCACGGCCGGAGGCATCACTTTGGGCGAGGTGTCAGGAACCATCCGATAGGTCACTCGACGTGCTCTCGCCGTGACTCCCCGCTAACCTGGGACCTCCCTTCCCGGAAAGCAGGAGTCAGATGCGGCGCGCCGCGGTCGTCTTTCTCGCCACCCTCTGTCTCGCCGCCTCGCTCAGCGCGGGCTGCGGCTCGGGGAGCGCCGGAGACCCGGCGCCGGTGGCGCCCGCCGTACGCGTGCAGCCGGCTTTCGACACCAAGCGGGCCCGCACCGACCGCGGGCTCGTCGTGCGGGCGCGCGGCGGCAGGCTGGGCGAGGTACGCGCACACGCCGGCGGCATGCCGGTGCCGGGGCGGCTCGACGCGTCCGGCACGGTCTGGCGCTCCGACTGGGCGCTCAAGCCCGGCGCCGAGTACACCGTCACGGCCCGGGCCGCCGGCCCGGGCGGCCCGCCGGCCGTCGTCAGGGGCCGGTTCCGCACCCGCGTGCCCGGCCACGCCTTCGGGGTGGCCTCGGCCGTGCCGCTCCCCGGCGAGACCGTCGGCGTCGGCATGCCGATCGTCCTCACCTTCGACACGCCGGTCAGCGACAAGGCCGCCGTCGAACGGGCGCTCCAGGTCACCTCGGAGGTCCCGGTCGAAGGGGCGTGGCGCTGGATGAGTGACACCCGGGCCGTCTACCGCACCCGTACGTACTGGGCGCCCCGGCAACGGGTCACCGTCACCGCCCACCTGGCCGGGGTGCGCGCCGCGCCCGGCGTGTACGGCACGGCGGACCGCACCTTCATGTTCACCGTGGGCCGCGACCAGTCCAGCGCCGTCGACGCCCGCACCCACCAGATGGTGGTCCGGCGCGACGGCGAGATCGTGCGGCACATGGCGATCAGCGCCGGCATGGGCACCACCCGCGAGTACACCACCACCAGCGGCGTCCACCTCACCATGGACAAGGGCGACCCGGTCCGCATGATCTCCCCCGGCCGCGACAAGGGCGAGCCCGGCTACTACGACAAGCTGATCGACCACGCCGTCCGCATCTCCGACAGCGGCGAGTACGTCCACGCCCTGGACAACGTCTGGGCCCAGGGGCGCGCCAACGTCAGCCACGGCTGCATCAACGCCCGGCCCGACCAGGCCGCCTGGTTCTACGCCGGCTCCCTGCGCGGCGACCCCGTGACGATCACCGGCACCGACCGCGAGCTGGAATGGGACAACGGCTGGGGATTCTGGCAACTGCCCTGGGAGGAGTGGCTGCTCGGCAGCGCCATCTACGGTCCCGCCGCCACACCACTGTCGCAGCGCTGAATCGGCGATACCGTAGGAAAAAGGGGAACCGGTGGCGGTCCCTGGCCCGTTGTCCTTACAGGAGGGCCGGAGCATGGACGAATGGATCGTCTGGGTGATCCTCGCGGTGGTCCTCGGGGTCGCGGAGATCTTCACCCTCACCGCGGCGCTGGGACTCCTGGGAGTGTCCGCGCTGCTGACGGCGGCCGGGGCCGCGGTCGGCCTGCCGGTGCCGCTCCAACTGCTGGTCTTCGCCCTGTCCTCGACCGCGGGACTGTTCGTCGTCCGGCCCATGGCCATGCGCCACATCCGCCAGCCGCCGTTGCAGCGGTTCGGGGTGGAGGCGCTCGTGGGCAAGCCCGCCTACGCGGTCACCCCGGTGACCGGACGCGACGGCAGGATCCGCGTCGGCGGGGAGGAATGGTCGGCCCGCGCCTACGACGAGACCCTGGTGATCCCGGAAGGGGCGACCGTCGACATCATCGAGATCGAAGGGGCCACCGCCCTCGTATATCCCAGGGAGTGAGCATGGATCCGCTGTTGCTGGTCGGGTTGTTCGTCATACTCTTCGCCGTGTTCACCGTGCTCAAGGCGGTGCGCATCATCCCGCAGGCCCGGGCGCGCAACGTCGAGCGGCTGGGCCGCTACCACCGGACCCTCAAGCCGGGCCTGAACTTCGTCATCCCGTACATCGACCGGGTCTACTCCGTGATCGACCTGCGTGAGCAGGTCGTGTCGTTCCGCCCGCAGCCCGTGATCACCGAGGACAACCTGGTCGTCGAGATCGACACCGTGCTGTACTTCCAGGTCACCGACCCGCGGGCGGCCGCCTACGAGATCGCCAACTACATCCAGGCGGTCGAGCAGCTCACCGTCACCACGCTGCGCAACGTGGTCGGCTCCATGGACCTGGAGAAGACCCTGACCTCGCGTGACACGATCAACAGCCAGCTCCGGGGCGTCCTGGACGAGGCCACCGGCAAGTGGGGCATCCGCGTCAACCGCGTCGAGATCAAGGCGATCGACCCGCCCAAGACCATCAAGGACGCGATGGAGAAGCAGATGCGGGCCGAGCGGGACAAGCGGGCCGCCATCCTCAACGCCGAGGGCCAGCGGCAGTCGCAGATCCTGACGGCCGAGGGCGACAAGCAGAGCCGCATCCTGCGCGCCGAGGGTCAGCGGACGGCCGCCATCCTGGAGGCCGAGGGCCAGTCGCGGGCCATCGACCAGGTCTTCCAGGCCGTCCACCGCAACGACCCCGACCCGAAGCTGCTGGCCTACCAGTACCTCCAGGTGCTGCCGCAGCTCGCCCAGGGCTCGGGCAACACGTTCTGGGTCATCCCGAGCGAGGTGACCTCGGCGCTCCAGGGCGTGTCCAAGGCGTTCACCGAGGCCCTGCCCAAGTCCGCGGCCACGCGCGAGGAGCTGCCGCCGAGCGCGGAGATGGACGAGGAGGTCGCCAAGGCCGCGGAGGCGGCGGCCGAGGCGGTCGCGGACGCCCAGGAGGCGGAGAGCCCGAACGGGCCGCGTCAGCTCACCCAGTCGGCCCCGGCCCCGGCTCCGTTCCCGGACCTCGACCGCACCCCGGAGCCGCAGCGCAACCACCAGGAGCCCTGAGGGCCCCTGGTCAGGCCACTTCCAGAAGGCGGCGCACCTGGTCCTCCCGGTGCGTCGCCCTGGCCCGGCACGCCAGCTTGACCGCCGCGTCGGCGAGCGCGATGTCGCGGTTCACCTCGGGGATGTCGTCCCCCATGGCGGTCCGAAGCCACTCGGAGACCTCCGCCCAGGAGTAGAGGGTGATGTTCTCGGACTCGATGAGCGGGGGCGGGAACCCGCCGGGACCCCGCTGACCGCCGACGAGCTGACGCAGGCTGGCCTGCGTCCGGTTGCCGTGCCGTCGCGCCGCGTCGCCCAACGTCACCGCGTCCTCCTCGCCGACACCGACGGCCCACAGGCCGTCGACGGTGCGGATCTCGGCGACCACCGACATGATGGCCTCCAGAAGGCTGCCCGCCTCACGGTCGCACATGAGGTACGGACGCGAGCCCCCTACGATCGCGCAGTCGTCCAGTCCGGCCTCGAATAGCTGGTCATATTCATCAGAGTCGGGCTCTCGGTTGAGCATGACGCGGAAGTCCCAGACAGTCATGGTGTCTCCTCCTGGTCGTCCGTCCAACACACGGCATGTCGAGCAGTCCACTTCTGGATCTGCTTGGCGTGGCCCCCGGGGTTGCGCGGCGTGGAGTGGATGGAAAAAGGGGCGTCTCCGCAGTCGCAGGTGATCCAGCCCCAGCGGTGCCCGTTGTGATCCTCCTCAACGGTGAAGGCGCTGTTGATCTTCCGAATTGTCTTGAGCGCCGCGTTGATCTCATTGCACTGGTGCCTACCTCGACCGACCATGTACTAATCCTGCAACAGTGTCGCATGATTAGAACGGCACTTCCACTACTGGGACCCCAACCACTGCGCACGTGTCCGGTCCGGCCCACCACCCGATCAGCTCGCGCGAGTCTGGCCGCCGTCGAAGTAGGCGACCAGCTCCGGGTCCAGCGGCGGGACGTCGTACGGCGTGCCGCCGTCGCGCAGCGACATCGTGGCCTGGTAGCCCGCGGCGACGCTCATCCGGGCCGCCACCGGCGAAGTGTCCGTGACCCCGCCCTCCCGCACGAAGCGCAGGAACTCGGTGACGATGTCCGCGTCCGCGCCCCCGTGGGAGCCCTGGGCGTCGGGCACCCGGTAGGCGATGTCCGCGTCGGCGCGGTAGCCGGTGGGGCCGGTGTTCCACACCTTCACCGTGTCGCCGGGGCCGTCGCCGAAGTTCTCCAGCCGGCCCTCCGTGCCGATGACCGTGTAGTTGCGCACGTAGTCGGGGGTGAAATGGCACTGCTGGTAGGCGGCGATGACGCCGTTGTCGAGGCGCATGTTCATCACGGACACGTCCTCGACGTCCACGACGTGGTGCAGGTCGCGGCGGGCGGTCGGCGGCCAGTCGTACTCGCGCAGCCACCCCTCCGGCCGCGGCGTTCCCGGCTCGCGGCGCGGCAGGTCGCCGTACACCATGAGGTCGCCGAACGCGCTGACCCTGCTGGTGTAGCCGCCGGCCAGCCAGTGGATGACGTCGAGGTCGTGGGCGGCCTTCTGCAGCAGCAGGCCCGTGGTGCGGGTGCGGTCGGCGTGCCAGTCCTTGAAGTAGTAGTCGCCGCCGTACGAGACGAAGTGGCGCACCCACACGGTCTTCGGCTCGCCGATGTCGCCGCGCCGGATGATGTCGCGCATCTGCCGTACGACGCCCATGTGCCGCATGTTGTGGCCGACGTACAGGCGCGTGCCGGTGCGGTGGGCGGCGCGCAGGATGGCGTCGCAGCTCTCCACGGTGATCGCGAGTGGCTTCTCCACATAGACGGCCTTGCCGGCCTCCAGGCAGTCGATCGTGATGCGCTCGTGGGTGTCGTCGGGCGTCATCACGATCACGGCGTCGAGGTCGTCGCGGTCGAGCAGCGCACGGTGGTCCTCGGTCACGTACGTGGCCCCGAACACCCCGGCCTGGTGCTTGAGCACGGCGGGGTCGGTGTCGCAGAGCGCGGTCACCGCCGAGCCCGCGCCGGGCCGGTGCGCCGCCAGGGCGAGGCTGGAGCGCAGGCCGAGGCCGATGACTCCGATCCGCAGGTCTTCCACAGGGGTCCTTTCTCGGGGTACGGGCACGCTACTTGGAGCCGGTGAACGCGATGCCCTGGATGAGCTGCTTCTGCATGATGACGAACAGTACGATGATCGGCGCGCTGGCCATCAACGACCCCGCCATGAGCACCGGGTAGTCGGTCATGTGCTCGCCCTGGAGCGCCGACAGGCCCGCCGAGAGCGGCATGCTCTCCGGGTCGGTGTTGACGATGAGCGGCCACATGAGGTCGTTCCACGACCACAGCACGGTCAGCACGCCGAGCGCGAGCAGTCCCGGCCTGGCCAGCGGAAGCATCACGCTCCAGAAGATGCGCAGGGGGTGTGCGCCGTCCAGCCGGGCCGCCTCCTCCACCTCGGCGGGCAGGGTCATGAAGAACTGCCGCATCATGAACGTGCCGAACGCGCTGAACATGCCGGGCGCTATCAGGCCCGGCAGGGTGTTCAGCCAGCCGAGGCTCTGCACGATCTGGTACTGCGGGATGAGGAAGAGCTGACCCGGCACCATGAGCACCGACAGCAGCACGACGAAGATGGCGTCGCGGCCGGGGAAGCGCAGCCGGGCGAAGGCGTAGGCGGCCAGCGAGCAGAACAGCAGCTGCGCCAGCGTCCGCCCGGTGGTCATCGCCACGGTGTTGCCGAGCTGCTGGAGGAACGGCGTCTCGTCCAGCACCTTGGCGAAGTTCGACCACTCGAACGAGGGAACCCAGACGGGCGGCGTCCTGGTCGCCTCGGTGAACGTCTTCAGCGAGGTGAGCACCTGCCAGAAGAACGGCATGACCATCGCGGCCGCGCCGACCGCGAGCACCAGGTGGACGGGCCAGAGACGACCGTTACGCATAGTGCACCCACCTCTTCTGGACGCGGAACTGGATGACGGTCAGCACCAGCGTGATGGCCATGAGGACCACGGCCATGGCGGCCGCGTACCCCTTGGCGCCCTCCTCGAAGGCCCGCGAGAAGAACAGCGACACCACGGTCTGCGTGTCCTCCCGGGCGGGGTTGCCGCGGCGCAGCATGAGGTAGACGAGGTCGAACATCTGCAGGCCGTTGATCACGCTGAGCACCGAGACGAAGAAGACGCTCGGCGACAGCAGCGGCAGCGTGATCCGGAAGAACTGCCGGGCGCGGCCGGCCCCGTCGATCGAGGCCGCCTCGTACAGGTGGGCCGGGATCGACTGCAGGCCCGCCATGAAGATGACGGCGTTGTAGCCGATCTGCGTCCAGATGCCCACCGCGACGAGCGCGTACAGGGCGGTGGACGGCTCGGCGATCCAGGACGTGCCGTGGATCCCGACGAGGGACAGCAGGTAGTTGATCAGGCCGTAGTCGCCGTTGTAGAGCCAGGTCCAGATCATCGCGACGGCGGCCGGCATGGTGACCACCGGCAGGAAGTACAGGGTCCGGTAGAGCGACACCAGCCTCAGCCCCCGGGTGCCGAGCAGGGCCGCCACCGCGATGGACAGCGGGATGCCGAGCAGGCTCAGGCCGCCGTACAGGAAGGTGTTGCGCAGCGCCTTGGCGTTGGCGGGGTCGGTGAGGAGCTGCTCGTAGTTGCGCAGGCCCACCCAGGTCGCGTCGCCGAACAGCGTCCACTCGGTGAAGCTGTAGTACACCGACTGCACGACCGGCCACAGGTAGAACACGCCGAGACCCAGCACGAGCGGCGCGATCATCGCGTAGCCCCAGACCCAGTCGCGGTCGCGCAGCCGGCGGCGGGTGGCGGGCCGGGCGGCCGCCCTGGTGGCGGCCGCCCTTCCGAGGGTGCTCACTTCTCCTGCGACAGGGCCGCGTTCATGGCCGTCGCGAGCTGCTTGGCCGCCGCCTCGACGTCCTGGCCGTCGGTGAACGCCTTGGTGATCGCGTCGGTCTCCAGGCGCGTCCAGGCGGCGGTGTTCTTCGAGACCGGGTACGGCCGGGCGTCCGGGACCTGGTCGATGAACGCCTGGAGGTCCAGTCCGGGCATCGACTTGACCCACGACCCCTGGAGTCCCTCGTAGGCCGGGATGACGGCGCCGGCCTCGGCCTGGATGCGGTTGGCCTGCTCCGAGCCGAGGAACTTGACGAACTCCCACGCCTCCTGCGGGTGCTTGGTCTTGGCGTAGACGACGTTGGCCAGGCCGTGGATGACGGTGGCCTCGCCCTTGGGCCCGGCGGGGAGCGGGGCGACGCCGGCCTTTAGGCCCTCGGTCTTGAAGTACTGGGAGGCGTCGTACGAGCCGTCGTACCACATGGCGAGCTTGCCGCTCTTGAACATCTCGATCGGGTCGTTGTCGGTCATCTGCTGGACCGTCGGCGAGAGCTTCTGGTCGAGGAGGTCCTTCCAGAACGTGAGGCCCTCGATGGTGGCGGGGTCGTCGTAGCCCGACTTCTTCTTGTCGTCGGAGATCACGTAGCCGCCGGCCTGGAAGATCGTGTTGTAGAAGACCTCCTGCGACCAGGGCATCGCGCCGATGCCGTGGACGCCCTTGGCCGGGTCGGTCAGCTTCTTGGCCGCCGCGCGGACGTCGTCCCAGGTCCAGGAGGCGTCGGGGTACTTGACCTTGGCGGCGTCGAACAGGTCCTTGTTGTACCAGAGGCCGATGGTGTCGAAGTCCTTGGGGATGCCGTACTGCTTGCCGTCGAGGGTGTAGAGGTCGACCAGCGACTTGGGGTACTTGCCGAGGTCGAGCTTGTCGGCGGCGATCCGGTCGGACAGGGGCATCAGCGCGCTCTGGGAGGCGTACAGGCCGATACGCGGGCCGTTCATCCAGAAGACGTCGGGCGCCGTGCCGCCGGCCGCGGAGGTCTGGAGCTTGGTCCAGTACTCCTTGTTCGGGGTGAACTGGAGCTTGACCTCGATGTTCGGGTGGGTCTTGGCGAACTCCTGGACGATCTTGTTCATCGCCTGGCCCTGGTTCTCGCTGTCCCAGTAGGCGTAGGTCAGCGTCACCTTGCCGCCGGAGCCGCCCCCGTCAGACGAGGAGCATCCCGCGAGTCCTGCCACGAGCGCACCGGCGCACATCAGCGCCCTCATCTTGCCTGTCATGTCGTCCCCATCTGTCGGGTTTGTGCGTGACTGGAAGATAGCGCTCATTTATGAAAACAACTATAGATAATCGTGCAGGATCTTGCAGAAGATGCGCGCACGCGACCGCTGCGTGACAGCTTCGTGACAGAATTATCGAAGGACTCTACGAAAAGAGCAGGTCATCGGCGCGGTCCAGCGCCCAGCGGACGGCGCCCAGCGTGACGCAGTCGCTGCCCAGGCCGGAGGCCACGACCTTCGGCGGGTAGTAGCACACGTCGTCGAAGTAGCGCTGGATCGGCTCGACCAGCAGGTCGCCGGCCCTGGCCAGGCGGCCCCCGACCACCACCATCTCCGGGTCGAGCGGGTTGACCAGCGTGAGCAGGCCCTCGCCCAGGTGCCGGGCGAACGCGGTGACGGCCGCCAGCGCCCGCTCGTCGCCGGCGCGCGCCCGGGCGATGGCGAAGTCGGCCGCCTGCTGGTGCGAGCGCAGCTCGCCCGGCTCGGCCTCCATCGCGTAGTCGAAGACGTGCTTGAAGGCCGACCAGTGGTCGCGGGCCTGCCGGCCGATCTCGCCGGCGGCGGCGTTGGCGCCCCGGTGCGGCCGGCCGCCGATCAGCAGGGCGAGGCCCAGCCGATGGCCGGTGAAGAGGTAGACCACGTCGTCATGACCGCGCGCCACGCCCCGCCAGTGCTCGGCGAGCACCGCGAGCCGCATGTCGTTCTCGACCAGCACGGGCGGCGCGAGCCGCCGCCCCAGCTCGGCCCGCAGGTCGAGGCCGGTCCAGCCGGGCAGGACGGTGCTCTTGACCACGCGGCCCGCGTTGTCCACCACACCGGTGGTGCCCACGCCGACGGCCGCCAGCCCGGCCATGGACAGCCCGGCCCGGTCGGCGACGGCGGAGACCAGGCCGGCGACGGCGTCGAGGCGCTCGGCCGCGGTCATCGTCGCGTGGGTGGGCGCCTTGTGCGAGGCGACGACCTCGCCGTTGAGGTCGGCCACCATGGCGCGTACGTGGGAGGCCCCGATGCCGACCCCCGCCACGTGGCCCGCCGACGCGCGGAAGCGGAAGCGGCGGGCCGGCCGGCCGCGCTGGCGGTCGCCCTGCTCCTCGCCGCACTCCTCGGCCCAGCCCTCGGCGACCAGGTCCTCGACGATCACCTCGGCCGTCGGCCTGGAGACGCGGGCCGCCCTGGCCAGCTCGCTCAGCGTGGCCACCCCGGCCTCCCGCAGGATGCGCAGCACCGCGGCGGAGTTGAGCCTGCGCAGAAGGGAGGCGTCGCCGCTCTGCTGTCGCACCGGACCTCCAGGGAAACCGTCAGATCGACATCTTACTTAACAAACCTTGTTGCGTAATCTCGGGGCGGCCGGGAGGCGTGCCAACACGCCGGGCGGCGGCGTGAAGCGAAGCTGTGGGGGCACTTAAGAATCCCTCGATGGACATGCCCGGAGCCGGGACGGCACAGTGCGTTAGGTTCGGGATGAGGGGGAATGTGTGATGAAAGCGCTGGTCAAGGAGAGGCCCGAGCCTGGTCTCCGGCTGGTCGACGTCCCGGAGCCGACGCCGGGGCCCGGTGAGGTGCTGATCAAGGTGCTGCGTACCGGCATCTGCGGCACTGACCTCCATATCCGGAAATTTGATGACTGGGCGAGAAACACCCTGAAGCTTCCCCTCGTCGTGGGGCACGAGTTCAGCGGCGAGGTCGTCGAGCTCGGCCCCGGGGTGGAGAGCGTCGCCGTCGGCGACCTGGTCAGCGGAGAGGGCCACATCGTGTGCGGCCGGTGCCGCAACTGCATGGCCGGCCGCCGCCACCTGTGCCGCAACACCGTCGGCCTCGGCGTGCACCGCGACGGGGCCTTCGCCGAGTACGTCACGCTTCCCGCCGAGAACGCCTGGGTCCACCGCGTCCCCGTCGATCCCGACGTGGCGGCCGTCTTCGACCCGTTCGGCAACGCCGTTCACACCGCCCTGTCGTTCCCCCTCGTCGGCGAGGACGTGCTCATCACCGGCGCGGGCCCGATCGGGCTGATGGCCGCGGCCGTGGCCACCCACGTCGGCGCCCGCAACGTCGTCATCACCGACGTCAGCGACGAGCGCCTCGACCTGGCCGCCAAGCTCGGCGTCTCCCTCGCGCTGAACGTGGCCCGCGACTCCCTCGCCGACGGCATGCGCCGCCTCGACATGCGCGAGGGCTTCGACGTGGGGCTGGAGATGTCCGGCAACCCGCGGGCCATGCGCGACATGATCGGCAGCATGACGCACGGCGGGAAGATCGCCATGCTCGGCCTGCCCGCGGAGGAGTTCGCGGTCGACTGGGCCACGATCGTCACCTCGATGATCACCATCAAGGGGATCTACGGCCGCGAGATGTTCGAGACCTGGTACAACATGTCGGTCCTGCTGGAGAAGGGCCTCGACCTGACCCCGGTGATCACCGACCGGTTCCCGTACCAGGAGTTCGACGCCGCCTTCGACACCGCCGCGAGCGGCCGTACGGGCAAGGTCATTTTGGATTGGAGTTGTGCTTGATGTTCACGAACGTGCGCGAGCAGCTGCGTGAGACGCTCGACGAGATCGGCGAGGCCGGGCTGCTCAAGCCCGAGCGCGTGATCAGCACCCCGCAGAGCTCGAACGTGCGCGTCGCCGGTCAGGAGGTGCTGAACTTCTGCGCCAACAACTACCTCGGCCTGGCCGACCACCCCGAGGTGGTCGCGGCGGCCAAGGAGGCGCTCGACCGGTGGGGGTTCGGCATGGCCTCGGTCCGGTTCATCTGCGGCACCCAGGAGGTGCACAAGGAGCTCGAAGGACGCCTGTCCGCCTTCCTCGGCATGGAGGACACCGTCCTGTACAGCTCGTGCTTCGACGCCAACGGCGGCGTGTTCGAGACACTGCTCGACGGCCAGGACGCGGTGATCTCCGACGCGCTCAACCACGCGAGCATCATCGACGGCATCCGCCTGTCCAAGGCCCGCCGCCTGCGCTACGCCAACCGCGACATGGGCGAGCTGGAGTCCCGCCTGAAGGAGGCGTCGGACGCCCGCCGCCGGCTGATCGTCACCGACGGCGTGTTCTCCATGGACGGCTACCTCGCCCCGCTGCCGGAGATCTGCGACCTGGCCGACCGGTACGACGCGATGGTGATGGTGGACGACTCCCACGCCGTCGGCTTCGTCGGCCCCACCGGGCGCGGCACGCCCGAGCTGCACGGCGTGACCGACCGGATCGACATCATCACCGGCACCCTGGGCAAGGCGCTCGGCGGGGCCAGCGGCGGCTACGTCTCGGCCCGCCGGGAGATCTGCGAGCTGCTGCGCCAGCGCTCCCGGCCGTACCTCTTCTCCAACTCCCTCGCGCCCGTCATCGCCTCCGCCTCGCTGCGCATCCTCGACCTGCTGGAGAGCACCGGGGAGGCGCGGGAGCGGCTGCGCTCCAACACGGCCCGCTTCCGCAGCGAGATGACGCGCCACGGGTTCGACATCCTGCCCGGCGACCACCCGATCGTCCCGGTCATGATCGGCGACGCGGCGAAGGCGTCGGCCATGTCGGACCGGCTGCTGGAGCTGGGCATCTACGTGATCGGGTTCTCGTACCCGGTGGTGCCGCACGGCCAGGCCCGCATCCGCGTCCAGCTCTCGGCCGCGCACTCCGCCGAGGACGTGGACCGCGCCGTGGAGGCGTTCGCCCAGGCCCGCGGCTGACCCGTCCTGGCCCCACGGCCCGGCGGGCGCCGTAGGTATCCTCACCAGCGTGATAGACACGCGCCGCCTGCGCACGCTGCGCGCGGTGGCCGACCACGGCACGGTCACCGCCGCGGCGGCCACCCTGCACCTCACCCCTTCGGCCGTGTCGCAGCAGCTCGTCGCCCTGGAGCACGAGGTGGGGCACCGGCTGTTCACCCGCGACGGCCGCGGCGTGCGGCTCACCGCCGTGGGCACGATCATGGTCAGGCACGCGGACGAGGTGCTCGCCCAGCTCGAACGCGCCGAGGCGGAGGTCGCCGCCTACGCCACCGGGGAGGCCGGCGAGGTCACCGTGGCCTGCTTCGCCACCGCGATCAGCGCCGTCCTCGCCCCGGCCGTCGCCGCGCTCCGGCTCAAGGCCCCGGGCCTGCAGGTCCGCGTACGGGACGTGGAGGGGGACCAGGGGCTGGCCATGCTGCTCGACGAGCGGGCGGACCTGGCCGTCGTCGTGGAGTACCGCGGCTGGCCGGAGGCGGCGGACGGCCGCCTGTCCCGGGTCCCGCTGTACGCCGAGCCGTTCGACCTCGTCCTCCCCGACGAGCACCCCCTGGCCGCGGGGCCGTCCGACGAGCCCGTGGCGCTCACGGACCTGGGCGGTGAGACCTGGATCGGCCCCCACCCGGGCAACCCGGTCCACGACGTGATCGCCTTCGCGTGCGAGCAGGCGGGGTTCACGCCCGCGTTCGCGCACTGCTCGGACGACTTCCGCGCCGTGGCGGCGCTGGTCTCGGCGGGCGCGGGGGTGGCGCTCGTACCCCGGCTCGCCCTGCGTGACATGACGCTGTCGGGTGTCACGGTACGGCCCGCGCCGGGCCCGGAGCGGCGCGTCTTCGCCGCCGTCCGCCGCGGCGCCGCCGCCCACCCGCTCCTCCGGCAGGTGCTCGACACCCTGCGCGCCATCGCCCCGGCCTGAGGCCGCCTCCTCGGCACGTCGCTGTTCCGATCCCCGTGTGAAATTCCGCGTCCATCCGCGGACACGTACGTGATCGAGACCGACAACAGCCCACCACCGAGGATGAAGTGGACGAAACCGATGACCAGTCCCGGTTCGAGACCGTGTACCGGCGCACGTACGAGCAGATCCTCGGGTACGTCATGCGCCGGTGCTCCTCCGCTGAGGATGCCGCCGACATCGTGGCCGAGACGTACGTGACCGCCTGGCGGCGCGTGAGCGAGATCCCGCGCGGCGACGCCGCCCGGCTGTGGCTCTACGGCGTGGCCCGGCGCATCCTGGCCAACCACCGCCGCGGCGAGCGGCGCAGGGAGACGGGGCACGCCGAGCTGACCGCCGAGACCCGCCGCCGCTACGCCATGTCCGCCCCCAGCCGGTACGACCACGTGGACCAGGCCATGAACGCGCTCTCCGGCGACGACCGCGAGCTGCTGGCCCTGTCCGTCTGGGAGGAGCTGGACCCCGGCGAGATCGCCGAGGTGCTCGGCTGCTCGCGCAACGCCGTCCGCATCCGGCTGCACCGCGCCCGCAGGCGCTTCGCCCGGGCCCTGGAGGCCGCCCGCCCGGCGGCCGTCCGCCCGCGACCACTGACCAACGAGGAGTCACGATGAGCAACGACCAGGTGTTCAGGGAGCAGGCGAGGGTGCTGGACGCGGACCTGTCCGGCAGCGCGACCACCGCGGGGGCGGACGCGCTGCTGACCGAGATCCTCCTGCTGGACCGGACCCCGGCCCCGGCCCCGGCTGCCCGGTGGCGCCGGCGCGGGCCGACGCCGAGCCGCCTCATGCTGGGCCTGGCGGCCTCGGTCGTCCTGGCCGGCTCCCTCGTCGTCGGCCCGTCCCTGTTCAGGGAGTCGGGGCAGGTGTACGCGAGCCAGGCCGTCACGATCGACCGCGACGGCGACGAGTACGTCTTCTACATCACCGACGGCGACTCCGATCCGCAAGAGCTGCAGAGGGCGCTCGACAAGGTCGGCCTGGGCAACGTGAAAGTGGAGCTGATGCCCGTGTCGCCGCGGGAGCGCCACCCCGTGGTCGGCTGGGAGGACTCGGACCCGGACAGCCGGATGGTCTCCGGCCTGTCCGACTGCAAGGTGCGGGTCGAAGGGTGCCTGACGGAATTCAGGATCACGGCCGACACCGAGGGACCGGCGACGCTGTCGTTGGGCCGGCCGGCCAAGCCCGGCGAGAAGTACGAGTCCCCCATCGACGCCACCCTGCCGGGTGAGGTCATGGCCGGGACCAGGATCGGGGGGCTCACGGTGGCCGAGGCGGCGCCCGTCGTGCGCGAGCACGGTCTGAAGGTGGAGTACGAGCTGCGCTGGCCGCTGCACGAGGGGGTCGGTTACAAGGTCGAGGGGCCGGTGCCGGCCTCCCGGGTCGATCCGGGCTGGAAGGTTGCGGAGGGTGAGACCTACAACGACGGGGTGATCATCCTGAGCATCGAGCCCGCCCAGGGCGTCACCCCGCCGCCCGGCTACTGACCGTCCGGCCGCGCGGGGGGATCCCCTTCCCCGAGCGGCCGGACGTGCGGAGGGTGTCAGCCGATGGCGTAGACCTGTGGCCTGGTCGGCGTCACCTGGTCACCCGATGGCGTACGCCCGGGTGATGGTCTGCGTCACCCGGTCACCCGCCGCGTCCGTGACCTGGGCGCGCAGCGAGACGAACCCGGGCGCGGCCGGGTTCGCGACCCGGACCGTCCATCCGGAGCCAGAGCGGGCCGGCCGGACCGGCCGCCAGGTCGCCCCGTCGTCGAAGGACGTCTCCACCGTGATCGACGTGACCCGCGCCGCAGGGGCGCCCGGGTTGCGCTGGAGACGAACCGGGATCACGGTCGTGGACCCCGGCTTGGCGTGGTTGTGGTCGTCCAGGCCCTCGGGGAGGTAGCGGACCGCGGTCAGGGGCAGCGGCCGGGCCCTGTCCGTCCGCTCCGACCGGAACGTCCAGGCCGCCTCGACCTTCGTGGACAGCGCCGCCGGCCGCTGCGCCGACGCGGTCAGCGTGTAGGTCGCCGCCTCGGCGGGCATGCGGGCCTTCAGCAGGCACTTCTCGGGCTCCGCGGGGGCGCAGCCCGCCAGGTCGGCCTGGCCCAGCACCTCGGCGCCGCGGGCCAGAGCGAGTCTCCCGGTGGTGGCGGAGTCACCGCCGGCCTGCCCGGCCCTGCCGGCGACGAGGAGACCGTCGGCGGTGAAGCGCAGCCGGTCGCCGTCGCGGTCACCGGCCGGCGTGCCGAACGCGGGGCCGGTCACGGCGTCGTTCCACACCTCGGTGACCGGCCGCCGCCCGAGCACCGCACTGCTGCCGGCCACCATGTGAGCACCCGTCCCGACCTCCGTGGTCCAGGCGAAGCCGGGGGTGCGGTAGTGGGTCATGGTCGCCGGCAGGTCCATCTCGGGGCTGCCGTCGAGCCACCCGTCCGTCCAGCGGGCGCCGGGGAACTGCGGCCCCACCCATGTCCTTCCCTTGGCGGCGACGCCCGGCGCGCGGTAGGCCGCGCTCACCTTCACCAGGTCGCGCGTCCGCGCCGTGTAGGTGGGGTCGTCCGGGATCCCGTCGATCTCGTAGTCGACGAGGTCGTAGCGGTACGGGCTCGGTTTGGCGTCCTTCTTGTGCCAGGTGGTCGTGGCCATGTACCGCAGACCCGGCTGGCGTACGGGGAACACGTAGTAGCTCCGGTCCTTGCCGCCGCTGGCCCAAGAGGTGTTCCAGGTCCCGTTGGCCAGAGTGAAGTCAGTGACGGGGTCACGCTCCGCGGTCGGCTCGTCCACCGCGAAATCGACCCTCTTCGCCTGGCGCAGGTCGAACGTCACCTCACGGTCGGCGCTGTCGATGGTCACGGGCCGGTGGGCGAAGGCGGCGTCACGACCCCAGATGTCGACGTAGAGATTCCACTCCCCCTTCGGCAGCCGGATCGTGGCCTGGCCCTGGCCGTCGAAGGCGAGCAGATGCCGGTCACCGGTCTTGAGGTTGTAGACCTCGCCCAAGAGGATGGCGGCAGGCGGGCCACCCTCCAGGTCGACCGTCTTGACGGTGAGGTCATAGGATTCCGGCTCGACGTAGGCACCGGCCAGGGTGCGGACCACGGCGTCGCCGGACCGGGCGGTCACGGTGCCGGGATAATCCCCGGGCGCCTTGCCTTCCCCCCGGATCGTGAGCTTGACCGACGCCTCCCCCTTCGCGGGCACCTCCAGGCTGCTGGACCCCAGCTCCAGCACCTCGCTGTCCTCGCTGAGGGCCAGGGTGACCGGGGTGTCGCCGGAGTTGGCGTACGTGATGTCCTTGGTCACCACCCGCTCGCCGGTGCCGTCCCAGGGGAAGGCGGCCCACACGTTCGGCGTCGACGCCGTCACCGGCTGGGCCAGCGCGCGGACCAGGTCGACCCGCCCGGCCCCCTGCTGGTACGGCTTGGCGCCCTCCTGGGGCGAGGCGCTGCCGATGAGCGCCGCCTTCAGGCGCTGACCGCTCCAGTCCGGGTGCCGCTGGGCGAGGATCGCAGCGGCTCCCGTCACGTGGGGCGTGGCCATCGACGTGCCGCTGTAAGCGACGTACGGACCGTCGGCCGTGCCCGCGGCGGCCGCGGCCGTGATCTCGACGCCGGGGGCGGTGATGTCCGGCTTGATCGCGTGGTCGTCGCGGCGTGGGCCCGCGCTGGAGAAGTCGGCCATCCGGTCGTCCCGGTCGACGGCGCCGACCGTGAGCGCGGCGTCGGCGCTGCCGGGGCTGCTCACCGTGCCGGGAGAGCCCTCGTTGCCCGCCGCCACGACGAAGAGCGCACCGGTCTGCTCCGACAGCGTGTTGACCGCCTGCTCCAGGGGATCCAGCCCCTGCGTGTCCGGTGCGCCGATGCTGAGGTTGACCACCTTGGCCTTGACCTCGACGGCGGCCCACTCCATGCCCGCCAGGATGGCCGAGTCGGCCGGGCCGCGGACACCGCCCACCTTGCCGAGCGCGATCCTCGCGTCCGGCGCCACTCCCCGGTACTTCTCCCCCGCGCCCGCGACGATCGACGCCACATGTGTCCCGTGGCCGAGGTTGTCGCGGATATCGGGTTCCTCGCTGAAGTTCCGTGACTGTGTGACCACGGTCTTCAGGTCCGGATGGTCCGGGTCATAGCCGGAGTCCAGGACGGCGACCGTGACGCCCTTGCCGGTCATGCCCTGCTTCCACGCCTCCGTCGCGCCGATCTGCTTGACGCTCCGGTCAAGGGTGAAGGGGCGCCGCCCGTCCAGCCAGAGCTTCGTCCGCCCGGCGGCCAGGGTCCGGGCGCCGCCGGCCAGGCCCTTCCACGTCTCGGCCGCGTTCGTCTTGGGCACCTGCACCGCGGACATGCCGAGGGCGGACATCCGCCGGACCTGACGGGCGCTCCGGAGCGCGGGCACGTCCCCCTGGGCCGACTGCGCGATCAGCGGGATGTCGCCCCGCTGCCCGTCGCCGTACCCCCACTCCAGGAGCTGCGTCACGTCGAACAGCCGCTCGTCCAGGACACCCTGGGCCACCAGCGGGAGGGCGTCGGACGGGTAGACGTACAGGTGGCCCTCCCGGTACCGGCTGGAGTGGTCCACCTGCCTGCCCGGTCCCGGCTCCACCCGGTGGCCGGCGGCGGTGACGACGACCCGGTCGCCGGTGATCAGCGTGACCGTGCCCGTCCGGTCGTTCCCTTGCCGCGTGGCCGTCCGTCCGGCGTCGGCCGCGTCCGGACCGGCGGGCGCCGGAACGGCCGTGAAGCCGATCGACCCGGCCAGGACGGCGGCCATCAGACCATTGCCTAAGCTCATGCGCTACCTCTCGCGATCGCCTGAGGGATCTTCATGACGCATGAGGAAATGTCCGGATAATGCGGTGCGTTTCAGAGGGCTTCGGCAACGGCCTCGGTGAAACGGAACCCCAGAGCCGGACATCTCCTGAGATGTGTCCAAAACACCGAGAGAAGCCAACATGGGCCCCCCAGCGCCCGAGCAGCGCTTCGAGGAGCTGTACCTGGCGCACTACCCCGCCATCGCCGCCTACGTCACGCGACGTACCGACTCCCCCGACGACACCGCCGACGTGATCGCCGAGACGTTCACGACGGCCTGGCGGCGGCTCGGCGACGTGCCCGGCGGCGACGAGGCCCGGCTGTGGCTGTACGGCGTTGCCAGGCGTACCCTCTCCAACCACTTCCGCGCCCAGGAGCGCCGCTCGGCGCTGGCCGCGCGGCTGCGCGAGGAGCTGACCACCTGGTCCCGGCCCGTGGCGGACCGGGACGGCGACGCCGCCTACCAGGCGTTCAGACGCCTGTCACCCGACGACCGGGAGCTGTTGTCGCTCGTCGGCTGGGAGGGGCTGGGCCACGCCGAGATCGCCAAGGTGCTCGGCTGCTCGCGCGGCGCCGTACGCCTGCGCCTGCACCGCGCCCGCAAGCGGCTGGCCAGAGAGCTGGCCGCCGACAACCTGGATCTGACCACGTACGGCCTGCGCGCCGTCGCACTCGCGGAGGGAAAGTCATGAACAGCGATGTGGATCGCGTCGTCGCCCACCTCAAGCCCGCCTCCGGGCCCGGCATGAGTGAAGGGGCCCGGGCGCTGATGCGAGAGATCATGACCGCCGAGGCCGCGCCCGCCCGGGTGCCCGCCGCGACGGAGAGACACGGGCGCCGCAGGCTGGTCCTGCGCGCCGCGGTGCCGGGCGTGGCCCTGCTGGCCGCCGCGTTCCTCGGCCTGAGCTGGCTGCTGCCCGCCGGGCTCGGCCTCGGCCCCGGAACGGCCGCGGCGCTCGACATCAAGAAGGAGGACGGCTACTACGTCATCGAGGTCAAGGACCTGTACGCCGACTCGGCCGCCTACGAGAGCCAGCTCCGTGACGCCGGTCTGGACGTGACCCTGAGGGTCATCCCCTCGACCCCGGCGTTCGTCGGGTCCATCTTCCCCGTCTCGCCCACCGACGAGCGGTATCTCGACGAGATCAAGACCATCGACCGGCCGGGGGACTGCGACAAGATGGGCGGCTGCCCGATCGGGGTGAAGATCCCGGAGAACTTCCAGGGACCCGCCGAGATCACCCTCGGGCGGGAGGCCCGGCCCGGCGAGCAGTTCGAGATCGGCACCACGATCGACGCCCTGGGCGAGCCGCTGCACTGCCTGCCCTACATCGGCCGGCCCGTGTCCGAGGTGCGCGACATGCTGCGGGAACGCGGCGTGACCGTCCTGGACTTCGTGGACATGGACCCCGTCTCCGGGGGGACGAAGGAGTCGGTCCCGGACTCGTGGCTGGTGGAGAGCGGCAGTATGACGGAGCCGGGCAAGGCGAGCCTGAACGTCTACGAGGGGTCCGAGCCGCAGGAGCCGGGGGGCCGCCGCGGCTCGAACTGCCCGATCTCCTAGGCGGCGCGGGGGCCGACCTCCTGGTCGTACGAGGGCTGCTGCCCGCACGGGGCGCCGGGCAGCAGCCCTCTCCGCGAGGACACCGGGCCCGCGGTCCAGGAGGTTCGCCACCAGGCGTTCGATCAGGGGTCGCCTCACCCGGCCAGGCCGAGGATGCGGTACGGGAGGCGCGCACCACCGTGGAATCCACGCCCGCCGGCCCGTCATGGTTCCAGGGGCTCTACCCGGCCAGGTTTCGCATCAGGGTCTCCAGGTCGCGTTCGCCGTCGCGGGTTTGGGCGCCCGCGGCCAGGCCGCCGCTGATCAAATGCCCCGCCACCGGTCGGAAGACGAGGCCGGCCCAGGCGTCGTTCTCCCGTACCAGGCCCGCGGACAGGTCGTCGGGCACGATCGCCTGCTTGGCCGCGACGATCACGCCCTCCGGCAGGGCCGCGATGTCACGGGCGATCCGGTCGACGAACGCGTCCAGCTCGTCGGCGGGCAGGGCCCGGTTGATCCAGCCGTAGCGCTCGGCGAGCTCCGCGTCGAACAACTCGGCGCCGAGCACCGCCTCCAGCGCACGATTGCGCCCGACCCTGGCGGCGAGGTACTGCGTGCCTCCGCCACCCGGGACGATGCCCATGAGCGCCTCGATCTGGCCGAGCCCGGCACGGCCGATCGCCGCGAAGGCCATGTCCGCGGCCGCGACGAACTCCGCTCCGCCGCCACGCGCCTTCCCAGCGAGCTTGACGATGGTCACCTGCGGCTGGCGACGCAGCATCTCCCCGACGGCCTGGAACACGTTCACACCTTCCGGGGCGGTGGCCGCGAGTCCGGCCAGCGCGTCCGGCGTGGAGGTCATATCGACGTGCGCGATGAAGAACTCCGGATCGGCACTGTCGAACACGATCACCCGCACCGACCTGTCGTCGCGCAACGCGGTCAGCAGGTCCCGCAGGTCGGTCATGAGCGCGACATCCAGCACATTCACTGGCGGGTTGTCGATCGTCACGCGGGCGATGCCGGCTTCGCCGGCGACACGAAGAGTCTGGTAACCGCTGTAGACCACGAGAGAACTCCTGTAGGTATCTGGCAGGCATATTGGTTCCTGATGTATACCTAGGGTGAAACGGGCCGTCACCTGCGTCAATAACGCACTTTGAGCATCTCAGGGATCCTGGAGGGTACCGTCATGGCCGCTTCCGAGACGGGCGCTGACACCATCTACCGGACCGTCGCGGGCAGCGACCTCGCTTTCCGGGCCGACTGCCCGAGCCGCCCGATTCTCGACCAGATCGCCGACAAATGGTCGATGATGGTCATGGCCGTGCTCGAGAATCCACGCCGATTCAACGAGATCAAGCGCCGCCTCGAAGGTGTGACCCAGCGAGTCCTGACGCAGACCCTGCGCCGCCTCGAACGCAACGGCATGATCGAGCGCCGCGTCCTGCCGACCTCACCGGTCGGGGTCGAATACTCCCTGACCCCCCTCGGCGAATCCCTGCGCGAGCCGTTCGGCCGACTCTACGACTGGACGGTCAACCACGCCGAAGAGATCCGAGCACGCCAGACCGACTACGACGCATCCATCCGGAAGTGAGCGTTCGACGCGGTCGTGGATCTCGGCGGACACGTTCGGAGCCGGCGCCGAGGCCATGCACGAGGGTGCGGCGTCAGGCGCGGGCTCGTTCGACCGCGGCGCGGAAGCGGGTGTAGGCGTCGAGCTCCGCCTCCACGGGCTGGAGGACGTACTCGGCGCTCACCTCCCTCCCCGGCCCCAGCCGGGGCACACTGATCCGCGGGCTCGATATCGATGCCGCCGGGCGTCTCGACCTGCAGATCCCCCTTTTACGCGCACCAGCGGCGTGCTGGTCCGCGCGGGTGATCGTGGAGTCC